>CACBZW010000008.1 GCA_902543855.1 uncultured Alphaproteobacteria bacterium | reverse complement strand
ACATACATTTAAAGCATACTTACCTGGAGGAGCCTCTGGAGGAATACTTCCTGCAAAATTAGATAATATTCCCCTTGATTTTGACACGCTACAAGAGCATGGATGTTTTATTGGTTCAGCTGCTGTAGTCGTTTTATCTGACAAAGAAAACATGAAAGATATAGCAAAAAATTTAATGTTCTTTTTTCATGATGAAAGTTGTGGTCAATGTACTCCTTGCAGAAATGGAACTGAAAAAGCTCTTAAACTTATGAACCAATCTTCTTGGGATGTAGACCTTTTAAAAGAATTATCATCGGCAATGATGGACGCCTCTATATGTGGTTTAGGACAAGCTGCCCCAAATCCAATGCTTTCTGTTATTAAACACTTCCCAGAGGAGGTAACCAACTAATGTCAGATAATATTAAATTTAAAATTGACGGTAACGAATATGTAGCCAACAAAGATGAGTCGATTTGGGATGTCGCAAAAAAAAATAACATTGATATCCCTCATCTCTGTTACTCACCTGAGCCAGGTTACCGTGCAGATGGAAATTGTAGAGCCTGTATGGTTGAAATTAAAGGGGAGAGAGCTCTTGCAGCGTCGTGTATTCGTAAACCTACTGAAGGCATGGAGGTTACAGTTAATTCCACTAGAGCAGAAAAATCTCGTTCTATGGTTTTTGAACTTCTTGTGTCTGATCAACCAGAAAAAAATAATTCTCCTGACCCTGAGTCAAAGTTTTGGAATTGGTCTGAAAAATTAGGTGTTAGTGATAGTCGTTTCCCAAGTAAAGATAAAATAGAGTTAGACAGATCTCATAAAGCGATGAGTGTTAATTTAGATGCATGTATAAATTGTAATTTATGTGTTAGAGCTTGCCGTGAAGTTCAAGTAAACGACGTAATCGGAATGGCCTACAGAGGATCAACAGCGAAGGTAATATTTGATTTAGATGACCCAATGGGTAATAGCACTTGTGTTGCTTGTGGAGAATGTGTCCAAGCTTGTCCAACAGGAGCATTAATGGAGTCTTCCTTAGTAGATAATGAGGGGAAAAGAGAGTCCTATTCAGATAAAGTAGTAGAGAGTGTTTGTCCTTATTGTGGTGTAGGATGTCAAACTGAAGTCCACGTAAAAGACGATAAAATATTGTACGTTGATGGTAAAAATGGACCTGCCAATGAAAATAGATTATGTGTAAAGGGTAGATTTGGTTTTGATTATATTAATCATGATGGAAGGCTTACTAAACCTTTAGTTAGAAAA
Organism: uncultured Alphaproteobacteria bacterium; assembly: GCA_902543855.1. Lineage (GTDB taxonomy): Bacteria > Pseudomonadota > Alphaproteobacteria > HIMB59 > HIMB59 > HIMB59. Next base: position 24,557 of record CACBZW010000008.1, on the reverse strand, counting down.
CCTGGTGTTGAAAAAGATCCACATCTTGAGATTAAAGATGCTGATATCTATGATTATTTTGAAGAGACTACTTGGGAAGACGCAATTGAAAGAGCTTCATCTGGTCTTTTAAATTTAAAAGAGGATCACGGACCAAAAAGTTTAGCAGGTTTTGGTTCAGCTAAGTGTTCTAATGAGGAAGCTTACTTATTTCAAAAATTGGTAAGAGTTGGTTTTGGTTCAAATAACGTTGATCATTGTACTAGATTATGTCACGCATCCTCTGTTGCAGCACTCATGGAATGTGTAAACTCTGGAGCTGTGTCAGCTCCTTTTATGTCAGCATCTGATGCTGACTGTATCATTGTTATAGGTGCAAGGCCTACTGAAAACCATCCGGTTGCAGCAACATATCTAAAACGTGCAGCAAAGAGAGGATCCAAGTTAGTTGTTATGGATCCAAGAAAACAAGGTTTAACAAAACATGCCACATATAACTTGCAATTTAAAGCGGGCACTGATGTTGCAATGCTCAACGCGCTTTTATTTACCATTGTTGAAGAGAAACTTTATGATGAACAATATATTCAAGGACAAACAGAGGGCTTTGAAAAATTACAAGAAGAGATAAAAGATTTTTCACCTGAAAAAATGGAAGCTATTTGTGGCATCAAAGCTCAAGAGTTACGAGAAGTTGCCAGACTTTATGCTAAATCAGAGAGATCCATTATTTTTTGGGGAATGGGAGTATCTCAACATGTGCATGGAACAGACAATGCTAGATGTCTAATAGCTTTGGCTTTAACCACAGGACAGATTGGAAGAGAAGGCACAGGTTTACATCCTCTGAGAGGACAAAATAATGTTCAAGGTGCATCTGATGCCGGATTAATTCCAATGGTCTTTCCTGATTACCAGTCAGTTGAAGATGGGAGTATCCATCAAAAATATGAAAATTTTTGGAAGACAGGTCTTGATGATAAAAAAGGTTTAACCGTTGTTGAAGTTATTAACAAAATTTTAGAAGATGAGATCAAAGGTATGTATATCATGGGCGAAAACCCTGCAATGTCTGATCCTGATCAAAATCATGCAAGAGCAGCGTTAGCTAAATTAGATCATTTAGTTGTTCAAGATATCTTCATGACTGAAACTGCCTGGCATGCAGATGTAATCTTACCATCATCAGCCCATGCTGAAAAAACTGGAACTTACACAAATACTAACAGACAAGTTCAATTGGGCCGCCAAGCAGTACCACCTCCTGGTTCAGCGAGACAGGATTGGTGGATTACTCAAGCTATAGCTCAAGGTATGGGTTTAGATTGGAGCTATTTACATCCAAGAGATATTTTCAATGAAATGGCTCAAGTAATGCCTTCTTTAAAAAATATTAGCTACGAAAGATTAGAAAATGAAAACTCTGTAACATACCCTTGTGATGATCCTAATAAACCTGGAAACGAAATTATTTTTAATGAGAATTTTCCTACAGCGAATGGAAGAGGTAAAATAGTTCCAGCTAAGCTAATACCACCTGCTGAGTTACCTGATGATGATTTCCCAATGATCCTAACAACAGGTAGACTTTTAGAACATTGGCACACAGGTTCAATGACAAGAAGAGCAAATGTTTTGGATCATATAGAACCTGAAGCTATAGTCAGTATGAATAGATGGGACATGAAAAGGATGACAATTAACCCAGGGGATCAAGTTTTAGTTAAGACAAAAAGAGGATCGTTAGCCATTAAAGTAAGAAGTGACAGAGAAATTCCTGAGGGTATGGTTTTTATGCCATTTTGTTTTGCTGAGGCTGCTGCAAACGTACTTACAAACCCACAGTTAGATCCAATTGGTAAAATTCCTGAGTTTAAGTTTAGCGCAGCAAGTGTTGAAAAAATTCAACCCTCAGTAAACTAATTCAAAAAATACTAATTATATTTTTGATAGGTATATCTTTTATATAAACAATTAAACCTATAAGAACTATTGTAAGAAAATTTATTGTCATTATAAAACGAAACAAATTAAAATTTGATCTATTATAATCACCTTCATCTTCAAGAACTAGCAATGATTTGTTCTGTTGTATTGATGATTGATTATCTAATTTATGAAAAATACTTAAGTCCCCATCAAGTTTCTTCGGTGTAAGTTCACGAACTTCATTGATACTTGATTTATTGTTCAGGAATGTATCAATAGTACTAATTTTTTTTTCTAAAGACTCAATTTTTAATTTCAGTTCATCAAAATCAGATTTATTTTTCAAATTACTAGCTCTTATTTTTGGTGATGAGTCATCAACATTTGGATTATAGTCTTTATTCTCTAATTGATTTTTTATTTCAGCTAATGAGTCTAAAATTTTCTTTGACTTTTCTTCGTTAAAACTTGGATTATTATTTTTTGTAATATCTCTCCCAAATTGATCAATATCTGAAACCATAAATTTTAAACTTAATGTAAGTATTGAAAATAATCAATTATATGTGTTTAAGGGTTTTTTCTAACAAAAGTGAATGGTGCCGGCTGGGGGACTCGAACTCCCGACCTGATGATTACAAATCAACTGCTCTACCAACTGAGCTAAGCCGGCATTGTGTTACTATTTATATTAAAATTTAAAATAAACAATATTTAAAAATTACTAATTTTGAAATGATATGCAGCAATTGCTAAAGAATTTGCTGCGTTATAACTATCAATACCATCTACATTTTCTTGAGGGATGCTTATTTTAAAGTCACTATTTGTTAAAATATTTCTTCTAATCCCTTTTCCTTCACTTCCAACAATGATGACAGATTTTTTATCAAAATTAAATTTTCTGTTTATTTCTTGACCGCTCATATCTAGTGAATAAGTCCAATAACCAGATTTTTTTAGAAATTCTATTGTTCTGTTAATATTTTTAGAAACATGATATTTCAACACTTCAATGGCTCCAGACGAGGTTGATGACGTTACATCGTTAATATCTGCCGAAGAATGTTCTGATAGTAACAGACCATCAGCTCCTATCAAAAGAGCCGTTCTTACTATGTTTCCTAGGTTATTTTGGTCTGTGATCTGATCGGCAATTATAATAAGTGATTTTTTTGTATTTTTAATAATTTCCTCTAAATTTGAGGGTTTATAATTTTCTCTTCTTATAACTATATCACTGATAAATCTATCATTTTTAATACCAAGTCTATTAAATTCGTTTTTCTTTAAAAACTTTGTCTTATTATTAAGTTTATTTTGCTCTATCAAATTTGCAAAAACTGATTGTCTTTCAACATTTATAAAAATTTCAATAATTTTATCAGGATTATGGATTATACAACTAGTGCAAGAATTAGCCCCTGAAATAAGCATTGTTTTAAATAACAGTAAAAATTAAGGAAGTCTATTGACTTTCAAAGACAATTATCTATTAATCAACACCTGATTTTAAACACTTTGGAGGGATGGCCGAGTGGTTAAAGGCGGCAGACTGTAAATCTGTTCACGCAAGTGTACGTAGGTTCGAATCCTACTCCCTCCACCACTTTTTTTCACTTTTCTTATTGAATTTTAAAGAAAAATTAGTAGTTTATCGGAACTCACAAGGATTTGATTTTGTGAATGTTTTGAAGTGGTTACCCGCTAAACCGCGGGTGTAGCTTAATGGTAAAGCTCCAGCCTTCCAAGCTGGCTACGAGGGTTCGATTCCCTTCACCCGCTCCAAATACATTGAAAAAATTAAGTAACAGATATTAAAAAAGAGGTAACAACTTAAAATGACTAAAGAAAAATTTGACAGATCGAAAGAACACGTCAACATCGGAACTATCGGTCACGTCGACCATGGTAAAACTACACTTACCGCAGCAATAACAAAAGTTTTAGCAGAAAAAGGTGGTGCAGAGTTTACTGCGTATGATGAAATTGATAAAGCACCTGAAGAAAAAGAGAGAGGTATTACAATTTCAACAGCTCACGTTGAATATTCAACAGATAAAAGACACTATGCACACGTCGACTGCCCAGGTCACGCAGACTATGTAAAAAATATGATTACAGGTGCTGCTCAGATGGACGGTGGTATTTTAGTTGTTAATGCAGCTGATGGACCAATGCCTCAAACACGTGAACACATTCTTTTAGCTAGACAAGTTGGTGTACCAGCACTAGTTGTTTACCTTAACAAAGTTGATCAAGTAGATGATCAAGAATTATTAGAGCTTGTTGAGGTTGAAATAAGAGAGCTCTTATCAAAATATGATTTTCCTGGAGATGATATTCCAATCGTCAAAGGATCAGCTCTTGCAGCAGTAGAAGACAGAGATGAAAATATTGGTAAAAACTCAATCATTGAATTAATGTCAAAAATTGACGAATACATACCTGCTCCTACAAGAGAATTAGATAAGCCTTTCTTGATGCCAGTTGAAGACGTATTTTCTATTTCTGGAAGAGGTACTGTTGTTACTGGAAGAGTTGAACAAGGTGTTATTAAGCCAGGTGAAGAAATTGAAATTATTGGTTTAAAAGATACAACTAAAACAGTTTGTACAGGTGTTGAGATGTTTAGAAAGCTATTAGACTCTGGTGAAGCTGGAGATAATATTGGTGCTCTTCTTCGTGGAACTAAAAAAGAAGAGGTTGAAAGAGGCCAAGTTTTGGCTGCTCCTGGTAGTATTAAACCTCACAAAAAATTTAAAGCAGAGATTTATGCTTTAAGCAAAGAAGAGGGAGGAAGGCACACTCCTTTCTTTGCAAATTACAGACCTCAATTTTATTTTAGAACCACTGATGTTACTGGTTCAATTAAATTGCCTGAAGGTACTGAAATGGTAATGCCTGGAGATAACATTACACTTGAAGTTGAGTTACTTGCTCCTATCGCAATGAATAACAATTTACGTTTTGCTATTCGTGAAGGCGGTAGAACTGTTGGCTCAGGAGTTGTATCAGAGATTATCGAATAAAAATATTCTCTGCAGTAATACTAATATGAAGGAGTGTAGCTCAACTGGTAGAGCGCCGGTCTCCAAAACCGGAGGTTGCGGGTTCGATGCCTGCCACTCCTGCCAAAAAATATAAACAAAAATATGAAATTTAATCCTGCTAAATATTTAAGAGAAGTTCGACAGGAGGTATCTAAAGTTACCTGGCCCTCCAAGAGAGAAACTTTCACATCAGCTGGGATCGTTTTGGTTGTAATTAGTATTGCTGCAATTATTTTAATGCTCTTAGACCAATTTTTTTCTTTTATCGTGAGAATAGTTCTAGGTTAATTTAATGGTTGAAAATACAGAAACATCAAAGTGGTATGTTGTACACTGCCACTCTGGCTTTGAGAAAAAAGTAGCAGACTCAATTTTAGATGAGGCAAAAAAAGTCAATTTAGAAGACTCAATTTCTGAAGTATCAGTTCCTACTCAAGCAGTAGTGGAGGTTAGAAGAGGTGTAAGAGTTAACTCAGAAAAAAAGTTTTTTCCAGGGTATGTTTTAATCAAAATGATAATGAACGATGACACTTGGCATTTAGTTAGAGATATACCAAAAGTTTCAAATTTTCTTGGCACAAAAGATAAGCCAATTGCCATATCTGAAAGAGAAGTATCTAAATTATTACAAGACATTACCGAAGGTGTTGATAATCCTAAACCTAAGTTTGAGTATGAAGTTGGTGAACAGATTAAGGTTTCTGATGGTCCATTTGCTTCATTTAGTGGCATCATAGAAGAGGTTGACACTTCAAGACAAAAGCTTAAAGTGTCCGTCTCAATTTTTGGGAGACCTACACCTTTAGAGTTGGATTATTCACAAGTGGTTAAGGGCTAAAAATCATGGCTAAAGAAATTTTAGGATATATAAAATTACAAATCCCAGCGGGTTCAGCTAATCCTGCACCTCCAGTAGGCCCTGCTTTAGGTCAAAAAGGTTTAAATATTCAAGATTTTTGTAAACAGTTTAACGATAAGACAAAAGATTTGGAAAAGGGTGCACCTATACCAACTATAATTACCGCATATAAAGATAGATCTTTTGATTTTGTTACAAAGAAACCACCCGTTACTTTTTATCTAAAGAAAGCTGCAAAAATAAAAAAAGGCTGCCAAACACCTGGTCGATCAAAATTAGGTAAGGTTACAATGAAGCAGGTTGAAGAGATAGCAAAAGAAAAATTAGAAGATCTTAACGCCTATGACGTAGATCAAGCATCAAAAATAATACTTGGATCAGCTAGGTCAATGGGTATGGAAATTGTATAATGAATATAACTAAAAACAAAAAAAAACAAATTGAAGGTATTGACTTTACAAAGTCATACAAGATATCTGATGCAGTTAAAATTATTAAAGAAAAAAAATATGTTAAATTTGATGAGTCTTTAGAAGTATCGATAAATACTGGTATTGACTCTAAGCAGTCTGATCAAAATGTTAGAGGTAGTTTTATACCACCCCATGGATTAGGAAAAAAGGTACAAATAGCTGTTTTCGCTCAAGGAAAAGCTGCTGAAGAAGCTAAAGCAGCAGGCGCTAAACACGTAGGGGGCGATGATTTAGTTACCTCTCTTGAAAAAAAGATTGATGTAGACGTTATTGTTGCTACTCCAGATATGATGTCAGTCGTAAGTAAAATTGCTAAAATTTTAGGTCCAAAAGGTTTAATGCCTAACCCTAAAACAGGCACAGTTACAAATGATGTCAAAAGCACAATCGAAAACATAAATAAAGGACTTGTAGCATATAAAAATGATAAAGCTGGAACTATACATGCAGCTTTAGGTAAAGTTAGTTTTGATGAAAGTAAATTAACTGAAAACGTAACTTCATTTATTGATGAAATAAAAAAAATTAAACCATCAGGTTTGAAGGGTAACTTTGTGAATTCTGTTTACCTATCTTCTTCTATGGGTTTTGGTTTAAGGGTTGAAATTTAATGAATAAAGCTGAAAAACAACAATATATTGAAAACCTTGATCAAATGTCAAAGGATTATTCTGCACTATTTGTTGCCTCCTTTTCAGAGATGTCAGTAAAAGAAATGATCGAATTTCGAACTGAGATTAGAAATAATGATGGAGTAACGAAAGTATCAAAGAATAATATTGTTAAAATTTTTGTTAATAAAGACGATGAAAAAAAGGGATTGATTGATTTTTTATCAAATCAAAAACTATTAATTTTTACAAATAACCCAGTAGGGACTGCGAAAGTTTGTAAAAAATTTGAAAAAGATTTAAAAAAGCTATCTGCAGAGGCAGCTTTTTTTGATAACCAGTTATATTCAAAAGAGGATATAGCAAAGGTTGCAACTTTACCTTCTCTTGAAGAAATAAGAGGAAAAATAGTTGGATTGATTAATGCTCCTGCTTCAAAACTTGTAAGATTATTACAAAGACCTGATCAGGATATTATTTCAATACTACAAAATAAAAAAGACTAATTAGGGAGAGACAAAAAAAATGGCAGACTTAAATAAAATTGTTGATGAGTTATCAACACTAACAGTTATGGAAGCAGCAGAACTTTCAAAACTTTTAGAAGAAAAATGGGGTGTAACCGCAGCTGCACCTGTAGCAGTAGCAGCAGGCGGAGCAGCTCCTGCAGCTGAAGCAGCAGAAGAAAAAGACGCTTTCGATGTTGTGCTTACAGCAGCTGGAGATCAAAAAATTAATGTTATTAAAGAAGTAAGAGCTATTACAGGTCTTGGTTTAAAAGAAGCTAAAGACATGGTTGAGGGTGCTCCGAAAACTTTAAAAGAAGGAGTTAAGAAAGAAGAGGCGGAAGCTATGAAAACACAGCTAGAAGCCGCAGGCGCAAAAGTAGAACTTAAGTAATTAATTATTGTAGGTTCTATATAATATGCCACTTAGCTTTACAGAAAAAAAACGAATTCGCTATTCATTTGGTAAGATCGGTAAAACGATTGAAGTTCCAAATTTAGTAGATATTCAAAAAATTTCATACGATAAGTTCCTTCAATTAGGAAAATCAGTAGAGAGTCGTTCAAATACAGGCTTGCAAGAGGTCTTTAATTCTGTCTTTCCAATTAAAGACTACGCAGGTAAATCCGAGCTTCACTATATAGATTATTATCTTGATAATCCTAAGTACGATGTAGATGAGTGTAGACGAAAGGGTTTAACTTTTTCTGCATCCCTTATGGTTACTTTTCGACTAATAATATGGGATATCAATGAAGAAACTGATGAAAAATCACTAAGAGATATAAAAGAACAAGTAGTTTATTTAGGTGATTTACCATTGATGACTAATAATGGTACTTTTGTTGTAAATGGGACTGAAAGAGTTGTTGTTAGCCAATTACACAGATCACCTGGTGTCTTTTTTGATCATGATGATGGCAAAACTCATGCAAGCGGTAAAGTTTTATACAATGCAAGAATAATTCCTTACAGAGGCTCTTGGTTAGATTTCGAGTTCGATCACAAAGATAACCTTTTTTTCAGAATCGATCGAAAAAAGAAAATGATATCTACCACTATTTTACAGGCCCTACCATCTAAAGCTTCAGAAAAATATTTACACGAATGCATACAAAATAAAGTTGAGCCTGATATTTATAAAATTTCAGGTATGACTTCAGAAGAAATTTTAACATACTTTTATGAAACTTTTAATTTTAAGAAAAATAAAGATGGTTGGATAGTAAACTTAGATTTAAATAAATTTAAATATAAAAATTTACCGTTTAATTTAGTAGATCCGAATACTAATGAAGTCGTTGCTTATAAGGATATCAAATTATCACTTAAGTTATTAAAAGAAATAAAAGATAAAAAAATTAATAAATTCTTTTTTAAAGAAGACGATTTATACGGGTTTTATTTATCTAATGACATTGTTAATTATGATAATGGGTTAGTTTATGCTGAAGCTGGCACCCTATTAAGTGAGGAGTTTTTTAAAAGATTAGAGGAACTATCTATAAATCAATTTTCTGTAATAAATGCCAATCAGGCAACAGGTAATTTGGGTGTGATTAATTCTCTAGTAGCTGATAAAAATAATTCACGAGAAGAAGCTCTTTTTGACATTTTTAAAATCTTAAGACCAGGAGAGCCACCAACATTAGAAGCAAGTAACTATTTGTTCCAAAATATGTTTTTTAGTGAAGACAGATATGATCTATCAGAAGTAGGTAGGGTTAAATTAAATTCTTACTTATCTTTAGACAAAGATATTAAAACAAGAATTCTCAGTAAATCAGACATTCTTGCTGTTGCAAAAAAACTTTTTGATATGAAGACAGAAAGTGCTGGTAAAGACGACATTGACCATCTTGGAAATAGAAGAGTTCGTTCCGTCGGAGAGTTAATTGAAAACCAATACAGAATTGGTTTAGTAAGGATGGAAAGAGCAATTAGAGAAAAAATGGGAACAGTTGATATTGAGTCTATAATGCCTCAAGATCTTGTTAATTCTAAACCTATACAGACTGTTTTGAAAGAGTTCACAGGAACAAGTCAATTAAGCCAATTTATGGATCAAACAAACCCACTAAGTGAGATTACACATAAAAGAAGAATTTCTGCATTAGGACCAGGTGGTCTAACAAGAGAAAGAGCTGGATTTGAGGTTAGGGATGTTCATACTACTCACTACGGCAGAATATGCCCTATAGAAACACCTGAGGGTTCTAACATAGGTTTAATTAATAGCCTTTCATCTTTTGCAAGAATTAATCAATACGGTTTTATTGAAACTCCATATAGAAAAATAGTTAAAGGTTCTGTTACAGATGAAGTTTTATATTTAAATGCTGATGAAGAAGAGAACTATACCATAGCTCAAGCAAATAGCCCAATTAATGAAAACGGAAAATTTGCAGAAGAACAAGTAAGTTGCAGAAGAAGGGGTGATTTTATTTTCTGCGATCCATCTGAAATAGACTTTATGGATGTAAACCCTCAACAACTGGTATCTGTTGCTGCCTCTCTTATTCCATTCTTGGAAAATGACGATGCTAACAGAGCTTTAATGGGATCAAATATGATGAGACAGGCTGTTCCTCTAGTTAAAAGTGAAGCACCTCTTGTTGGAACAGGATTTGAGTCAAAAGTAGCTAGAGATAGTGGAGCTGTTGTTATTGCAAAAAATAGTGGTTACGTTCATCAAGTTGACTCCTCAAGAATTGTTATTAGATCTGACTCGAAAAACATTAGTAAGGATAAAAGTGGAGTCGATATTTATAATTTGAAAAAGTTTCAAAGATCTAATCAAAGCACTGCAATTAATCAAAAACCAATAGTAAAAATTGGTGATTATGTTGAGAGAGGAGATATTATTGCAGATGGCCCTTCAACTGACTTAGGAGAATTAGCTTTAGGAAGAAACTTGCTTGTAGGTTTTATGCCATGGAACGGATATAACTTTGAGGACTCCATAATAATGTCTGAAAGAGTTGTCCATGAAGACAGATATACCTCAATTCATATTGAGGAGTTCGAAGTCTTATGTAGAGATACTAAATTAGGTCCAGAAGAAATTACAAGAGATATGCCTAATGTTGGTGATGAAAGTATAACTAATCTTGATGAGGCAGGAATTGTTTATATTGGCTCTGAAGTCAAACCCGGTGACATCCTTGTCGGAAAAGTTTCTCCAAAAGGTGACTCACCTATCACTCCTGAAGAAAAGTTACTGAGAGCAATTTTCTCAGAAAAGGCAGCTGATGTTAAAGATACTTCTTTGAGATTACCGACTGGTTACTCAGGTGTCGTAGTTGATGTACAGGTATTGGTTCGTAGGGGTGTTGAAAAGGATGAGAGAACAATAGCTATTGAAAGAGTAGAAATAGATAGATTAGCTAAAGATAGAGATGATGAAAAAAATATTTTAGAAAATAATTACAAACAAAACCTTATTAGTATTTTTAAAAATAAAATTTCAAGTTCAAATACAGATGTTTTTGTCAAAGGAAATAAAATTGAAGAAGAAAATTTGAAATCTAAATCTATTGAGATTTTAGAACAAATTCAAGTTGATGATAGTACATCTATGGATACATTTACATCTCAAAAGAAAATCTTTAGTGATGCAGTAATTTTGTTAGATAAAAAATTTCAAAATAAAATTGAAAAAATTCAAAGTGGAGACGATTTGTTACCCGGTGTTCTAAAAGTGGTAAAAGTCTTTGTTGCTGTAAAAAGAAAGTTACAAGCAGGAGATAAGATGGCCGGAAGACATGGTAATAAAGGAGTTATTTCTAAGATTGTACCAATCGAAGACATGCCTTTCTTAGAAGATGGAACTCCGGTTGATGTTTTATTAAATCCATTAGGTGTTCCAAGTAGAATGAATATTGGTCAGATATTAGAAACACACTTAGGTTGGGCAGCTTATGGAATAGGTAAGCAAATTTCCAAAAGTTTAGATATGGCTAGAAAAGAAGGAAATATAATTCAGTTAAAAGAGTCTCTCTCTAGCTTTTATGAACAGAATAAAGAATCAAATACTGAAATCACCAAAATGAATGACGATCAACTAATTGAATTAGCAGCAAATTTAGAAAAAGGTGTTACATTTGCCACACCTGTGTTTGATGGCACAAATACTCATGAAATTACAAATCTATTAGATAAGGCTGGATTTGATAACAGCGGTCAAGTTTATTTATATGATGGTAGGTCGGGAGAAAGATTTGAGAGAAAAGTAACAGTTGGTTACAAGTATATTTTAAAACTTCATCATTTGATTGATGATAAAATTCATGCAAGGTCTATAGGCCCTTACAGTCTTGTCACACAACAGCCTTTAGGAGGTAAAGCTCAATTTGGTGGCCAAAGATTTGGAGAAATGGAAGTATGGGCATTGGAAGCATATGGAGCATCCAATACATTACAAGAAATTCTAACTATTAAATCTGATGACGTAGCTGGAAGAACTAAAGTATATGAAGCATTAATTAGAGGTGATTATAACTTCGAAAGTGGAATTCCTGAGTCATTTCACGTTTTAGTCAAAGAATTAAAATCCCTTGGATTAAACGTTGAACTAATAGAAACAGACCCCACAGTCAATAGAGAGGGCGCACAATGAAAGATTTAACAAATTTATTTAAAACAAATAATCAAACTTTAAATTTTGATCAGATTAAAATTTCTGTTTCAAGTCCTGAGCAAATAAGATCATGGTCTTTTGGTGAAATCAAAAAACCAGAGACTATAAATTACAGAACATTTAAGCCTGAAAGAGAAGGACTGTTTTGTGCAAGAATTTTTGGACCTACAAAAGATTATGAGTGTTTGTGCGGTAAATATAAAAGAATGAAATTCAAAGGTATAACATGTGAAAAATGTGGTGTCGAAGTTACACTTTCCAAAGTTAGACGAGAGAGAATGGCTCACATTGAATTAGCAGCTCCTGTTGCTCATATTTGGTTTTTAAAATCATTACCAAGTAGAATTGGTCTTGCTCTCGATATAACACTCAAGAACCTCGAAAAGGTTTTATATTTTGAAAGTCATATTGTTATTGACCCTTTAATGTCCGGCTTAAGCCCTAACCAATTACTATCTGATGAAGAATTAGAAGAAGCTATTGACCAATTTGGAGAAGGCTCTTTTAAACATGGAATTGGTGCAGAAGCTGTTCAAGAAATTTTATCTAAAATCGACTTAGAGGCTGAAATAAAAAATTTAGTTGAAGAAAGTGAAGCTACATCCTCTGAGACTAAAAAGAAAAAAATTCTTAAACGAATGAAAGTAATGGAGGGATTTAAAAATTCTAATATTAAACCCGAGTGGATGGTACTAAAAGTATTACCTGTTATTCCCCCAGAGTTAAGACCACTTGTGCCCTTAGAAGGAGGCCGTTTTGCAACATCAGACTTAAACGACTTATATCGTAGAGTCATAAATAGAAATAACAGATTAAAAAGACTTTTAGATCTAAGAGCACCGGACATTATTGTTAGAAATGAAAAAAGAATGTTACAAGAGTCTGTTGATGCATTATTTGATAATGGAAGAAGAGGAAGAGTTATAACAAGTACCAATAAAAGACCTCTTAAGTCTTTATCTGAAATGTTAAAAGGCAAGCAAGGTAGATTTAGACAAAACTTATTAGGTAAAAGAGTTGACTATTCTGGTCGATCAGTAATTGTCGTAGGACCTGAATTAAAACTTCATCAATGCGGATTGCCTAAAAAAATGGCTTTAGAACTGTTTAAACCATTTATATATAACAAACTGGAGTCTTATGGCTTTGCATCTACTCTTAAATCTGCAAGGAAAATGGTAGAGTCAGAGAGACCAGAGGTTTGGGATATACTTGATGAAGTAATAAGAGAACATCCAATTCTCTTAAATAGAGCACCTACATTGCATAGATTAGGTATTCAAGCATTTGAGCCTATTTTAATAGAGGGAAAAGCTATTCAACTGCATCCATTGGTTTGTACCGCTTTTAATGCAGACTTTGACGGCGACCAGATGGCAGTTCATATACCTCTTAGCCTTGAAGCTCAATTAGAGGCAAGAGTTTTAATGATGAGCACTAACAATATTCTCTCACCTTCTAGTGGAAAACCGATAATTGTTCCAAGTCAAGATATAGTTTTGGGTATTTACTACTTATCATTGATTAATGATAAACAAGAAGCTAAAAAATATTATTCTCATGTAGGTGAAGTAGAATTTGCATTAGAGAATAAATCAATAGAGTTACATACTCCTATCTTATACAGAACAAAAATATATAACCCTGATACAGATAGTTTTGATTATAAAAAATTTACCACATCTGCAGGTAGAGTAATTCTTTTTAAAACTGTACCTGAAAATAAAAATTTACCTTTTGATGTTATTAATAAAGTACTTACTAAAAAGGATATTAGTAATCTTTTGGATAACGTTTACAGATTTACAGGTCAAAAAGCGACTTGCATATTTGTTGATCAAATAATGAATGTAGGTTTTAAGTATGCTGCAAAAGCTGGTATTTCATTTGGTAAAGATGATTTAGTTATACCCGATGAAAAGAATATTTTAATTCAGGACACCCAAAAATTAGTCAACAGCCTTGAAAACCAATATCAAGAAGGTCTCATAACTGAAAGAGAAAAATATAATAAAGTTGTAGGTTTATGGTCTACTTGTACGGACAAAGTTGCAAAAGCAATGATGAAAACCGTTTCATCAAATAAAGATAGCCAAATCAATTCTGTATATATTATGGCAGACTCTGGTGCTCGTGGCTCCGAGGCGCAGTTAAAGCAGTTGGCTGGTATGAGAGGTTTGATGGCAAGACCATCAGGAGAGATTATTGAAAATCCAATTACATCTAACTTTAAAGATGGTTTAACAGTTCTTGAATATTTTAACTCTACTCACGGTGCTAGAAAAGGTTTAGCTGATACTGCTCTTAAAACTGCAAGTTCAGGTTATTTAACTAGAAGACTCGTTGATGTTGCTCAAGATTTAACAATTACATGTAAAGATTGTACATGTAAAAATGGGTTAACTGTTGACACTATTTATGAGTCTGGCGAAGTTTCAATACCTTTAACAGAAAGAGTTTTTGGTAGGTACCTTGCTGATGATGTCAAAAACAAAAAAGGTGAGATTATAATAAAAAATGACTCTTACATTTCACACGAAGAAATTGAATTATTAGAAAAAGAAAACATTACATCTGTTAGAATTAAATCACCTATTACTTGTGGAACAACACATGGTATTTGTGCGAAATCTTATGGAAGAGATCTTGCCAAAGGTGTACCAGTTAATACAGGTGAAGCAGTTGGTATTATAGCAGCTCAGTCTATTGGTGAACCCGGCACTCAGTTAACAATGAGAACATTCCACGTCGGAGGTGTTGCGAGCTCTTCCGCTGAAAAATCAAATTTTGAGTCTCCATGCGATGGTAAAGTTAAAATTAAAAATCTCAGATCAGTTGTAAACGGAGCTGGAAATGAAATTATTATTAATAGAACCACTGAGCTTGAAATATTTGATAATAATAAAACTCTAGTATCATCATTCAGAGCCCCATACGGATCCACTTTATTGTTAAAAAATGGTTCCGAAGTTAAGCTTAATAGCTTATTACTTGAATGGGACCCGTACACCGTTCCTATAGTTGCTGAGGAAACTGGAAAATTAGATTTTAGTGATTTAGTTGAAGGAGTATCTTTTATTGAAAAGTTTGATGAGACTACAGGTATTTCATCTAAAGTTATCATTGACTGGAAAAGTTTTCAGGGAAAGCAAGATTTAAAACCACAGTTGTTAATTACAGATAAAGAGGGTAATCCAATCAAATCAAAAAATTCATCTACATACGATTTAAGTGTTGGCATTGTTTTAAATATTGAAAAAGGAAAAGAAGTTACTGCTGGTGATGTAATAGCAAGAATTCCAAGAGCTTCTTCAAAAACAAAAGATATTACAGGTGGACTACCTAGAGTTGCTGATATTTTTGAGTCAAGAAAACCAAAGAATCCTGCTGTTCTTGCTGAAATATCAGGAACAATTGAATTTGGAAAAGACATTAAAAGTAAAAGAAGAATTATTATCAATCCTGAAGAAGGAGAGCCGGTAGAATTTTTAATCCCTAAAGGAACTTATATTTATTTTAATGAGGGAGATAAGGTAAACAAAGGAGATATGATTGTAGATGGCACTCCAGCTCCTACAGATATTTTAAATATTCTTGGAATTGAAGCCTTAGCTGAATATATGGTCAGAGAAGTTCAGAAAGTTTACCGTTTACAAGGTGTTTTGATTGATGACAAGCACATAGAATGTATTACACGTCAAATGCTACAAAAAGTTGAAGTAATTGATGCTGGTGAAAGTGAATATTTAGTTGGTGACATAAAAGATAAAATAGAAGTCATAGAAAAAAATAGCACATTAAAAAAAGAAGGTAAAAAAGAGATTGATTATAAAATGATGATCCTTGGAATTACAAAGGCGAGTCTTCAAACCAATTCCTTTATTTCAGCAGCTTCTTTCCAAGAAACAACAAGAGTTCTTACTGAAGCAGCTATTAATGGAAAAGTTGATAAATTAACTGGTCTTAAAGAAAATGTAATTGTCGGTAAACTAATTCCTGCTGGAACAGGTAACGTTATAAGAGCTCTGCGAAAAGAGGCCAAAATCCGCGATAATTCACTATTAAAACAGTTAGAAACTTCCAAATAGATGTTGACTATACTGAATACTATAAATATATTCTGCGAACTATGCCGACCATAAATCAATTAGTTAGGAAATCCAGGGAGAAAGTCTCAAAGAGAAATAAAGTTCCTGCTCTGAAGTCATGTCCTCAGAAAAGAGGTGTATGTCTGAGAGTTTACACGACCACCCCTAAAAAACCTAACTCAGCCCTAAGAAAGGTTGCCAGGGTTAAGCTAACTAATGGTCAAGAAGTTACAGCATATATTCCAGGAGAAGGCCATAATCTACAGGAACACTCAGTAGTGTTAATACGTGGAGGCAGAGTTAAAGACCTACCAGGTGTAAGATACCATATAATTAGAGGAACATTAGATACCCAAGGGCTTGAAAAAAGAAGACAACGTAGATCTAAATACGGTGCAAAAAGGCCAAAAAATTAAAATTTAAATCATGTCAAGAAGAAGAGCAGCAGAGAAAAGGCAAGTATTACCAGATCCTATTTACAATAGTGTTGTTCTGAACAAGTTTATAAATGAGGTAATGGTAGGGGGTAAAAAAACAATAGCTCAAAAAATAGTATATGGTGCCTTAGATATTATTAAATCAAATAATCAAAGTGATGATCCGTTAGAGTATTTTCAAAAATCTATTAATAATGTTAAACCATCTGTTGAAGTTAAATCTAGAAGAGTAGGTGGAGCCACATATCAAGTACCAATGGAAGTGAGAAGCACTAGAGCTCAAGCATTAGCATTTAAATGGATATTAACTAATTCAAAAAAACGAAACGAAAAAACCCAAAGAGAGAGGTTAGCAAATGAACTGATTGATGCTTTTGAAAATAAAGGCAATTCTGTCAAGAAAAAAGATGAAGTTCATAAAATGGCAGAAGCTAACAGAGCATTCGCTCATTATAGGTGGTAAAAATGGATTTAAGTAAATATAGAAATATCGGAATTATGGCCCATATTGATGCAGGTAAAACTACAACCACCGAAAGGATTTTATACTATACAGGAAAGTCTCACAAAATAGGTGAAGTTCATGATGGTGCCGCAACAATGGATTGGATGGAACAAGAGCAAGAAAGAGGTATAACAATAACTTCAGCTGCTACAACCTGTTTCTGGAATGATCACAGAATAAATATTATTGATACGCCAGGTCACGTTGATTTTACAATTGAAGTTGAGAGATCTTTAAGAGTTTTAGACGGTGCTGTCGCATGTTTTGACGGTGTTGCAGGAGTTGAACCACAATCAGAGACAGTTTGGAGACAAGCTGATAGATATAAAGTTCCAAGAATTTGTTTTTGTAATAAAATGGATAGACTTGGTGCAGATTTTGAGATGAACGTTCAATCTATCAAAGATAGATTGGGAGCCAATCCTCTTGTTTTACAAATGGCAATTGGAAAAGAAGCAGATTTTATAGGAGTTGTTGACCTAGTTAATTTTAAATCAATTATTTGGAAAGACGATAGTCTCGGCGCAGAATATGATGTTACTGATATCAGCGATGATTTAATTGAGGAAGCTAAGAAAAAAAGAGAAGAATTAATAGAAAATGCAGTTGAGGCAGATGATAAAGCACTAGAGGACTATTTAGAGGGAAAAGAAATATCTGTTGATACTTTAAAAGCATGTATAAGAAAAGGTACAATTGATTTTAAATTTGTTCCTGTTTTGTGTGGAACTGCTTTTAAAAATAAAGGTGTCCAACCATTACTTGATGCTGTTGTAGATTATTTACCTTCTCCTAAAGACATAGGTTTTGTTGAAGGAATAAAAGAAGGCTCAGATGATAAATTACAAATTCCTAATACCCCTGAAGAACCATTTGCAGCCTTGGCGTTTAAAGTAGCAGCTGATCCTTTTGTTGGTCAAATAACTTTTTGTAGACTTTATTGTGGAAACCTAAGTTCAGGTTCAACCATACTCAATTCATCAAAAAATCAAAAAGAAAGAATAGGAAGAATGCTTTTAATGCACTCAAACACCAGAGAAGAAATTAAAGATGCAAAGGCAGGAGATATAGTTGCTTTAGTTGGTTTGAAGAATGTCACTACTGGTGATACTCTTTGTGATCCATCAAAAAAAGTTATCTTAGAAAAAATGGAATTCCCTGATCCTGTTATTGAAGTTGCAGTTGAACCTAAAACAAAAGCTGACTATGAAAAAATGGGACAAGCCTTGGGAAGGTTAGCTCAAGAGGACCCAAGTTTCAGAGTTACCTCCGATGAAGAGTCTGGACAGACAATTATTAAAGGTATGGGCGAACTTCATTTAGAAATTTTGGTTGATAGAATGAAAAGAGAATTCAAAGTCGAAGCGGACGTTGGAGCTCCTCAAGTAGCATATAGAGAGACAATTACTAAAGATGTCGAAGTAGATTATACACATAAAAAACAATCTGGTGGTGCTGGCCAATTTGCAAGAGTAAAAATGAAGTTCAAACCTTTAGATAGAAATTCTGGTGTTAAATTTGTTAATACAGTAGTTGGAGGAAATATCCCAAAAGAATATATCCCTGGAGTAGAAAAAGGTATTAATTTTGCTGCTCAAAATGGAGTCATAGCTGGCTATAACGTGATAGATTTTGAAGCAGAAGTTCATGATGGTGCATTTCATGATGTTGACTCTTCTGTATTAGCTTTTGAGATAGCTTCAAGAGCCGCATTCAGAGAAGCTGTTGGAAAAGCTGGACCAAAATTACTTGAGCCAATGATGAAAGTTGAAGTAGTTACCCCAGAAGATTACATGGGCGATATTATTGGTGATTTAAACTCAAGAAGAGGTCAAATTGAAAAAATGGAAGACAGAGGTAATGCCAAAGTTGTGTCGTCTGTAGTTCCTCTTGCTAATATGTTTGGTTATGTTAATAATCTACGCTCAATGAGCCAAGGAAGAGCAAGTTATACAATGTTATTCTCGCACTATGATGTCGTACCTTCAAATGTTGAAGAGGAAATTAAATCTAAACTGGCTTAACCATGATAAATCAAAATATTAGAATAAGATTAAAATCGTTTGATCATAATATTTTAGATAGAAGTTCAATTGATATTCTTCAGACAGCTAAAAGAACTGGTGCTAAAGTAATTGGACCAATTCCCATGCCATCTAAAATTGAAAGAGTTACAGTAAATAAATCTCCACATGTAGATAAAAAAAGTAGGGAGCAGTTTGAATTACGAACACACATTAGGATGATGGATATCATCGAACCTACACCACAAACAGTTGATGCACTTATGAAGCTTGACTTAGCATCTGGCGTTAATGTCGATATAAAAATAAAAAAATAATTAATTATGATCATCAGCACTAAAATTGGCCAAACTTCATTTGTTAATGAAAACGGCACTAGAGTTTCTGCAACAGTTCTTGATTACAATAGTTGTACTGTTGTTGGTAATAGAACTCTTGATAGAGATGGTTACCTTGCAAATATAATAGGCTTTCTCAAACCAAAAAAACTTAATAAACCGCAATTAAAAGAATTCAATAAATTAAATTTAGAGCCAAAAAAAATAATTAAGGAACAAAGAATAAATTCTAACGAGGAACTCCTAGAGGTCGGTTCTTTAATTGATCCTAAATTTAAAGTTGGTGATAAAGTCTCTGTACAGTCAAAATCAACTGGTAAAGGTTTTGCCGGCGCTATGAAGAGACACAATTTTAGTGGTATGAGAGCAACACATGGTGTTTCTATTTCTCATAGAGCTCATGGTTCAACAGGTCAAAATCAGAATCCAGGTAAGGTGTTCAAAGGGAAAAAAATGGCTGGTCATTTAGGTGATCAATTGACAACTACTAAAAACTTAGAGGTGCTTTTAATTGATCAAGATAAAAAATTGATATTTATTAAAGGATCTGTTCCTGGAAAAAATAAATCTATAGTAAGGATTTTTAAATAAATGTTTGAACAAATTACATTAAAAGATAAAAATATTTCCGAAAAAGCTTTACATTTATCATTACAAAAAATCTATTCTCATAAACAAGGAAATAATCACAGTCTCGATAGGTCTGAAGTTGCTGGCTCAGGAAAAAAACTTTTTAAACAAAAAGGAACTGGAAATGCAAGAGCTGGTAACAAAAAAACAACTCAAAGAAGAGGTGGTGGAAAAGCTTTTGGACCAAAGTTTCATGTGGTTTCTTATAAAGTAAATAAAAAAGTCAAAAAAAGTGCCATAGTTTCATCAATAGTTAGTAAAAGTAATAATAAATCACTTTATGTTTTTGATGAGGAAAAATTAGATGAAAAAAATATCTCTGATTTGTTAAAAAAAAACCCAAACAAAATGATTATTTTTGTGCTTAGTAATACTGCTGAAAATAAATTGATTATTAAATTTCAAAATTACAAAAAAATATACTTTCTCTCAGATAAAAGTTATTCAGTCCATACAGCTTTAAAATCAGATTTAGTTTTATTTTCAAAAAAATCAACAATCTATAATTCATACATAGGTAATAATTAAAATGGACCTTAATTTAATAAAAAAACCTGTCATTACAGAAAAATCTACAGCTAATGCTCAGTTTAATAAGTACATTTTTGAAGTCCGAAACGATGCTAATAAAATTAACATAAAAAAGACAATAGAAGATACATATAAAGTTAAAGTTCAAAAGCTAAATAGTTTAAATGTTAAGAGCAAACCCAAAGTATTTAAGGGTCAAAGAGGTATAAGATCAGAACTTAAAAGAATAATAGTTACTCTTAAAGCGGGCAACACCATAGATATGAGTGGTAAAGTATAATATGGGACTGATAACTTACAAACCAACAACACCCTCTTATAGAAAAACAGTTAAAATTGATAAGTCACAGTTGTTTAAGGGGCGTCCAGAAAAATCTTTAATTGAAGACTTACAACCAAATTCTGGCAGAAACAATACTGGTAAGATAACAATTAGACATAGATCTGGTGGGCACAAGAAGAAATACAGACTAGTAAATTTTAAAAGAAATACATTTGATAAAATTGGTACAGTAGAGAGAATAGAATACGATCCTAACAGAAGTGCCTTTATAGCATTGATTAACTATCAAGATATAAAAGAATACATTATTGCTCCTAATGATTTAAAAACTGGCGATAAGGTTATTTCATCAGCCAAAACAGAAATATCATCTGGTAATGCGATGAAGATAAAAAATATACCAACTGGTACCTCTATACATAACATTGAATTAAAACCAGGTGCTGGTGGTAAACTATGCAGATCAGCAGGATCCTTTGCACAGGTACTAGGAGAACAAGAAAAATATGTAATGGTTAAACTTTCATCCCGTGAAACCAGACTAGTCCATGGTGAATGTATGGCTACGATAGGGGTAGTATCTAATCAAGATAATAAAAACAAAAAAATTGGTAAAGCAGGAATTAAAAGACATCTAGGTATAAGACCTACTGTTAGAGGTGTTGTAATGAATCCTGTTGATCACCCACACGGTGGAGGAGAAGGAAGAACATCGGGTGGTAGACACCCTTCAACGCCATGGGGCATGAAAACAAAAGGTAAGAAGACAAGAAGAATTAAATTTACATCTAAGATGATCATATCAAGAAGGGCTAAAAAGTAATGGCAAGATCTGTATGGAAAGGACCTTACTTTGATGTAACTCTATTCAAAAAAGTTAAAAAATCTAAAGAAGAAAGTTCTAAATCCCCAATTAAAACATGGTCAAGAAGATCAACTATTATACCTGATTTTGTCGGAGTAACTATTTCTGTTTACAATGGTAAATCTTTTATACCAGTTTACGTAACTGAAGACATGGTAGGCCATAAGCTTGGTGAGTTTTCGCCTACTAGGGTTTTTAAGGGTCACTCAGGTGATAAGAAAGCGGTCCAGGGTAAAAAATAATTATGTCTAAAGAAGTAAAAGCAATAAATAAAATGATAAGAACTAGCTCCCAAAAGCTTAACTTAATTGTTAAAGATATTAGAAAAAAAGATATTAATGCAGCTTTAAATATTTTAAAATTTTCAAATAAAAGAGTAAGTAAAGAAGTATTAAAAACTTTAAATTCTGCTGTTGCTAATGCAGAAAATAATAATAATTTAGACATTGACAAACTTTTTGTGAAAGAAGCTTACGTTGGCAAAAGTTTAAGGATGAAAAGATTTAGACCAATGAGTAAGGGTAGAGCTTTTCAAATAATTAAACCTTTTTCTAGGTTAACTTTAGTTTTAGAGGAGAGATTATAATGGGACAGAAAGTTAACCCAACTTCATTAAGAGTAGGTATTAATAAATATTGGCAGTCAACTTGGTTTGAAAAAAAAGACTACTCAAATTTTTTAAAAGAAGACTTTAAAATTAGAAACTATATTGAAAAAAATTATTCAATAGCTGGAATAAGCTCAGTTATAATTGAAAGAGCTGCAGCAAACTTAAAAATAATTATTCATACATCTAAACCTGGTGTTCTTATTGGAAAAAAAGGTGCTGATATTGAAAAGTTAAGAAATAGATTATCTAAACTCTCTGATAAAAGTATCTCTTTGGATATAAAGGAAATTAAAAAACCCGAAACAGATGCATCATTAGTTGCAGACTCAATTGCTAGGCAACTTGAAAAAAGGGTTGCATTTAGAAAAGCTATGAAGAAATCAGGATTATCAGCAATTAAATTAGGTGCTAAAGGCATAAAAATTGTTTGTGGTGGTAGATTAGGGGGTGCTGAGATAGCTAGAACAGAGAAGTTTTCTGAAGGAAGTGTTCCTTTACATACTCTGAGAGCTGATATAGATTACGCAACAGCCCGAGCTCTGACGACTTATGGAATTATTGGTATAAAAGTATGGCTTCTAAAGGGTGAAAGTAAAAATGCAACAAATAATAATGATGATAATAAAACGAGATCAAACTAATGTTATTACCTAAAAATACAAAATTCAGAAAACAGCACAAAGGTAGAATTCATGGTAGTGCCAAAGGAAATTATGAACTTACATTTGGATATTATGGACTTAAATCATTAGATGCCGAGAGAGTTACTGCTAGACAAATAGAGGCGTCCAGAAGAGCTATAACAAGATTTTTAAAAAGAGCAGGTAGACTTTGGATTAGAGTGTTTCCAGATGTTCCAGTTACGGCTAAACCTGCAGAAGTTAGGATGGGTAAAGGAAAAGGAGCTATTGATAGATGGGTTTGTAGAGTTAAACCTGGAACTATTATGTTTGAAGTGGATGGTGTTGATAAACATTTAGCAAAAAAAGCCTTTGAACTTGCATCTGCTAAATTACCTGTAAAAACATCATTCGTATCATTGGATCAATTTTAATGGCTAATAAAGATTTAAATACTTTAAAAAAAGAGTTGTTTAACCTAAAAATTATGAAGAAAAGTGGTCAACTCACAGACACTTCGCAATTTAAAAAAATTAAAAAGCAAATCGCATCACTATTAACTAAAGAAAGGCTAAATAAAAATGCCTAAACGTATTTTAACTGGAAAAGTTGTAAAAAAATCTGGTGACAAAACAATATCTGTTTTGGTATCAAGACAGACTACTCATCCTATTTATAAAAAAATAATAAGAGTTTCAAAAAAGTATCTTGCTCACGACAGTGACAATAAAATTATTGTGGGAGACTCTGTAAGAATTCAAGAAACTAGACCTATTTCTAAAAATAAATCATGGGAAGTTATAAAATAATGATACAAGCGGAGTCAAACTTACAAGTAGCAGATAATTCTGGAGCCCGATTAATAAGCTGTATTAAAGTTATTGGTGGGTCAAAAAGAAGATATGCAAGAATAGGAGACATTATTGTTGTTTCAGTCAAAGATGCTATTCCAAGATCTAAAGTTAAAAAAGGTGAAGTACAAAGAGCAATAATAGTAAGAACAAAAAAGCCATTAATTAGGGAAGATGGTACATCAATTAAATTTGACTCCAATGCAGCTGTTCTTTTAGACAAACAAAATGAACCAATTGGAACAAGAATATTTGGACCCGTTACAAGAGAGCTTAGAAAAAGAAATATGATGAAAATAGTTAGTTTAGCTCCTGAGGTATTATAATGATTAAAAAATACAAAAAAGGTGACGAAGTGATTGTGAGAGTCGGCAAAGATAAAGGAAAAATTGGAAAGATTTCAAAAATCATAAACTCTACTGATAAAGTTGTAATATCTGGTGTCAATGTAAGTAAAAAACATCAAAAACCATCTCAAGAGTCTAAAGGAGGTATTGTTGATAAAGAAATGCCAATTCATATTTCAAATATTTTGGCTTATGACTCGAAATCTAAAAAATCTTCTAAAGTAGGTTTCAAACTTGAAAGTGGAAAAAAAATTAGAATTTTTAAATCATCAGGAGACAAATACTAATGTCAAATTCAGTTCAAGAACTTTTCAACGTCTCTGACCAGTTAGCCAAAAATTTAGAAATATCTCATAAGCTAGCTGTGCCAAAAATATC
>CACBZW010000007.1 GCA_902543855.1 uncultured Alphaproteobacteria bacterium | reverse complement strand
TTAAAAATCCATTAACACCAATGCTTTTATCTACAGAATTTATTGAAAGTCAAATTAATGATGAAGAATTAAAAAATTCTATTATATCAATAAAAAGACAGATTTTTTTAATTCAAAATTTAGTAAATGAATTTTCTACTTATGCTAGATTGCCCAAAGCAAATAATACTAAATTAAATTTATCTGAAATATGTTTAGTTTACATAGACGAATATAAAAGAAATTATGCTAATATTAAAATAAATTTTAATGTAGAGAAGAATTTATTTATTATTTTTGATCATTCATATTTAGATATAATTTTTAATAATCTCTTTAAAAATTCAATAGAGGCTCTTGAAGATACTCCTGATCCAATTATTGAAGTGTCTTTAAAAAAAAACGTCAAATCATTAATCTTGACTTTTTTTGACAATGGACCCGGTTACGATGGAAAAACAGAAGACTTAATAAAACCATATTTTTCAACTAAAAAATCTACAGGTTTAGGTCTATCTTTAATTAATAAAATAATTACTGACAACTCAAACAAGATGAATATAACAACCAACAGTTATTCAGGATTTAAAATTGAAATAATATTTAATGACAAAAATATTAGTAATTGATGATGAATTAGAAATTTGTAAACAAATTTCTCTTATTCTTTCAAAACAAGGCTATGATGTAACTTATGCAAATTCTTTTAAAGAGTTCAATGAATTACAACAAAGAAATTTTGACTACGATGTTGTCTTAGTTGATTTGTGGTTAAAAAATAGTAATAAACAAGGCATCGATATTATAGAGTTTTTAAAAAACAATTATGATAATCTTGTGATCATATCTTTTAGTGGTCATGCAAATATTGATAATGCAATAGAATCTGTAAAAGTAGGTGCAAATGACTTTATAGAAAAACCATTTGAGACCAAAAAACTCATTCATATAATTCAAAAAAATTTATTAGAATTACAACAAAGAGTAACTATCAATAATTATAGAAACAAAATTTCTTTTCACTCCAAAATTGATATTGTAGGTTCTGGCCAATATATTAAAGATTTATTCAAAACTATTTATAAAATTCGAAATAATTCTTCAATTTTGATTATTGGTCCAAATGGTATTGGTAAGAATTTTCTTGCTAACACTATACATATGAACTTATCTTCAAATAATCCTGATACATTTATTAATTTAAATGAAAATCTTATGAACGAGACTGATTTGCTAAAGCTAAGTTCTCTCCATAATTATTTTACTATTTATATAAATGATTATGAAAATTTTAATCAGATAGAACTATTGAGCTACCTTAATTTGGTTAAAAGTAAAAAAATTAATGCCACTATAATTTTTGATAGTAAAAGAATTGATAGTAAAGACCCATTTATTAATAACATTGATAATAAAATTATATTAAAGCCACTTACTGCAAGAAAAGAGGAAATATTTGATCTATTTAAACACTATTTAAATATTTTTGCCTTAAAGAAGTTTGAAAAAAAAATACAAATTGAAGATGATGTAGAAAAATTATTGACAGGTCACACTTGGCCAGGAAATATATTTGAAATTATGAATTTAGCTGAAAATGTTATTGGTTTATTGAGTGATAATAATAAACTTGTTTCAAAAGATCTAATAGATAATTTAATTAAGAATTCAACTGACAACGCTGATTTATATAATTTAAATTTTAAAGAGGCTAAAGATAAGTTTGAGAAAGAATATTTAATTCAAAAATTAAAAATTAATAACTTTAATATGACACTAACAGCAAAGATGCTTAAATTAGATAGAGTTTCATTATACCGTAAAGTAAAATCTCTTAAAATAGAAATAGAACAGTGAATATACTTATTTTAGGATCAGGCGTTGTTGGAGCTAACTTAGCAAAAAAATTATCAGAACAGGGTAAAAATGTATTTCTTCTAGACGATGATGCAAATGAACTAAAAAACTTATCTGAGAGATATGACATAAAAACTATTTTTGACGACGCTCTTAACCCATCTTTTTATAAAAATTTTAATACTAGGATTGATTACTTCATAGCTGTGACTAGAAGTGATGAAAAAAATTTAATTACAAGTAAGTTTGCAAAAGAATTTTTAAACGTAGAAAAGTCAATAGCTAGGATAAGAAATCAAAATCTGATATCTGATGAAAATAAACCGTTGCTTATTGAAAAAAATAGTTATTTAGATCACATTATTTCACCTGAGTGGGAGGTCTCAAATAATATTTTTGAAAAGATTCATCTCCCAGGTGCTTTTTTTAGTGAGTCGTTAGTTACTCAGGATTATCTGTTGATTGGAATGCAATCTTCAGATTTGTTTAAAAACCACACGTATGATGAGATAAAGATTTTTTTCAAAACTAATAATTTATGTTATTTAGGTCATAGTAAACAAGATGAAGTAATATTTGACTTCAAAGCTATATCTATATCCGACCAACTTTATTTATTAATTAAAAAAAAATACTTAAATAAACTCATTAAATTTTTTGGATTTAAAGATTACGTCCTTGATGTTTTAATTATCGGAGGTGGTAATATTGGTGAAAATTTATCAAAGTTAATTGAAAATGATGAACAAGAAATAAATTTAAAAATATTGGAACTAAATAAAGATAGATGTGATTTTTTAGCTGGTATTTTAAAAAATACATCAATTTTTCATGGTGATGCTTTAGATCAAACATTGTATGATGAAATAAAATTAAATACTTCTGATTTAGTAATTACAGTTACTGACAACGATCAAATTAATACAATTTTATCTATAATAGCTAAAAAAAGAGGATCAAAATCTGTTTTTTCAGTTGTCAATAATGAATCTTATTCTTCATTTGCAAATGATTTGGGTATAGATGTTATTGTTAATCCTAGAGAATTAACTACATCTAGAATAATTGAAAAAATCTCTGAAGGGTCTTTGTTATCTTATCATTCTATATTGAAAGATAATTACCTGATATACGAGGTAAAATATACAAGCAAAATATTTGAAGATGTTAAAAAAGTAAAAATAATTAACCACATATGTACTTTAACCAATGATACACTTGAACTAAACAATAGTGATTATATACCTCTTAAAAACGATATTTTAATTTTATGTGTCTCGCAAAAAGACTCTCATATTTTAGAAAAAATAATAAATGATTATTGATAAAAATTTTTTTTCAGATGTACATTCATATTTTAGAATAATAGCTGAAAAAATAATTATTCCAAAAATTGGAAAATTAAATGAAAATGAAATATCAACTAAAAGTGATAACTCGAAGGTTACAAGTTATGATGTAGTTATTGAGAATGAATTAATTAAGTATTTTAATAGTATTGGATACAAAAATATAATATCTGAAGAAGGTAACTCAAAACTTATTAGAGATAGTGATTATTTGACTATTGATCCTATTGATGGAACTAGAAATTTTATTAATGGGATTAATAAAGTAGCTATAATGATATCTTATATTAAAAATACTGAATGTGAATTTGCTATTATTTATGATCCTATAGCAGATATATTTTATCATACATTTAATAAGACAATTTTTAAAAATCATAAACAAATCAAAGCACAAAATTATTCAAATCAAGTTGGTTTTTTGGGAGATCATGGCAAAGTTTATTTTAAAGATATTATATCATCGTATGAAGAAAAAATAAGATCCAGATCAATAGGTTACGACGTTATTGAAGCTATTGAGGGTAAAAGATCTTTTTTGACTGTTTACGGTTCTAAAATATGGGATTTATTTCCTGCAATGAGTTTTTTAAAATTATTAAATTTTGACACTAACTTACCTGATATGGAATTTAATTATTCAAAATTAGAAAAAAAAATTATTTTTTATGCGAACATTTAAAATTTTATTTGTCGGCCTTGGAAATATGGGTTTTCATATGGCTGGGTATTTATCAAAAAATAAAAATTTAAAACTATTTGTTTTTAATAGAACTAAATCAGTTGAACTAGAATGGAAAAAAAAATTTTCTGCCGAAAGTTATAATTTTAAAAATGATATTGAATTTGACTTTATTATTTCCTGTTTAAAAGATGATCATGCAGTTAATTCTTTTTTTAATAAATTTTTAATTTCTTCAAATTTTCATAAAAACTCAATTATTATTGATCACTCTACTATATCATTAAGGCAAATAGATCTGCTTTCTAGGTTATTTATAAAAAGAAAAATAAAATTTTTAGATGCTCCTATTACGGGTGGAGAAGAGGGTGCTAAAAAAGGCTCTTTATCAGTTATGGTTGGTGGAAATAAATCAATCTTTAATAAATCAAAAAGAATAATTTCTACTTACTCAAAAAGTATAACGCATATGGGAAAACTAGGTTCAGGTCAATTAACCAAATTCACTAATCAAATTTTAATTTGTGGTATTTTATATTCTATATCAGAGGCATATTTATTTAGTAAAAAAAATAAACTTGATCAAAAAAAGATTTTTAATGCTATAAAAAATGGAGCAGCTAATTCTTGGCAATTTACAAATAGGTATCCAACATTAACAAAAAATAAATTTAATTTTGGTTTTTCTACAGAATTAATGACTAAAGATTTAAGCTACGTCTTACAACAAGCAAAAAAAGTAAAATTAAACTTGAAACTTACAAAGAGTGTCTTTAACAAATATAAAAGTTTACAAAGTACAATTTATAAAAAATATGATACTTCAAGTATAGTCAAGTCATTTAATGATCAATGAATTATTGGAAAAAAGGTTGTTCTTATTTATTAAAGAATGACCCTGTTTTTAAACATTATTATAATCCAAATCATCAATTGAAAACAAATAAAAATAAATTTGATGTTTTGTTTAAATCTATCTGTTCTCAGCAAATATCTGTTTCTGCTGCTATGTCCATATATAAGAATTCTAAGAGTATAATTGGTCCAATAAACTTTAAAAATTTTAAAATAAATAAAAAAAAAATAAAAAACTTACCGCTAAGTAAAAATAAAAAAAAGTGTTTAAATTCCCTTTTAAAAAATTATCATTTAGTAACTGATATAAAATTAAGCAACAGTAGTTTTGAAAAAGTTAACAATAATTTAACACAAATTTTTGGTATTGGTAAATGGACTGCTGAAATGTTTTCAATATTTTACTTAGGTTTACCTAATATAATGCCATTAGGTGACCTTGGTTTTATTAATGCCTATAAGAAATATTATAGTGATGAAAATTTAACTAAATTTTCTTTTCATTCTAACAAATGGCGAAATTATTCAACTATTGTAACATGGTATCTTTGGTCATCTTATGACTCAGAACCTTTATATTTATAATTTTATCCTAAATTTAAAAAAACAATTTAATCTTAAAAAAAAGGAATCTATTAATATTTATGCAATCCATAGTTGAATTTAGAAATATTTATAAATCATATCCGGGAGTTATAGCTAATGATAATGTATCTTTTAAAATAAATGAGCAATCTATTCATGCAATATTAGGTGAAAATGGCGCCGGTAAGTCTACGTTAGTAAAAATTTTATATGGTCATGTAAAACCTGATAGTGGTGAAATTTTAATAAATTCTGATTTAGCAATAATAAATTCACCGTCTACTGCAAAAAATCTTGGCATAAATATGGTTTTTCAACATTTTAGTTTATTTGAGTCGCTTACTGTAGCTGAAAATTTAATACTCGGAATGAATGAAAATATATCTTTAAGTAAATTAAAAAATAATTCTAAGACTATATGTGATAAGTACGGTTTTAACTTAAATCTAAATTCTCCTATAAGTTCTCTATCTGTTGGTCAGAGGCAATCCGTAGAAATTGTTAGATCATTATTGAATAATCCAAAAATTCTAATCATGGACGAACCAACTTCTGTTCTTACACCAGATGAAATTAGTAAATTATTTAAAATTATAAAAAAATTAGTTAAAGACGGATTAACAGTAATTTTTATATCTCATAAATTAGAAGAAATCATAAATCTGTCTGATTATGTAACAATTATGAGGAATGGAAAAGTAGTAAGTACAATTTCGACAAAAAATGAAGATCCTGAAACCTTAGGATATAAAATGTTAGGTTACAAAGTGTCTAAAGCAAAACAGGTTAGCGACATTAATTTTTCTCAGGAAATTTTTAATATTAAAAATTTATCAACTCAATCTAAAGATCCATTTACAATTAATTTAAATAAAATTGATTTAAATTTAAAAAAGGGACAAATTTTTGGCATAGCAGGAGTTGCAGGAAATGGCCAGAAAGAATTAATGGAAATTTTACTTAATGAAAACGATTATGAATTTAGTGGAGACATTATTTTTAAAGATTTAAACATTAATAATCTATCTACATTTCAAAGAAAATCTCTATCTATTTCATATGTTACAGAAGAAAGATTAGGCCACAGTGCAGTACCTGAGATGTCTTTATCTGAAAATATATTTTTAAGTATGAACCATAAAAGTGAATTTAAGAAAGGTGATTTTATAAACTTTGAAAAGATTAATTCTTATGCAAGTGATGTAATAAATAATTTTAATGTTGATACTCCCTCTTATAATGTCAAAGCTGGTAAACTCTCTGGAGGAAATCTTCAAAAATTTATTATTGGAAGAGAAATTATGTCAAATCCTGAGTTATTAATTTTATCTCAACCTACATGGGGCATAGATGCAGGTTCTGAAGCATTTATTAAGAAAACAATTGTAGAATTATCACAAAAGGGAGTATCTATAATTATTATTTCACACGATTTAGATGAATTACTTGAAGTATGTCACGAAATATCTGTTTTATATGAGGGGTCTTTATCAAATCCCTTAAAAGTAGATAATATAAATATCACCAAATTAGGTAAGTATATGGGTGGTCTATTTGATTAGAGTACAATTAAGGGAGGATTACTCAAATTTTATATTTTATTTATCACCATTAGTAGCTGTTGCTTTAACTTTATTTTTTGGCTCTTTTATTTTTTTAATTTTGGATTTAAGTCCGATCGAGTCTTTTAAAATTTTTTTTATCAGTCCTATTTCAAATTCTTATGGTATTTCTGAACTGTTTGTAAAAGCCACACCACTTGCAATAATAGCTTTAGGATTATCTTATTGTTTTAAAAACAATATTTACAATATTGGGGCTGAAGGACAGTTAACAATGGGAGCAATATTTGGTGGTGGTATTGGACTTTTATTTAATGACTCGACAAGTGTTTTTTTACTTCCATTAATGATTTTATTTGGTGCAATAGGAGGAGCATTTTGGGCAACTATACCTGCTATACTTAAAACAAAATTTAATACAAATGAAATTTTAACTAGTTTGATGTTAACCTATGTAGCTCTTTTTATTCTTGATTATTTTGTTGTTGGTCCTTGGAAAGATCCCGAAGGATATGGTTTACCTAAATCAATGCCTTTTCCTGAAGCAGGAAGACTTCCTGTATTATTTGATGGCCTTCGTGTTCACATTGGTGTCTATTTTGCACTAATAATATGTTTTATAACTTATATTGTTTACAACAAAACTTTATTTGGATTTAAACTTAAAGTCTCTGGTTTAAGTTCAAAAGCATCACAATATGCAGGTTTTAAATATAAAAATTTAATATTTTATACTTTTGTTATAAGTGGTGCATGTGCAGGACTAGCTGGACTATTTGAGGTTTCAGG
The DNA here is from genome assembly GCA_902543855.1 of uncultured Alphaproteobacteria bacterium. Taxonomy (GTDB): domain Bacteria; phylum Pseudomonadota; class Alphaproteobacteria; order HIMB59; family HIMB59; genus HIMB59. The sequence goes on along the minus strand of CACBZW010000007.1, from coordinate 18,795 downwards.
ACCTATAGGATTATTATACAGAGATATTTCTCCTAATTATGGTTTTACTGCAATTATTGTAGCATTTTTGGGAAGATTGAATCCTATTGGAATAATTTTATCCTCTCTGCTAATTGCATTAACTTATTTAGGAGCTGAGGATGCGCAATTATTTTTAAAGATTCCGTCAGCCGTTGGTTTTGTATTTCAGGGTTTGGTTCTATTTTTTTTATTGGGCACAGATTTTTTAAATAAATATAGAGTACTAATTAAATGAATATTGAATTAATTATAGGTATCTTAAATATAGTTTTAATATCGACTACACCTCTTGTTTTCGCTGGTATAGGTGAGTTAGTCACTGAAAAAAGTGGAGTTCTTAATCTTGGACTAGAAGGTTTAATGTTAGTGGGAGCAGTAAGCGGATTTATCACTTTGGTATTAACTGGTAATTATTTCTATTCTTTGCTTTTGTCTATAATATCTGGTGTCATCCTTTCAGGAATATTTGCTTTTTTAGTTTTAAACCTAATGACTAATCAAATAGCAACCGGACTAGCATTGACCATTTTTGGCATTGGTTTGAGTGCAATGCTTGGTAAAAAATTTAGTGGAACACCCATTGAGGGATTAAGCCCCTATTATTTCATTATTATTTCTTTTTTGTTAGTGCTTTCAGTAGGTTATTTTTTATCAAAGACAAAATCTGGACTTATGGTAAGAGCAGTTGGCGAAAACCATAATTCAGCATATGCTTTGGGATATAACGTTATAAAAACAAGATATTTAACGATTATATTTGGCGGCGTTATGAGTTCTCTAGCAGGTTATTACATTTCTATTTGTTATGCACCAATGTGGCAGGAGGGAATGACTGCTGGAAGGGGATGGATAGCCTTGGCACTGGTCGTTTTTGCAACCTGGAAACCTTGGAGACTTTTGATTGGTGCTTATATTTTTGGAGGTGTCGCAATAATGCAAATGAATCTTCAAGCCATAGGTGTCAAATTACCGGGGCAATTTTTTAATATGATGCCATATTTGGCTACAATTATTGTATTAGTTTTTATCTCATCTAATAAGTTAAGACTTAAACTGAGTGCCCCAGCTTCTCTTAACGTCCCATTTGAAAAAAATCAATAGGTTATCCACTTATTTTTTTCCATATCAAGGGCATAAAATTCTAATTTGTTATAAATTTATTACATATTTATTATTAACTAGATTCATTATTTTTTGGTGAATTTATTTTTATAATAGGTGACATTAATTTTTAAAAGATAGGATTTTTAAATATGATAAAAAAAATATTAACAATTTTCACATTTTTCAGCATAATTTCTGTATCTGCTCTTTATGCTGATCAAAAGAAAATTGGCTTTATTTATATAGGTCCTCCTGGAGATCACGGATGGACTTACATGCATGATCAAGGAAGAATTTATATGGAAAATGAATTAGGAGACTCTATTTCAACAACCTACATAGAAAATGTTCCAGAAAACGCTGATGCTGTAAGAGCCATAAGGAAATTAGCTCAATCTGGACATGATCTAATTTTTACTACATCTTTCAATTATATGGATCAAACACTAGAAGTTGCTGAGGAATTTCCAGATGTAAAATTCGAACATGCTACAGGTTTTAAAAGAACTGACAATGTTTCAACATATTCAGCTAGATTTTATGAAGGAAGAACCGTTATTGGTCATTTAGCTGGTAAAATGACTAAAACAAATACAATTGGGTATATAGTGTCTTTTCCAATTCCTGAGGTGATTAGAGGTATAAATGCATTTTATTTAGCTGCATCAAAAGTTAATCCTGATGTAAAAATAAAAATTATATGGGTTTACAGTTGGTATGATCCTGGAAAAGAAGCTGATGCTGCTAATACACTTATAAATCAAGGTGCTGATATTATAGTACAACACACAGACTCGTATGCTCCATGTCAGGCTGCTGAAAAAGCAGGTGTTTTAGCTTTTGGTCAAGCATCTAATCAGGAGGCTTTTTGCCCTAATGCCCACATGACTGCTATTGAAGACATATGGGGCCCTTACTATGCAGCAAAAGCTAAGGCAGTAATTGATGGAACTTGGAGCTCAGAGGATACTTGGCAGGGTTTTAAGGAAGGCATGGTAGAAATGTCTCCCTATAACAAAAAACTTTTATCGAACGACTTGATAGCTGAGGCTAATAAAATTGAAAAATCAATTGAAGATGGAACACTCCACTCTTTTGAGGGTCCGATTTATAACCAAGCTGGAGAATTAGTTGTTAAAGAAGGCGAAGTTGCTGATGATGGTATGTTAGCTAGTATGATGTTTTATGTTCAAGGAATAGATGGAGACATCCCTCAATAGAGATATTCTTTAATCTTGTTCCCACGGAAAAACAAGCCAGTCTTTATCACTGAAATCATAAAGATGAAGATCGGCTTGTTTTTTTCCTGAAGTTTTAGCGTATAAAACTACAAACTTTGAGTTTGGCATCATTTCTTTAACTATTTTGGCAGTATCACCGCTATCTACGAGATCGTCAATAACTATTAGCTTTTTTTCAGATTTTATTCTTTTGAAAATTTTTATATCTGTATTTTTCTTTCTATCAGCATAAGTTTTTAGCGCAATTACATCTATATCCTGAATTCCTAAATAATTAGCTATTATTGAACCTGGTATTAGACCACCTCTTGATATCAAAATAAGTTTATGAGGTTTATATTTTTTTTTTATTATTTTTGCTAATTTAATACAATCAGTATGTATATCGTGATAGCTTAAAAAAACCTGTTTCATTCAAGGATTATAATAAAAAATAAATGAAAAGCAATTTAGCTATATTAAGTTCTGACCAAAAATCAATTGACTTTATAAAAAAAAATAAACTATCTAACAAACTCAATTTATATGCAAATAGTTCAAGAAATATTGATGTAGCAGAAGCTTTTGCGGAAACTCACAAATTTAAAAAATATTATGGATCGTACGAAGACTTAATAAAAGACAAAGAAATAGATTTTATTTTAAATTTTTTACCCTCTGGTATTAAATTTGAATATATTTATCTTTGTTTAAAAAATAAAATTAAAGTTATAACTGATTACCCTATTATTAGTAATTCAAATGATTTGGATTATTATAATGAATTAATTAATTCAAAATTAATAAATAACCTTTTTTTAATTAATGAAAAAAATATAAAAAAACTGTATGAGAACTCGATAAACAAAAGTAGCATTACACTCACAAAAAATTTTTTTCAAAATAATAAATTAGATAATAGTCTATATAAAAAAGACGTATTATTTGAATTAAGCCCAGACCTCTTTTTTTTAATTTATAAATATCGTAATCAAAAAATTTCAATTTTTAATAAAGAAATGAGCTATGACAATTTAACTAATAAGTTAAGTTATTTTAAATGTGATATTGATATAGATAATAAATTAATGATTAATGTCCTACTAAACACTAATAATTCGAATTACCAATTGAATAAAGAAATAAAAGAAAGCGATTTTAGACTAAATTTACCTATCTATAACAAAAATGATTTAAATTCTTTTATAAATATTAAGAATTCTTTTGAAAATTTATCTTTTTTTTCATATTATCCCTACAAATTATTTCAAGAGGTTCTTAATGAGTGAAAATATTACATTCTCAGTTTCTGGCTCTGAAACTTACTATCACAAAGACTGGCTTAAATCTAAGGGATTTAAGTGGATGAAATCATCTAAAAAATGGGAAAAATTAAACATACAAGAAATCGAAGCAGATCAACTATCTGAACATTGTAGAGAATTTGGTTTGTATTATGAAAGATCTGATAAAGGTATGCCTTCTTTTGACTATGAAAATTATCTTTGGGACGGCAACGTTCCTGACAAATCTATTTGGTATGAGGGCAAAAATCTTCCAAACCCTACAAATAAAGAAAATTAGTGAATTACAACTGAAAAAATTCCATAGAAAAAGAATACTAAAGCTACAATTAATGCTAAATAATATGGTGTTTTATTCTTATTCATAAATGAAGCCATTATTACCAAATACTTTTGTACTAAACAATAAATATCTACAATCAATTATATCTCCTAGCACAGATATAATTGATTATAATTTTACATCAGAACAGGTTCATAAATTAAATTTATTACAGATACTTAGACCAGATGTTTATTTTAATAAAAAGCTTTCAGATGAAGAATTTTTTAAATTATCTAAAAACTACTACCAAAAGCTCATAGAAGATGAAATTATATACAAATCTGAGAATGAATATTTTTTGTATCGTATTGACTCTGATAGTCACTCACAAACTGGTTTAATTTCTTTACTAAATATTCAAGATTACATAAACAGAAATATTAAGCCACATGAAAAAATTTTAGTTAGTAAGGGTAAAGAAAGAGCTGATCAATTGTCTAAAGTAAAATTCCAATTGTGCCCAATTTACCTATTCTACGATGATGAAAATATAGATTTAAATCTTGATATTCATCATGATAAAAAACCACTAATAAAGTTTAAATCAGGTAAGTATACTCACTCAATATATAAAACTAGCACTGATTTTACTGGTATAAATTTTAAGGAACTTTTTGTTGCAGATGGCCATCATAGAATAGAGGGCTTTGCTCAACTAGACGTAAATAAAGATACTAAATTTTTATCTATTGTTTTTCCAAAATCTAAATGCTTAAACCTAGCATACAACAGAAGCATTAAATTTCCAGATAACTACAATAAAGATTCGTTTATATCAGATCTAAAAACATATTTTCATGTTGAGGAGTTAAAATATCATGAGAAAATAGATCGTTTTTTCGTTATCTACTATCAAGGTAAGTATTTTAAAATAGATTTGAAGAATGATTTTTCAACAAATGGCGCAGATTGTATTGATTTTGGAGAGTTTGTATTGAAGGAAATATTAAACATTCAGGACGAAACAAATGATCAAAGGGTCGAATTCGTCCCACCTACATTAGGTACTGATTATTTGATTAATCAAGTTGATACGGGTATAACAGATTTATCTACGTTAATGAGACCAGTTAGTATGGATTTAGTAATAGAATACTCTAAGAATTTAAAATTTATGCCACCTAAAGCTACATGGTTTGAACCTAAACCCCTAGACGGTCTATTTTTTTACAAAATTCTTGAATAATACACAAAATCTAAGGAGAAACATTAAATATGCAAAAACCTACTATTAAACCAAACCATCCATACTTTTCCTCGGGGCCTTGTTCCAAAAGACCTGGATGGAAACTAGAAGCTTTAAATGATGCCGTTTTAGGTAGATCGCATAGAGCGAAAAGTGGTAAAGCAAAACTTAATGAGGTAATTGTAAAATCTAAGGAGGTTTTAGAGTTACCAGATGATTATTTAGTAGGTATTGTTCCCGCCTCAGATACTGGGGCAATAGAAATGGCTATGTGGAGCCTTCTAGGATTAAAAGATGTTGAAGTATGTGGTTGGGAGACTTTTGGATTAACATGGGTAAAGGACATTACAAAGCAACTAAAATTAGAGAATGTAACTGTTCATAAAACAGATAACTATGGAGAGCTTCCTGATTTATCAAAAGTGAATTTTGATAATGATGTTGTTTTTACATGGAATGGAACAACCTCTGGTGTTTGTATACCTAATGCAAACTGGATACCAGATAATAGATCAGGTTTGTCTATTTGTGATGCCACTTCAGCAGTTTTTGCTATGGATATGGATTTTAAAAAATTAGATGTTGTGACCTGGTCATGGCAAAAAGTTTTGGGAGGAGAGGCTGCACACGGTATGATTGCTCTATCACCAAGAGCAGTTGAAAGACTTGAGACTTATGAACCATCTTGGCCAATGCCTAAAATTTTTCAATTAGCTAAAAATAAGAAGTTTTCCAGAGAAATTTTTGAAGGAGCTACTATAAATACGCCCTCCTTGCTCGCTGCTGAAGATGCAATAGATGCATTGAATTGGTGTATTGAAATAGGTGGGCAAAAAGAATTAATATCTAGATCAAAAAAAAATCTTCAAGTCATTAAGGACTGGATTAATCAGAGAGATTGGGTAGAATTTTTAGCTGTTGACCCAAATACATATTCTTCAACAAGTATATGTTTTAAGTTTACACATCCTGACTTTGTGGCTTTAGATAGTGATAATCAAAAAAAACTTGTAAAAGAAATATGCTCTACATTAGAGAAAGAGGACGCTGGATACGATATAAATGCTTATAAGGATGCACCAGCAGGCATAAGAATTTGGGGAGGCGCTACTGTTGAAGCCTCTGATATTGAAAAAGTTTTACCATGGATTGAATGGTCTTTTTTTGAAACAATGGGAAGGTATAAATAATGAAGATTTTAATTTCTGATAAGATGAGTGACAAGGTAGAAGATGTCTTAAAGTCAAAACAAATTGATTATGATATCAAAACTGGGATGTCTCCTGAGGAGCTTAAAGATGTGATTGATCAATATGATGGCATTTTAATCAGATCTGCAACTAAACTAACTTCAGATATACTCGCTGACTGTAAGAACCTTAAAGTTATTGGTAGAGCGGGAGTTGGTGTTGATAATGTTGACCTAGATCAAGCAACAAAAAATCGAATTCTAGTAATGAATACACCTTTAGGAAATCTAGAGGCAACAGCTGAGTTAAGTGTTGGTTTAATGTTTTCAGTTATGAGAAATATTCATCTAGCTAATGACTCAACTCATCAAGGAAAATGGGAAAAACCTAAGTTTCTTGGAACTGAGCTAAAAGGAAAAGTACTTGGAATAGTGGGCTATGGCAACATAGGCCAAAGAGTTGCTGAAATATGCTCAACAATTGGAATGAAAATTATTACTAATTCTAAATCAGCAAGCGATGATGATTTATCAAAATTTAATGTTAAAAAGGTCTCGACAGAAGAGTTAATTAAGGAAGCTGATATTATTAGTCTTCATACAAAATTGAATGATGAAACAAAATATATGATTAACAAAGAAACATTATCAACAATGAAACCCACATCAGTGATTATAAATTGTGCTAGGGGCGGTCTTATTAATGAGTCTGATTTAAAAGATGCTCTCAATAATGAAATTATTGCAGGTGCTGCAATTGATGTTTATGAAAATGAGCCTGCAACAGACAATGTAATGTTTGGAACAAAAAATTTACTTCTTACACCTCACTTAGGAGCTTCCTCAAAAGAGGCTCAATCTAATGTGGCTATTGATGTAGCAAATCAAGTTGCTGATTTTTTAAAAGAAAACAAGATTATAAATAACGTTAACTCTTTTTAAATTTTTTAAAATATTCATAAATAGAAATTTTTGTTAAGACGTTTTGTATAGATTTACTTTCATTTATTTTTTTTAATTCAGCAAGACTCAACTTAAAAATTTTAATTTCCTCATTTTCATTTCTATTATAAAAGTTTTTTTGCTTTATTTTTTCTACCTCTGCATAATAAACATGAACTATTTCATCAGAATATCCTGGAACTGGGCAGTAGGTAGTTAATTTTAAAATTTTTTTTGTATTGACTCCTATTTCTTCTTTGATTTCTCTTTTTAAAGCGGTAATTAGTGTTTCACCTTTGTCTACTAATCCTCCTACAATTTCATATTTTAATGATTTATTTCTGATAAAGTAAAATGGTCTGAATTGCTTGATCAAATAAAACTTTTTCTCCTCAGGGCTAAAACAAAGAGCAAAAACGACATCTCCAACATTTAATATTTCTCTAAAAATCTTATAAGGTTTTATTTTTTTGTCATAGCTACGAACTAAAAATTGATATTTCCAAAACTTGAAGAAGCCGTTTGATATAAGTAATTTTTTTATTTTAGTAACTTTTTGCATGAGATTTAACTGTTTGACTATTTATAAGACAAAAGTATATATATTCAATACTCGGGGAGTAGCTCAGTCTGGTAGAGTGTCTGCTTTGGGAGCAGAAAGTCGCAGGTTCGAATCCTGTCTCCCCGACCAAAAAAAATGAAAAAAGTAACAATTAAGCGTCCTTCAAAAACTAATATGCAATCTGGTTTAAAAAAAACTAAAATGTGGATAATTGAGTTTGATTTTGATCCTAGTCTTCAAAAAGATGTGTTAATGGGCTGGAATAGCTCAAAAAACACCACTAAACAATTAAAGCTAAGCTTTGATAATCTTGATGATGCTATTTTATGGTGTCAAAAGAACTCATATCAATACAGAGTTATTGATCAGACCTATAAATCAGTAAAACCCAAGAGTTATGCCAGTAATTTTTCAAATAATAGAAAAACTTCCTGGACACATTAGTAATTAAATATTCATTTTTTTTAAATATAATACTATTATCAATTCATAATTATTAATTAATAAGGGGGAAAGAAATGATTAAGTTCATTACTACTCTGCTTGCTTTATTTATGTTTAGCACGTCATACGCTAAAGAAGTTAAAGTTGGCATTATTTTAGGTTTTACTGGACCTATTGAATCATTAACGCCAGGTATGGCTGCAGGCGCTGAGCTAGCTTTTAACGAAGCTTCAGACTCAGGCTCATTATTAGGTGGTTCAACTGTTAGCTCTATTAGAGCTGACTCAACATGTATCGATTCAGCAGCGGCAGCATCTGCAGCTGAATTTTTAATTTCACAAGGTGTTACAGCAATTATGGGAGCTGACTGTTCTGGTGTTACTGGTGCAGTTCTTTCAAATGTAGCTGTTCCAAATGGAGTACCAATGATTTCACCATCTGCAACATCACCTGCTTTAACTACTGCAGAAGATGACGGTTTATTTTTCAGAACTGCTCCATCTGATGCTAGAGGTGGAGAAGTATTAGCAGATATTACAAGTGACAGAGGTATTTCAAGTGTTGCAATTACATATGTTAACACTGATTATGGTGTTGGCTTAGCAGATGTCTATGAAGCTGCAGCAATTGCTAGAGGTATTGAAGTTACTGCTAAAACAGCCCACGAAGGTGATAAAGCTGACTACAGCGCTGAAGTAGGTGTTCTTTCATCTGCTGGTGGTGATGCATTAGTCGTAATTGGTTACTTAGATCAAGGTGGTAATCAAATTATCCAAGGATCATTAGATAGTGGTGCTTTTGATACATTTGTACTGTCTGATGGTATGATTGGTGAGTCATTGACTGATACTTTTGGAACTGATCTTGATGGCTCTTTTGGCTCAATGCCAGGTTCTCTTGGTGCTGGTGCTATGAAATTTAAGGCCTATGCAGAAGCTAACGGTGTTGATCCCTCAGTTTATGTTGGAGAGTCATATGACGCTGCTGCATTAATTATGCTTGCAATGTGTAAGGGTAAGTCTGATGACAGTGCTTCAATAGCAGCTAATATAATGAGTGTAGCTAATGCTCCAGGCACTAAGATTTATGCTGGTGAGTTAAAAAAAGGTCTTGATCTAGCATGTTCTGGTTTTGCAGTAGATTACGACGGAGCAACTGATGTTAACTTCACAGAAGTGGGAGAGGCATTTGGAGCATTCCTTGAAAAAGGAATTGAAGGCGGTAAATTTATCGACGTAGCTCAAAGATAATTATCAATTTTTAGCCCCATCTCTCTGATGGGGCTAATAAAAAATAAAATAATATTTAATTTTTAATAATTTTTTCTGGCAGTAATCCTTTAGGTCTGTATCTCATCACCAGAAGCAAACCTAGTCCCATCATTAAATACCTAAAATATGGAACACTATTTAGAAGATGTTCTTTAATGTAATTAGTTTCATCTAAGTGACTGGTGAATATATTAATTACGAGCAGTGCAAATGGAGCAGACTGTATCCATATAAACCAAACAACAAAACCTCCTAATATAGCTCCATAGTTATTTCCTGTGCCTCCTAATAAGACCATTACCCATATTAAAAAAGTATATCTTAAAGGCTGATAGCTTGATGGAGTAAAAAGGCCATCGTAGGTAACTAACATTGCACCCGCAAATCCAATAATAGCAGATCCCAACATAAAAATAAAAAGATGCTGCTTTACAACATTTTTTCCCATGGCTTTTGCCGCCTCTTCATTGTCTCTAATAGCTCTCATCATTCTACCCCACGGAGAGTTCAGGGCTTTTTCAGAAAAATATAAAATTACTAATACAACAGCTAAAAAGATTAGACTAAAGCATAACTTTACAAATACTCCAGAAGAGGAGATTACAAGTTGATTAAGTAAAGAAGTTCTTTCATCAAAATCCAAGACATTTGATAATTTTGAAGAGTTTAAAAATTCAACAAGTTTTATAAACCATTCTGAGTTTTGTAGATCCACTTCATATGGAACTGGTCTTTTTAAACCAATAACATTCTTTACTCCCCTTGATAGCCACTCCTCATGTTTTACAATTGTTATTATTATTCCAGAGACTAGCAAAGTTGATATTGCTAAATAGTCAGACCTTAATCCTAAACAAACTTTTCCTACGACAAAAGCTACTAGAGCACACATAATTGCACCAACAAACCATGAAAATATAATTGGTAAATTAGCTCCACCCAAAAAACCTGATGTCGCTGCATTAATTGACTCAATTTTACTAATTGATGGACCAGCTATAAATTTAAGTAATGGTATAGATAAAATTATAATTACGAATATAAAATAATTTTTATATTTATGATTAGGAATTCTTTTATTAATTATTAAAACACTAAAAACAACTGCTAATAAAAATATACCTGAAACTAAAATTCCAATACCGCCAGCACTCCAAGCTTCAGGAACAGGGGGAACTGAAATTAAAACAGTTGCTAACCCTCCTATGGCCAAAAAACCCATTACACCAAAATTAATCAAACCAGCAAAACCCCATTGAATATTTACTCCCATCGCCATTACAGCAGAAATAAGACAGAGATTTAGCATTGATAATGCAATGCCCCATGACTGAAAAAAACCTACTAAAATAGTTAAAATAGTCATTACTGATAAACAAATTTTAAAGTCAGAATTTTTGATCATATGACTTTTCCTTTAAAAATACCATTTGGCCTAAAAATAAGAACGACAATTAATATTGCAAAAGAAATCGCAAATTTATAATCAGTAGAGATAAATTGTATAAGTGTGCTTGGTTCTAAACCTTCAGGCATGATGTACTTAAAAAATTTTTTATAAGCGTAGGTAAGACCTATTTCAGAGAAAGCAATAAGAAATCCCCCGTAAAATGCACCTAAGGGATTACCAATACCTCCAACAATTGTTGCTGCAAAAATAGGCAGAAGGTTATTGAAATAAGTGAATGGCTTAAAACTTTTATCTAATCCATACAATGTTCCAGCTACAGTCGCTAAAATAGAAACTATTATCCAGGTCAGTAAAACAATTTTTTTAGGGTCGATGCCTGATAGCAAAGCCAAATCCTCATTATTTGAATAAGCTCTCATAGATTTGCCTGTTTTTGTTTTATTTAAAAAATAAAAAAGTATTGAGCAAGTGATAATTGTTGTAATTAATGTTATCACTTGAGTTGATTTTAATGCTAGTCCTTCATTTAATCCTGTCATTTGCTTAAACTCTCTAGCTTTCATAATAAACTTATGACCATCCATAAAGTTAATATCATTTGGTCCAATGATAATTCTAACAACTGCGTTTAAAACAAACATAATACCAAGACTAACAACTATAAATGTAACGGGATCACTTTTTTTATTTCTATAATATTCAAATACCGTTTTGTCAAAAAATAAACTCACAGCAATTGTCAATAGGATACCAACTGGTAATGCTAGTAAAGCAGTTGGAAGTAAACCAAGCGTAATTCCTTTTGATTGTAAAAACCAAGTAACAAGAATTACAATCATTGTTCCAAAAGCCATTAAATCTCCATAAGCAAAGTTTGCAAATCTTAAAACACCATAAATGAGAGTTACTCCAATCGCACCCAAAGCCAACTGTGATCCATAAGTTATTCCAGGCACAATAATAAAATTAGTTAGAAGTATGATCGAGTTTAAAAAATCCATTTACCCTCCTAAAAATGCCTTTCTAATCTCTTTATCATTTAAAAGGAAATCACCTCTACCTTCGTATGCATTTTTACCTGTCACTAAGATATAACCTCGATCAGATATTTCTAAAGCCTGACGGGCATTTTGCTCAACCATAAGTATAGCTATGTTTTGTTTTTTTATATTTAATATGTGCTCAAATAATTCTGTCATAATTACTGGTGAAACTCCTGCAGTTGGTTCATCTAACATTAAAACATCTGGCTCAGTCATTAAAGCTCTTGCGATAGCAACCTGTTGTCGTTGACCACCTGATAATTCACCTGCAAATTGATCCTTTTTCTCTTTAATTATAGGAAATAAATCATACATCTCTTCTAATCTCGTTAATAAGTTAGTATCATTTAAAAAAGCACCCATCTCTAAGTTCTCTTTTACTGTTAATTCTGTGAAAATATTTTTAATTTGAGGTACAAAGGATATACCTAGCTTTATTCTATCTTGTGTCTTGAGTTTTGTTATATCTTTCCCGTTAAGTACGACAGTTCCATTTTTTAAGTCAAGTATACCAAGCATTGCTTTCATTGCTGTTGATTTACCAGCACCATTAGGACCTAGAATGGACACAATTTCACCTCTGTTAACGTTAAAAGAGCACTCTTCGATAATGTTCACACCTCCATATCCACCAGTTAAATTTGAAGCAGAAAAAAACATTATTTTTTTAATCCCTTACCTAAATAAGACTCGATAACTTGTTCATTCGATTTTACATCCTCAGCAGAGCCTTTAAAAAGTACTGATCCCTCAGCTAAAACAATTATAGGGTCACACAGTTCACTTATAAAATTAAAATCGTGTTCAATCATACAAAATGTGTAACCTTTATCTTGATTAAGTTTTAAAATTGAGTCACTTATATCTCTAAGGAGTGTTTTATTAACTCCTGCACCAACTTCATCTAAAAAAACTATTTTAGCATCTACCATCATTGTCCTTGCCAATTCTAAAAGTTTTTTTTGACCTCCAGATAGATTTCCAGCTCTCTCATTTTTAAGGTGTTCAATTTTTAAAAATTTTAATACTTCCATGGCTTTATCTTTAATTAATTCATCTTCTTTTTTAATTTTTTGACTATTCATCAGCGAATAAAGAAGCTTTTCACCTTTTTGATTACCTGGCACTACCATTAAATTCTCAATAACTGTCATATTTGAAAATTCGTGTGCAATTTGAAATGTTCTTAATACTCCTAAATGAAATAAGTCGTGCGACTCTTCATTTGTTATTTCAACACCATTATAGTAAACTTTACCAGTATCTGGTTTAAGATTACCAGTAATTACATTAAATAAAGTAGTTTTACCAGACCCATTAGGCCCAATGATTCCTGTTATAGCTTTATCTTTAATTTCTAAGGAGCAATCATTTAGTGCAACTAATCCACCAAATGTTTTCACCAAATTTTCAACTTTTATTAAAATATTGTTCATTTAAAAATTAATGCATATTAAAGTAGAAAATATAAAGTTGAAGTGGTAAATATTCCAATAAATGCGCTCTTAGCTCAGCTGGATAGAGCATCTGCCTTCTAAGCAGAGGGTCGCAGGTTCGAATCCTGCAGAGCGCGCCACTCTAGGCAAGAACAAAATGACAGTACTAAATATTAATACACATGTATATATACCATATATGTATGATTGATAAGATAGACCCGAGCTTAATCAAATGATTATTTCTGATTTAAAAAATTTATCAAAATGTATATTTATAATTTTAGTTATCTTAATAAACATTTTATTTTCAAAAAACCTTTACTCTAGTGGAGATAATGAATCAAGAGATAGGGCCTTTGTAGTAATTGAAAATGCAAAGTCTTGTTTCATTAATTCCAATAATAAATTATTTTTACAACCTTATTATGACTTTATGATGGAATTTTTATACGAATTTTCGGAGGTAGTTGGCACATATTTAGACCATGCTGCGGATAGTTATCTGTATAACGCCCGAATTCAAGCTGAATTCATATTAGATAATGAAAATTGCTTGTAATTTGTATACTTATCTTCAATACTTAAAGAAATGAAAGCATTACTTGTATTACCCTTTTTAATGTCAAATATTCTATTTGCATCTAATCTTCCATTACTTACAGAGTTAGATGATATTAAGATAAATAAATACCCAAAAATTTTTGAATTCGAAGTTGGTAAAAATTTTAATGAAGCATCAAGGTATGGCAAAGACTCTAAACGCATAGAAGATTATAATTTTTATGAAGAAGACCCTTATTATTTTATTAATATTGAATTAGATAATTATAATTATGAAGAATATATTTACTTTAAAGATAATTATTTTGAACAATTCCAAAGACTTGATGTTTATATAAGACAAAAAGATAAAAGGATAGAATCTGTAGGTATCCAAACAGACATTTTTGGACATCAATCATGTTTAATTACAATAAATGAAGCACATAAGAAATTAAAAAAAGAAATAAAACATATAAAAAAATTTCATACTTTTTCCATTGATGACATTAACTATATTATTTCATTTGCAAAACTAAAATTAGATAAAAAAATTTATATTTTAGTTAACGAATGTTGGTTCAACGAATATGGTAATGGTTTAGCTATAGCAATTATAACAGAGGATGAATATAGAGAATATTATCTTGATAGTTTTAAAGATAATTTTGTTGAAGAGTTAATTTTGATATCAAAATAAAATTTGTCCAAATTTAATGAAATTAATGTGAAATTAAGTGAAATTGATTGAATATTAGACAAAAACTACTGATTAGAACTACAGCCATAATCTCAAAAAGACTCATTCTATTAACTATTCCTGATGGTATTAATTGTTGATACCGATCTCTTAAGAGAAATTAAATATTCTTGTTTGCCTAATTGATAATGAAAGTTAGATAATTTTAGTTAAAATATACTTAGAAAGGCTAACATAGGTTAAACAGATTAGGTATATACCTTTATATTGTTAATCTTATTATGCTTTTGAGTTTAGCACTCATGCCTTCTAAGCAGAGGGTCGCAGGTTCGAATCCTGCAGAGCGCGCCAACATATCAGTATAATAAAGGATTAAATGTTAATTTATCAATTTTCAAAAATTGAAATATCTAATTTATTCATACATTTTTTACAAAAACTGAAATCATCATTCATATGAAATAGTCCTGGAAATGCTATACATTCTATTTTAGCTTTATTGGCTGATAATGCACTCTCAACTGAGTCCTCTATTGCTATACACTCATTTTCTTTTAAACTTAATTTTTTAAGGGCTTCAAAATATATATCTGGGTAAGGTTTTACTTTTTTTATTAGTTTACTGTTTCCAATAAAATTAAAATCTGTTTTTAATATTTTATCTTTTAGAGTTGTGAATATAGCATCTATATTTTCAATTGTAGTAGTTGATGCTAGACCAATTTTTATATTGTTTAATTTAGCATATTTAATTACATCTAAAACACCCTCTCTAGGATTAATAATATTAGAATTTAAATATTTGTTAAAATATTGAGTTTTTAGTTCTCTAATTTTTTTTGAGTCTACTGTACTCTTATTAATATTAGCAAAATATTCAACTCTATTTCTTCCTCCTGACTTTTTAAGTAAATTTTTGTAATTATTTTTATCCCAATACCAATCTAGTCCTATTTCCTTAAATGCATGATTAAATGACTGTCTTTGAATATTAGACGTTTCTACTAAAGTTCCTATAGATCCAAAAATTATTGCTTTCATAAAATTATCTAAATTTTGTTAATTACTAATTTTATTTAGCAGTCCAACCACCGTCTACCACTATCGACGAACCTGTAATCATTGATGAACCATTTGATGCCAGATATACAACTGCAGTGGCTACGTCACTTTCAGTAGCTAATCTACCGAGAGGTATATTTTTTAAAGTTTCTTTTTTAAATTTTTTATTAATGAAAAACTTTTTTACCATTGGAGTTTCAACAAACGTTGGACAAACAGAATTGACACGAATATTTCTTGAAGCTAAATCCAGAGCCATTCCTTTAGTTAACCCTTCAATGCCAAATTTTGTCATATTGTAAGTACTTCTATTTGGTGCTCCAACTTTGCCTAGCTGAGAGGACATATTAATGATACTTCCTCCAATTGTTTTTCTATTTTTAGACTTTAACATCTTTCTGGATGCTAATTGTGCAACATGAAAAGAAGCTTTCAAATTTAAATCAACCATATAATCCATATCTTCTTTTTTAATTTTGTTAAAAAACTCAGGTATATTTGTTCCCGCATTATTTACTAAAATATCTAATCTATTAATTTTTGAAAAAACTTCAGTTATTTGATCAAAATCAAATAAATCACAAACATAAAATTCACATTTTCTTTTTAATTTGTTTATTTCTTTTTTAACTTTAATAAGATCTTCTTCAGTGCGACTTAAAATAATTAAATCAGCACCTGCTTCTGCTAAAGCAATAGCTGAAGCTCTTCCAATACCTTTACCCGCACCTGTTACAAGTGCTATTTTTTTCTTGAGACTTAAACTTTTTAAATACATTACTTAGGTTTAATTTTAGATACTGGCTTTCCATAGGCTACATTAATACCACCATATCTTCTTGCTCTAACATTACATTGTTCTGCATGGCCTATAAAACCCTCTAAATATGATAATCTTGATCCATATTCTGCAATTTTTGTAGCTGCTTCATCAGTTGTAATTTTTTGATAAGTATGAGTTTTTATAAATTTACCAACCCATAAACCGCCTGTGTATCTTCCAGCTTTTTTTGTTGGTAAAGTGTGGTTTGTTCCTATTACTTTATCTCCATTCGCAACATTTGTTCTTGCGCCCAAAAAAAGTGCTCCATAAGATGTCATATTTTTTAAAAACCATTCATCTCTATCTGTCATAACTTGAACATGCTCTGAAGCTATTTCATTAGCTTTCATTAACATCTCATCATAACTTTCACACAAAATTATTTCACCATAATCTTTCCAGCTAACACCAGCAGTATCTTTTGTTGGTAAAATTTTGAGTAGCCTATCTATTTCTTTTATTGTTTCTGTTGCTAAATCTCTTGAATTAGTAATCATTATTGCAGGTGAATTATAACCATGCTCTGCTTGTCCAAGAAGATCTGTAGCACATATCTCTGCATCTACAGTATCATCGCAGATAATCATTGTTTCAGTAGGACCAGCAAATAAATCGATACCAACTTTACCAAATAATTGTCTTTTTGCTTCCGCAACGTATGCGTTTCCAGGACCAACAATCATATCTACTGGTTCTATGGTTTCAGTTCCAATAGCCATAGCTCCAACACCCTGCATTCCACCTAAAACGTATATTTCATGTGCTCCTCCCATTTTCATGGCTGTAACTACAGCAGCATTAGGTTTTCCTTGATAGGGTGGTGTTGTTGCTATTATTCTAGGAACTCCAGCAACTGAAGCAGTGACTACAGACATATGAGCTGATGCTACCATTGGAAATTTTCCAGCAGGAACATAACAGCCAACAGATTGAACAGGTATGTTTTTATGTCCAAGAATTACACCTGGTTGAGTTTCTACTTCAATTTCACTTAAACTTTTTAATTGTGCCTCAGCAAACGATCGAACTTGTTTTTGTGCAAATCTAATATCCTCTTTGTCATTATCAGAAACTTCATCCACTAATTTACTTATTTCATCTTCAGATAATCTAAATGAACTAGGTGAGTATTTATCAAATTTCTCTGATAATTCTCTTACATAGCTATCTCCCTTTAATTCAATTTCTTTTAAGGTGTTCTCAACTACTTCTTTAACTTTATTGTTTTCTTCAGCTCTTTGTTTTTCATTTAAGCTTTTTTTGATAAATTCAACTGTCATTTTTATTTCTTATGAACTAATTTGAGCACATCTATTCCTAATTGAAATAAAATATGGACAATATCTATTGGTACCCAATTTTCCCTAATAAGACCCTCATTATGTAAATAAAAATCCATCACTCTCATAGTAACTAATTTATTAGTAGGTTCATATCCTAGCCAATCACTTGAACCGTGTGTAGCTTGAATACTGTGCCAACCACCTGTCATAGAATAATTACCATCACCTATTTCAATGTAATGACCAATTTTCCAATAATTTCTCTCTTTAAACGTCAATCTAAATGGTAGCTGATGATGCTCAATAAAACCTTTTAAACCTCTAGCAGTGCCTATACCACATGGTCCGTACCACATCATTTTTGGATGCCAATAATCTTTTTGAGGATGGTTAATTAATTTCTGTCTGACACTATCTTTTGTAGCTCCAGTCTCAGTTTCTGGTTTTATATCTAAACTTCTTTGCATCGTAAGACCCTGATCAAGAGTTCTAGCTGATAAATCAGAGTCTAAGTTTTCAAAAGTTGTTCCGTCTCCAGTAATGGGTCCTGGCCACATTTCTTCTATACCTAAAGATGAATTAATTGGCCAAAAACCTGCTTGCCTTATAAAATCCATTATATCAATTAACACATGAGAATTGATTATTTTTTCATTTTCTATTTGATGAACCTCACAAATTCGTAAATGAATAGTTTTACCATTGGAGGGAACTCCTAACCATGGATTGACAAAAGTGCCAGTTAAATGACCAACAGTTGAAACATAAACCCTATCTTGAAAACTTCCTCCAATTATTAAATTATCTCTTCTCTCTAAATCTGGAAAAGAATTCAGTAAAGGTTTCCATAGGGTATTTATTATTTCATCAATGCCTTTTATATGATTTACAGGGTGAAAAGAATAGATTTCAGCATTTTCATGATA
>CACBZW010000006.1 GCA_902543855.1 uncultured Alphaproteobacteria bacterium | reverse complement strand
TCAATAATTAACAATTATGTTGGGGATGTATTCCATGATTTTGATGTTATTGATACAAATCTATTTCGCGTAATAAGGGACAGTGATTTAGAGGTTTTGGAGGAGGCAGACGATCTTATCAGAGAGTTTAAAAAACTTGTCAGGGAAAGAAAAAGAGGACAGGTAATCAGATTAGATGTTCAAAAAAGTCTTAATAATAATTTTAAATCATTCATCATTAACGAGTTGAATGTATCTGAAAATGAAATTTTTGAATACGAAGATCTACTGGGGTTCGACCAATTATCAGAAGTCTTTGGAAATATAAAAAACAAGAATTTAAATTATAAAAAATTTAAACCTCGTTTCCCACAGCGAATAAATGATTTTGGCGGTGATTGTTTTGCAGCAATCAAAAAAAAGGATTTAGTTGTACACCACCCTTTTGAGTCTTTTAATGTTGTTGTTAGTTTTTTAGATCAAGCATCAAACGACAAAAACGTTGTGGCAATTAAGCAAACTTTGTATCGTACTAGCGATCAATCGCCAATCATTGATGCACTCATTCGTGCTGCTGATGCTGGTAAATCTGTAACAGCAGTTGTTGAGTTAAAAGCAAGGTTTGATGAAGAAAAAAATCTACAGTGGGCATCAAATTTGGAAAAAGCTGGAGTTCAAGTAGTGTATGGTTTTTTAAATCTAAAAATTCATGCAAAAGTTTCCTTAGTTACTAGAAGAGAAAAAAAAAATTTAGTCCATTACGTTCACTATGGTACTGGTAACTATCATCCTCAAACAGCAAAGGTTTATACAGATCTATCATTTTTTACTTGTAATAAAGATCTAGCATCTGATGCTATAAAATTATTTCATTATATGAGTAGTTACAACATGGCAAAAGATTTTAAACGAATATCTTTCTCTCCATATAACTTAAGACAAAAACTATACGAACATATTGACTACGAAATAGGTTTATCAAAAATTAAAAAGCCAGCTAACATATGGATCAAGATGAATAATTTAGTTGATCAAGAAATAATTAACAAACTTTACGAAGCATCTAAAGCAGGAGTGAAAATTACTTGTTTAATTAGAGGTATCTGCTGCTTAGTTCCTGGTGTTAAAGGAATGTCAGAAAACATAGAAGTTAAAAGTATTGTAGGAAGATTTTTAGAGCATTCACGTGTAGTTTGTTTCGGAAAAGGCAATAAACTACCCAGTAAAAAAGCAAAAATTTATATTTCATCTGCTGACTGGATGACTAGAAATTTTGACAGGCGCGTGGAAACATTAGTTCCTATCGATAACAAAACTGTTCACGAACAAATTTTATATCAAATTATGTACACTGCCATTAACGATAATCAAAATACTTGGATACTCGACTCAGATGGAAATTATCAAAAAATAAACTCTAAACTAAAAATAGACTCACATAAATATTTTATGACCAACCCTAGTCTCTCAGGGAGAGGCACTGCTGCCAAAAAGGTCTATAAAAAAATAGAAAAACAATAAAATGTTATTTGTATTTTCTATTGCTGTTCTTTCCTTAAACCTATTTTTGTTTTTTAGTACTTCAATTAATATTTTTTTAATATCAATTATTTCTCAGAGTTTAGTTTATTTCATTTCTTATTATTTCTTTGAGAGCTATCTTGAAAAAAAAACTTTTGACCTAAGAAAATCTGACAATATGTTATTTACAAAAGTCCGAAATATTTTAGAAGAGACTCTTTTAGACAAAGAAAGACGCATCGAAGTTGGTGACAAACAAAGTTTGGAGTATCAAGACATTCTTAACTCCTTAGACCTCTCAATAGTTATTATAGATTACGATTATAATATCATATTCGTTAATAATAATTTCAAAGAGACATTTAATTTAGAAAATGCAGATAACCTTAAAATAGGTTTAAGAGACTTATCTTTGTCTGAAAATCTAAGTAACGCACTTAAAACTAAATCAAAAAAAAATTTTGAGTGGAACAGATTAATACCAAATGACCGATATTACGACGTTACAGGATTTCCAATTAACGATTTTTTTTGCGTTGCTTTTAAAGACATTACTGCAATTAAAAATCTTGAGATGGTAAGAACTGACTTCGTAGCTAATGTAAGTCACGAATTAAAAACTCCACTCTCTTCAATAATAGGATATTTAGAAACACTTTTAACTGTTGACGATGAAAAAAATAAAAAAAAATTTATTTCAATTATTCAAGATCAGTCAAATCGAATGAACTCTTTGATTGATGATCTATTAAGTTTAAGTTCCATCGAGAATAAAAAAACTAATGAGAATGACCAATTTTGTAATTTATTAAATACCGTTAAAATTGGAATAAACTCATTGGAGTCAAAAATTTTAAAGAAAAAAATAAATGTTGATATTAATTTAGACCAATCTCTTTTAGTTGGATGTCCTCATGAAGAATTTATTCAAGTGGTTGTCAATATCGTTAACAACGCTGTTAAATATTCAAAAGATGGTGCTAAAATTTTAATTAAAGCTCGTGAAAAAATGAATACTAGTAATATGACTGAATATGTCGAAATTTCCTTCAAGGATAATGGCATAGGCATTGCAGAAGAGCACATCTCAAGGCTTACCGAGAGATTTTACAGAGTGGACAGTGCTCGATCCAAAGAGGTTGGTGGTACTGGATTAGGCCTTTCAATTGTGAAACATATTTTGAATAAAAACATGGGTTTTATTGACATAAAAAGTGAAGTTGGAAAAGGCTCAGAGTTTTTAATCACAATTCCAAAGCATGCTTAATAAAACTTTAACATATTTGTAACATAAGATTTACTTCTAATGGATATTTTTAGCTCAATTTAAACAACATAAAGGAACTTAACTATGAAAAAATCTATGTTAACTTTTCTTGCTCTAGCAGTAAGCGTACTTTTCTCTGCTGAAACTTTTGCAAGAGATCAAATTAATATTGTTGGCTCATCAACAGTATACCCATATGGAACAGTAAACGCACAAAGACTCGGCGAGTCAGGTTTTAAAACCCCCACTTACAACCCAATTGGAACTGGTGGTGGAATGAAAGCATTTTGTGCTGGTGTGGGAGTTGAATTTCCAGATATTACTGGAGCGTCACGACCAATGAAAGCTAAAGAAGCTAAATTATGTCTTGAAGCCGGTGTAACAAACGTAATTGAAGTGATGTGGGCTAATGACGGTATTACTTTTTCTCACTCCAACGAAGCAGAACCTTTTTCTCTAACAAGAGAAGAAATATTTACAGCTATGGCTGCAAAAGTTGTTGTTGATGGTGAAGTGGTCGAAAATCCATATCAAACTTGGAACGAAATTAACCCAAGCCTTCCAGCATATAAAATTGAAGTATTAGTAGCTCCTCCAACCTCAGGAACAAGAGATGCATTTGATGGTAAAGTAATGGAAGCTGGATGTACATTAGAAGCAGTAACTGGCAGTGACGATGGATGTACTGATTACAGAGAAGATGGAAAAATCATCGAGATGGGTGAGAATGACACTCTTATTGTTCAAAAACTAGTTGAGGATCCAGAACGTTTTGGTTACTTTGGTTATTCTTATCTAAAAGACAACGGAGATAAATTACAACCATCTACTGTTGAGGGAGTAGTACCATCTGCTGAATCCATTGCAACTTATGAGTATCCAATGGCAAGACCTCTTTTCATATACTTAAAAGCAGATCACATCGGGGTTGTACCTGGCATTCAGGAGTTTGCACAAATGATGGTAAGTGATGAAGCAATTGGTGATAACGGTTACCTAACAAAAATTGGTGCTGCACCTATGGTACCAGACCTTATCAATAGAGTAAGAAACGTTACTGACAGCTTAGATGCAATGGGATTTGATATTGCAGCATGTGCTGAAAAAAAACATCCATTAAAAGATGCTGGTTACGCTTTTTCAAGCGGACTTTGTAAGTAAGCATTAATTAATTATCTTATTTTTAGGGGCAAGATTTCTTGCCCCTAAGACAAAATCAGTTTATAGAGGAATAGGACAGTATGCTTTATTTATCACTTGTTTTTGTTTTTATACTTTCTTACTCTTTTTACTTCTATGGTAAAAAAAAGAGCATTAAGCCTAAAATTTAAAAAAAATGAAAATCTTTCCTCTCTTCCAGATTATTATGGATATTACGTTGTCCTTTTAGTTTTTTTTCCAGCAATAATTATCTGGTTCTTTTTACTTATTTTTAAATCAAACTTTCAAGAGATGTTTGTAATGTCCCCTGTGTTATTTCCAGATGTCGCTACATGGAGCTCTGGAAAATTCGGTTTAATTATGAATAAGATTAGCAACCTATCTATGATTGTTAATTTATCAGAAATTGATTTGACCGTAGGCGATAAATCAATTTTAAAAATGGCCAGTGAGAGTGAGATAATTGCAGCAAAAAATTTAGCAAATTTTGACAAGATCTACGGATGGTCGAATTTAACTCTATTTATTATTCTACCTGTGCTTTTAGGATTTTTGGCTACGAAATCAATATCAGGAAAACTAAATGCACAGCCAATTGTTGAGAAAATAATTTCATATGTTATCAAGGGCAGTTCTTATATTGCAATATTCATTACTTTTGGAATCTTCTTTTCTCTTGTTTTCGAGGCCATTAATTTTTTTCGGTACGTAAATTTTATGGACTTTTTCTTTAATACGGCATGGAATCCCAATAGAGCTTTTGTTATCAATGCATCAGAAGGCTTCGATCAAGAGGCTTTAAAAGAGGCTTTTGGTTTTGTACCTTTGCTTACC
Source organism: uncultured Alphaproteobacteria bacterium (assembly GCA_902543855.1). Classification (GTDB taxonomy): domain Bacteria; phylum Pseudomonadota; class Alphaproteobacteria; order HIMB59; family HIMB59; genus HIMB59. The sequence goes on along the minus strand of CACBZW010000006.1, from coordinate 24,019 downwards.
GGAACGCTTTTAATTGCATCTGTTGCCATGTTAGTCGCTGTTCCTTTAGGACTGCTAACAGCAATTTATTTAGCAGAGTATGCGTCATCAAAAGTAAGAGATATAGCTAAACCAATAATTGAAATTCTTGCTGGCATACCCACAGTTGTTTATGGATTTTTTGCTGCTTTATCACTGGCACCTTTCATAAAAGATGTCGGTGAAGGCGTTGGATTACCGGTGTCCGCTGAAAGTGCTCTAGCTGCAGGTTTAGCGATGGGTGTTATGATCATACCTTTTGTTTCCTCTCTTAGTGACGATGTCATAAAAGCAGTTCCTCAATCTTTAAGAGAGGGTTCTTATGCAATTGGAGCAACTAAATCAGAAACTATTAAAAAAGTAATTTTACCAGCAGCTCTAGCTGGAATAATGGGCTCATTTTTATTAGCTATATCTAGGGCAATAGGTGAGACAATGATTGTCGTTATGGCCGCCAGCCTAAGAGCAAATCTTACTTTTAATCCCTTGGAGCCAGCGACTACAATAACAACACAGATTGTTACAAGTTTGATAGGAGATGTCGAGTTTGATAATCCAAAAACCTTAGTTGCTTTTGCTTTAGGCCTAACTTTATTTGTAATGACATTAATTCTTAATATTGCTGCTATAACAATAGTAAAAAAGTACAGAGAAAAATATGAGTAGTTTAGAAAAGAGACTTGCAGCAGAGAAACGTTTCAAATTTTATGGAATGTTTGCGATGACTCTCTCTTTGTTCTTCGTGCTTATTTTAATGTATAAAATTTTTTCTACCGGCAGTGGTGCTTTTGTTAGAACAACTATTAATGCTGATGTTTATTTTGACCCAAATTTTATAGAGGTTTCTAGTAACTCCTCCAAAAAAGAAATAATGAAAGCATCTTATGTTAATCTTGCTGATCAAGTGATTAACCAAAACCATCCTGGATTAGATGAAGAAAATTTTATTAAAGTCAGAGAAATGTACACAAGAAAATTTGATTATCAGCTGAGAGATTATATTGTAAACAATCCAAATGTAATTGGAAAAACTGTCAATTTAGATATATCTGCCTCATCAGATCTTGACCAAATTGTCAAAGGAAACTATCCAAGAAATGTTCCCGAAGCACAACGAAAAATAAATGATTATCAACTTTCTATCTTAGACTCTTTAGACTCCAAAGGTAAAATGTCTAAGACATTCAATTTTTGGTTTTTCACAAATGGAGACTCAAGAGATCCAGAAACAGCCGGAATACTTGGAGCACTTATGGGGTCTTTTTATGCTTTATTGATCTGTTTTAGTTTTGCTTTTCCAATCGGACTTTTGGCTTCTGTGTACTTAGAGGAATTTGTTAAACCAGGAAAAATAACTGACATTATTGAAGTAAATATAAATAACCTTGCGGCGGTTCCCTCTATTGTTTACGGACTTTTAGGCTTAGGTATGCTAATTGGAGTTTTTGGGATGCCATATCAAGTCCCTTTAGTTGGAGGATTAGTTTTAGGTTTTATGACTTTACCAACAATTATTATAGCATCTAGGGCATCGCTCAGAGGCGTCCCCCCTTCAATTAGAGAGGGAGCACTTGCTGTGGGGGCTACTAAAATGCAAACTGTATTTCATCATGTAATCCCTTTATCTTTGCCAGGTACTCTTACTGGAACAATTATTGGAATGGCACAAGCTTTGGGTGAGACAGCCCCTTTATTATTGGTAGGTATGGTTGCTTTTGTGATGGAAATACCGGGAGGGGCATTCGACCCTGCCACTGGTCTTCCTTCACAAATATATCTATGGTCTGAGAGCGCTGAAAGAGGTTTCCTCGAAAAAACATCTGCAGGAATAATGCTACTTTTATCTTTTTTGATTATAATGAATACTGTGGCAGTGTTGGTAAGAAGAAAATTGGAGGTGAAATGGTAGATCAAAACAGCAATTATGCTTTGCAAACAAGTGAGGTATATGTCCACTATGGAAAAAAAATGGCAATCAATAACGTTGCTCTTAATTTTCCAAAAAATGAAGTAACTTCTCTTATAGGACCCTCAGGTTGTGGTAAGTCGACATTTTTGCGATGTTTAAACCGTATGAATGATGTAATAGATATTTGTAATGTTAAAGGTAAGTTTTTGTTGAATGGCAATGTTGATATATATAGCCCTGATATACAGGTAGAAACTCTTCGCGAAAAAGTTGGAATGGTTTTTCAAAAACCCAATCCTTTTCCAAAAACTATTTATGATAATGTTGCCTACGGACCAAAAATTCATGGTATTGCTTCTTCTCAAAATGAATTAGATGAAATAGTAAAAGACTCACTTCACAGAGCGGGTCTTTATGAAGAGGTAAAAGATAGAATGGATGATATTGCTACCGGTTTATCAGGAGGACAACAGCAAAGATTGTGCATTGCAAGAGCGATTGCTATAAGACCGGAAATCATTTTGATGGACGAACCTTGTTCTGCATTAGATCCAATAGCAACCGCAAAAATAGAAGATTTAATTAACGAATTGAAAGAAAATTACACAATTATTATAGTAACTCATTCTATGTCTCAAGCATCACGAGTATCATCTAAAACTGCGTTTTTTCATTTAGGTAACCTTGTCGAATATGGAGAAACTGGTAAGATATTTACAAAACCTGATAAAGAACAAACAAATGACTACATAACTGGAAGGTTTGGTTAAAATGGAAACAGCACACACAGATAAAAACTTTGAACAAAAGTTAAATCATCTTACAGATAATTTAATTAAAATGAGTAATATTGTTGAGAAACAAATTGAAATTGCAGTAAATGTTATTAAATCTAAAGACTCATCTGATGCACAGACAACACAGAATCTTGATGAACAAGTTGATGAAGTGGAAAGAGATGTTAGGGATTTAAGTTTCGAAATTATGACTTTACATAGACCCGTTGCCAGTGATTTAAGACTAGTTTTCACTGCCCTCAAAGTTTCAAAAGAGCTTGAGAGAATGGGAGATCACTCTAGAAATTTAGCAAAAAGAGCTATTTCAATTTCTTCTTCATTTGACGTGGATTTAACGGACCAAATGCATAATTTAGGTAAAGGTGTCCAAAAAATGGTTAATCAAACACTTGAGAGTTTTTTTAAAAAAGATGAGGTACAGGCAAGGATCTCATGGAATCAAGATGCAGAAATTGACAGGCAGTACAAATCTTTATTATCTGATTTAATAGAAAGAATGCACAATAAAGAAACAAGTGTTGTTGATGAAGGCACTAAGCCAATCTTAATTGCAAAGTCCTTAGAAAGAATAGGTGATCATGCTACTAACATAGCTGAAGAGGTCATTTTTAACATTACAGGTCATTATATTGATTTAAAAAAATCTGATTTTGAATGACAGACAAGATTTTAGTTGTAGAGGATGAAAAACCAATCTCAGAATTAATTGGATTTCATTTAGAACAACAAAACTACCAAATAAAATTTTCATACGACGGAGAATCTGCAATCCAAGAGATCGAACATTGGCTGCCTGATTTAATTTTATTAGATTGGATGATACCAAATATATCGGGCATTGAAGTTTTAAAGAGAATTAAAAGAAAAGATAATCTAAAAAAAATTCCAATTATAATGTTAACAGCTAAAGGTCAAGAGGATGATAAAATTAGAGGTTTTGAATTAGGTGTGGAGGATTATGTAACCAAACCTTTTCTTCCAAGTGAGATCCTTGCTAGAATTAAATCATTACTTAAAAGAACAAAAGCAAGAGAAGAGAACGACTCACTCAAGTTTCATGATATAAACATTAATCTCACCAACAGAAGGGCAACAAGGGGTGAGAGAAAATTAAATTTAGGACCGACTGAATTTAATCTTTTAAAATTTTTTATTGAAAATAAAGGTAGAGTCTATTCTAGGCAGCAACTATTGGATAATGTTTGGTTAAATGACGCTTACGTTGAACCTAGAACAGTTGATGTTCACATAAGAAGACTCAGAAAAGAGCTGAATTTAACAGGAGAAAAAGATTTCATTCGAACAGTTAGATCCGCTGGCTACTCTATCGATTCAGAAAATTAAAATGATTAAAATTCTTGTACTTTGTACAGGTAACTCTTGTCGATCAATTATAACAGAGGGGCTTTTAAACCATTATGGTAAAGACTTTTTTAATGCTTATAGTGCAGGAAGCCACCCTGCAGGATATGTGCATCCATTAAGTATAAAAACATTAGAAAAAAATAAAATTTTCCTAGACAATTTTAAAAGTCAATCATGGAATGATTTTTCAGATATTAATTTTGATTTGGTTATTACTGTGTGTGATAATGCAGCTGGAGAAACTTGCCCCCTGTATCTCAAAAATACATTAAAGGCACATTGGGGTGTAGCTGATCCTGCAAAATTTAAAGGCACTGAGGAGGAAGCTGAGATAGAATTTTTAAAAGTATTCAATGTTCTTAAAAAAAGATGTCTTGCACTAGTTCAAAATTATAAGCAAAACAACTTATTAAATATCGATCAAATAAAAGAAATTGGAAATTTAATCTAAATTTAACTTTAATTTAACATAAATGATTATTTTATTAGGTGGAAGATTGGCATTTCCCCTGTGACTGAAACATATACCTCCTCTACTTGTAGAAAAATCATGTCAATCTTCCCAAATTAATTAAATAAACCTAAGATTAAAACTATTCCATAGGCTGTTAGAGATAAAAAAATTGCAGCAGAGCCCAAATCTTTAGCTTTCTTTATTTTGTTTGACTTATCCATAGTAATTTTATCACAGGTATATTCTATTGCAGTGTTTAGAGCCTCAATACTAAGTATGAGCAAAGGTAAAATTATCAGCCAAAGTATGAACAAAAGAGCCGGTTGAAAAATTACGATGTAAAGAGCAGACAAGGGAAACAATAATAGCTCTCTTCTTGCTGCTTTTTCTTGAAGGAGAATTTTTAGGCCTTCAATTGAACACCAAAAAGCATCTACTATATTTTTATTTTTAAAATCCATATCTGAAGTTTAACTACTTATGTGAAGTTTTTGTTAAATCTTGACTTTTTCTTTTCAATTAACTTTTTTTTAACTCTCCATCTAAGATTGCTTCGAACAATATATCCAATACAGTTTTGAGACCCACATCGACACGGGTGATCCTCGAAACAAAACATGTCATATCCATAGTCGTAGGACAGCTCCTCGCCTTTCTTAATATCTTTAATTGCGCTAATCCATATTTTTCCTTTGATGATATCAGTTTCACAATTAGGGTTGCAGGAATGATTAATATATTTTGCTAAATTCCATGTTACTTTTCCATTGATGTCGTATTTTTGATTCAGTGTAAAAATGTAAACAGACCCGACTGTTTTAGCCCTTTTGTTTGCCTCTATGTGAACATCAGCAATCTTGTCGGATTGAGCTTTAGTTATCTTTAACCCGCGATATTCAATGATTCTAGTGCCAGCACAGATATCAGCTTTTGCAAAAAGACCAGATGCATGAATTTTAGAATTTTTTCTAATATAAAGCTTTTGTGAAGAGCCCATTTAATAAAACTTTAACAATCCTCAATACTATTAATCGTAGATATATCTATTTTTAGATTCTATGCAAATCAAAAAACATCGATCCATATTCATTTCAGACATTCATATTGGCATACGTGCTTCAAAAGTAAAGGAGCTCTTACACTTTTTAAAATATAATGATTGTGATCATCTTTATTTACTTGGAGATATTATAGACGGATGGCGTCTAAAAAAAAATTGGTTTTGGAATCCTGATTTTAATACTTTCATACAAAAAGTTTTACGAAAAGCACGCGCAGGTACCAAAGTCTATTATATACCTGGAAACCATGATGAAGTTTTTTCAGATTATTGTGGTTTTTCATTTGCAAACATTAAAGTTCGAAAAAATAGAATTCATACAACAGCGAACAATAAAAGACTTCTCTTAATGCATGGGCATGAATTTGATGGAATAGTTCTAAATTCAAAATGGTTAGCAAAGATAGGTGCCGTCCTTTATGACTACTCTGTTTGGTTTAATAATATTTTAAATTTCTGTCGAAGAAAACTTGGTCTTTCGTATTGGTCTTTATCAGGATATTTAAAAACACGAGTAAAAGATGCTCAACGATATATTGAAAATTTTGAAAATGCATGTCTTGAGAGAATAAAAAAAAATAATTGTGATGGAATTGTTTGTGGTCATATTCACCATCCCCAAATAAAAAAAATTGGTGATAAGACATATCATAATCTAGGAGATTGGGTAGATAGCTGTAGTGCAATGGTTGAGGACTTTAAAGGCAACTTGGAGTTAGTCTTTTGGAATGAAAAAAAAATCCAGTCTTTAGAAAAACAAACTCTTAATAAGGTATCTGCAGCTTGAAATTATTATTAGTAACAGATGCATGGAAACCTCAGGTAAACGGCGTCGTCCGTTCTTATCTGAATACCATACCGGAATTGGAAAAAATGGGTATGCAGGTAGAGGTAATACACCCTGAGTTATTTAAAGTTCGCTTTGGCCTTCCTTCGTATAATGAGATTAAAGTTGTGATTACTCGCAAAAAAACATTGAAAAATATGATGGATCAGATCAATCCTGATCATATTCACATTGCTACAGAGGGGCCCCTAGGTTTTTTGGCCAGAAAAATATGTCTTTCAGAAAAAATTATTTTTACAACTTCATTTCATACTCGTTTCCCTGAGTATATTCAACAACGTATAAAAATACCTGCAAGTTTCTTTTATTTCTTCATAAAGCATTTTCACAATAAAGCGAAAAAAGTTCTTGTTCCTACCCCATCCATGCAGGCTGAATTAATAAATATGAATTTTAAAAATACCGTTGTTTGGTCAAGAGGTGTCGATCATCAAAAATTTGGCAACTATCAAAAATTAGACTTAGGCCCAGGACCAATATTTTCTTATATCGGTCGAGTGGCTACTGAAAAAAATATTCAAGCTTTTTTAGATTTAGATTTAGAAGGTACTAAAGTTGTCGTTGGCGATGGACCACAGTTAAATAAACTAAAAAAAAAATATACAGATATAAAATTTGTTGGTTACCAGTTTGGCCAGAATTTAGTGAATTACTATGCTAGTTCAGATGTAATGGTTTTCCCTAGCAAGACTGATACCTTTGGAAATGTGGTAACTGAGGCAAATGCAACCGGCACACCAGTCGCTGCTTATGATGTAACAGGTCCTAAAGATATTATTGTTAATGGGGTCAACGGTTTTATTGGTGATAACTTAAAAGATAATGTTTTGAATTGTTTGACTATCGATCGAAAAAAATGTCAAGAATATACAAAAAAATTTAACTGGTATGAGTGTTCCAAGGTTTTTTATGATAATATTGTGGCTTGAACTTTACACATACTCTATCTGATTCTAAAAATTGGATTATCAATCATAAAGACCAACTAGAGATTAATTGGAGTGAAAAAGATATTGAGCTTCACCTCAATAAAGAAACAAGTTTTAATATTTATCTTCTAGATCAAACTAACGTCAAAGGTGCTTTGATAGGACATTTTTTATATCAAGATCAAAAGGTCAGTGAATTTGAAATTTTACATATTGCTGTTTTGCCTGAATTTAGAAACCAAGGGTTGGGAAGAATGATTTTAGAAGAGCTTGAAAAACAACTCAAAAGTACTGGAAAATCATTTAAAATCTTTCTGGAAGCGAGTGCTCTTAATAATTTTGCTATTAAACTTTATGAAAAATTAGGCTATAAAGCCTACAATGAAAGAAAAAACTATTACCGGAGTAAGTCTATAAACGCTCCAAATACGCAAGACGCAATTTTGTTTGCAAAATCCCTTAATGCCATCAAATAAGAAATTTTATATTAGAACATTTGGTTGTCAGATGAATGTTTATGACTCTGATAAAATGAAAGATATTTTTCTATCGCATAATATTAATCAAACCGATGACTTTCAAAATGCAGACTATGTAGTTTTAAATACTTGCCATATCCGTGAAAAGGCAACAGAAAAAACATTTTCAGATTTAGGAAAAATTCACAAAAAAGGTAAAGAAGATCAAAAAGTTATTGTTGCCGGCTGTGTAGCTCAAGCTGAAGGTGAATTAATTCAAAAAAGGGCACCTTACGTGGACTTAGTGATCGGACCACAATCTATTCAGTCATTAAATAAATTTTTAGATAAAAATAACTTACCTAAGACATCTATCACTGAATTTGATGTGAATGAAAAATTTGACACACTCAATCATATTAAAACGAATACATCGAATAAATCTGCATTTGTGACTATTCAAGAAGGTTGTGATAAGTTTTGTCATTTCTGCGTTGTTCCCTATACAAGAGGATCAGAATATTCAAGAACAGTTAAGGAAATCTCTGATGAGGTTAAATCTTTAATTGATCAGGGGGCGGTGGAATTCACACTTTTAGGTCAAAATGTTAATGCCTATCATGGTTTAGACACTCAAGGTCAATCAAATAATCTAGCATCTCTTATTAACAGTATTAGTTTAATAGATGGAGTTGAAAGAATTACTTATTCTACAAGTCACCCTGTGAATATGACTGATGACCTAATTTTACTTCATGGTGAAAACTCTAAACTTATGCCCTATCTTCACCTTCCTGTTCAATCAGGTTCTGACAAAGTTTTAAAATTAATGAATAGAAAACATACTAGGGACTATTATTTTGAAATTATCGAAAAGGTTAGAAAAGTAAAACCCGATATAGCACTTTCCTCGGACTTTATTATTGGTTTTCCTGGAGAAACAGACAAAGATTTTGAAGACACAATCGATCTAATTGAAAGAGTTAAATACATGAACTCTTATTCTTTTAAGTACAGCCCAAGACCAGGTACACCTGCAGCCGATCGTGAAGAAATAGATGAATCAATTCTCAATGAGCGATTAAAGATCACACAAGATTTACTCAATGAACAACAAATTGAATACAACAACCAGTTTGTAAAAAAGACAGTGCAAGTATTAATTGATGGTGCTGGTAAACACTCGGGACAAATCAAAGGCAAGTCACAATTTAATCAAAGTGTAGCTCTGCAGGGAGAAAAAGAAATAATAGGTCAAATAATTCCTGTGCAAATAAAAGAGGTTTTAACACACTCATTATTAGGAGAAAAAATTTAGTTGAGTCCTGTAAATATTTCTTCCCATCAAAAACAACTCGAGTTTGAGGATAATCAATTTCTATCAAGCCTATTTGGTTACCACGATAAAAATTTAAAGGTTTTAGAGAATAAATTTAAAGTAAAGCTATACACAAGAGGCAACCTTCTATCTATAAAAGGTAATAGAGATCCAGTTGAAAAAGCCTACTTTATTATTCAAGGCTTATATCAAAAATTGAAGAATAACGATATTTCTGCAGAAGAAATAGAAAACAATATTGATTTAGCAAAACCTACATATATCAAAGAACAAATCGAACAAGATCAGAAATTTCAAATCAATACAAAATTAAAAACAATTTATCCCAAGACTAAAAACCAAGAGCTCTTTTTAAAAGAAATGAGATCAAAAGATGTCGTTTTTGCTGTTGGTCCAGCGGGAACAGGAAAAACTTACTTAGCTGTTGCATACGCAGTTAGTCTTTTTGTAGAAGGAAAAATTAATCGATTAATATTATCAAGACCAGCAGTTGAAGCGGGTGAACGATTAGGTTTTTTACCTGGAGATATGAAAGAGAAAATTGATCCCTATTTACGACCACTTTACGATGCCTTGTATGAGATGATGCCAGGTGAGGAAATTGACAGAAAAATGTTAAATAATTTAATAGAAATAGCTCCTCTTGCCTTTATGAGAGGAAGAACTTTAAATAAATCTTTTATAATTTTAGATGAAGCACAAAACACCCTATCGACACAGATGAAAATGTTCTTAACTAGGTTAGGACAAAACTCAAAAATGGTTATCACGGGAGATTTAAGTCAAAAAGATTTACCCGATAATGCAAAAAGTGGAATGCAGGATGCAATGGAAAAATTAGAAAAAGTTAAAGACATCGGGTTTGTTCACTTAAATAGTAGTGATGTATGCAGACACACACTAGTAGAAAAAATAATTAATGCTTACGATAAGTAATTTTGAGGATTAGTAATAAAAAATTTGTGATTGAGATAATTGGAGACAAGAATTTAGAGCAATTTCTAAAATCCTCCAAAGAAAAGTTAAAAAAGTTGTCAGAATATTTTCAAACAATCCATCAAGCTGATCATCAAACACAACTGACAATAAAAATAGTTTCTAATGAAGAAATCAAAAGCATGAATAAAAAATTTAAAAATAAAAATAAAATAACTGATGTGTTATCTTTTCCTGACGGAGACTTTTCTGGTGATATTGCTATTGCAGATAGTTATATTTTAAATCGCAATAAAAAAATTAATGAACAAAATTTCTTTATGCTAGTGAGTCATGGATTACATCATTTATTTGGTTATCATCATTACGATAAACAATCGAGAAGTAATATGAGATTTTTAGAAAACACACTGATGAAACTATTAGGTTTAAAAAAAGTACATGAAAATTAAAAAAAATTTAGCGATAAAGTTAGTCAAAGAACTGATTCAAGACGAGAATTTTAAAAAAGATATTATTGATCTTATCTCAGCGACTTCAGATAGTTCAGGTATTGCCAAGAATGAAGAAAAGAAAATCTTTAATAATCTTTTAAAGGTACACAAAAAAACTGTTGATGATGTAATGGTTCCAAGAGGTGAAATAATTTTTATTGATCAAAATATCGATAAAGAAAACATCATTAAAATTATCAATAAAGAAGCTCACTCAAGAATGCCAGTCGTAAAAAAGGACTTAGAACATTGCTTGGGAATGGTTCATATCAAGGATTTATTCAAGAAAATCAATAATAAGTCCTTTAATATTAAGAGTTTGTTAAGAGAGGTCATTTATATTCCCTCTGCTACACCTGTTTTTAATCTTCTTCAAAAAATGAAAAAACAAAACATCCATTTAGCAATTGTTATGGATGAATTTAATAGTGTTACTGGTTTGGTTACCATTGAAGACTTAGTGGAAGAAATAGTAGGTGAGATTGAAGACGAACACGATAAGGATGAAGCACCAATGTTTCGACAAAAAAATAATAATATAATTATGGATGCCGCAATGCTTGTTGATGATTTTGAAAGAGAATTTGATGTCAATATTCCAGATGATTTAAAAGAGGATGTGGGAACTATAGGCGGTATCATATTTAATATAGCTGGTCGTATACCAAAGAAAAAAGAAAAATTTACAATAAATAAAAAATTATCTTTCACCATTCACAAGGTATCAACAAGAAAAATTCTTGAAGTTGTGGTTAGTGGTGTCAAATCTCAATAATCTACTGCCCTATCTCTCTAGGCCAATAAGCTTAATAATTATTTTTTCTATTATTTATGTATTTTCTCTTCCTCCATTTGGAGTATCTGTTTTCTATTACTTATCATTTTCAATCATTTTTTATAATATTCTAACTAATAATAAATTTTCAAAAAAAAACATATTTTATTTTTTCTTATTTACTCAAATAATTACATTAAGCTGGATTACTCAGTCCTTTTATTCAGGAGGTTTTGGGTATTTATTCTTAGGTATTATTTTAGTTGGTGTACTCTCTATATTTATTGCATTCCTACATTATTCAGCAACAATTCTCATCCTAGTTACATTCAAAAAAAAATTATTACAGATTTTCTTATTACCACTGGGTTTATCTATAGTAGAAATACTAAAGGAATTTATTTTTGGAGGCTTCCCTTGGAATCCTAGTGCAATTATATATTACAAAAATATTTGGATCTTAAAATCATTACCATTTTTAGGCGTTTATGGTTTGGGATTAGTTGTCCATTTGATTGTGGGTTTAATTATTTATTTTCTCTATTGCAAAAATAAAGTTGTAACTTTTAGTTTATCATCAGTGCTTGTTTTAATTTATGCATTTGGTTTTTTTGAAAATAATACTGAGAGAAAAACAAACAATGAAACTCTAAACATTCTTTTAATTCAACCTAATCTCTATGAGTCATTAGTAGATTTTGACGTTCTAAGAAACCTTGAAATATATGAAAAATTAACCTTAGAAGCTCTTACAAATTCTCCAAAAGCAGATTTAATTATTTGGCCTGAAGGCTCATTGCCAATTGATTTAAATAACAGGGACGGACTTCTTAGTAGATTATCCTCTTTAATTAACGAGGATCAAAAAATAATAGTTGGGTCGAGCGCTATTGAGGAAAACCAATTATTTAATCGTCTATATATCATTGATCATCAAGGAAAGACCATTGATTTTTATGATAAACAAAAGTTGGTTCTATTTGGAGAATACATACCCTTTGTTAAACCTATTGTAAGCAAATTTTTAAATTTAGGAATGAACTATACCCCTGGAACTAATCAAAAAATTTTAAAATTACCAAAAAGTATAAATGCTGCTCCAATGATTTGTTTTGAGTCTATTTTTAATTATAAATCAATTAATACTGAGGTTTGTAACGCAGATATAGTAATACAAATTTCAAATGACTCTTGGTTCGGCAAATGGTACGGACCACATCAGCATCTGGCTAACTCTCTTTTAAGAAGTGTTGAATTCCAAAAACCTCTCATAAGATCAACTCCTTCAGGTATTACATCTGTTGTTGATTATTCGGGTAAAATTATTGAGACTATTCCTGCAAACAAAAAAGGTTACCTCTTTTACCAACATCCAATTAACAAATATAAATCAAATTGTTCATCAACTTTATTTCCAGTTACTCTTTTGATTTTCTTAATATTTTTAGTTAGTTTTTTATATGTTCGAATCAAAAAATAAATACTTTGGTAGAAAAAAAGGAAAGTCATTTGTAAGACTCGAGCAATATTCGAAATTTCTTAAAGAACCAAACAAAAGATTATTTAATAAAATCAAAACACCAAGAATTTTAGAAATTGGAATTGGTGATGGAGAAAAAATTAGTGAAGATGCAAAACTATATTCAAAAATTAACTTTATTGGTTGTGATATTTTTGCTGATGGAGTTCTAAGAGCTATCAGAAACTCTGTTGATGATAATTTGAAAAATCTTCAAGTATTCCATTTAAACATCCAAGATCTTTTACCATTCATACCAAACAATTATCTTCAAGAAATAAGAATATATTTTCCAGATCCGTGGCCAAAAAATAAACATAAAAAAAGACGAACTGTTAATCAACTCCTTGTAAAAGATCTCACTAAAAAACTAAAAAAAAATGGATTTGTTCGTTTTGCAACTGATCATGGTGACTATTTTATTGAAGCTTTAGCCTTGATGAAAAAGTTTAAATACACCATGCCAGATATTAGCCCTAAATGTTGGAAATATAGTGATTCCAACGCTTTGCACACTAAATTTGAGAAAAAAGCCTTAGACAAAAATCATAAATTATTCTATTTTAGCGTTCTTAAAAATTATTAACCAACGATGAGGAGGTGGGTTATCCCGCCTTTTTTTTTAACTAGAAAAGATAATGCTAAATAACACAGAAATATTAAAAGTTGCCGAAGTCGTCTCACAAGAGAAGGGCATCGAAATGGATATAGTAATCGAGGCTCTTGAGGAGTCTTTTGAAATTATTGGAAAATCAAAATACGGAATGGACAATAACATTAAAGCATCTATTGACCGTATGACAGGAAATATAAGTTTATCTCATATTAAAGATGTTGTTGAAAAAATTGATCCTGTTTTGCAGGCAAATCAAATTTTATTAGATCATGCTAAAAAATATGATGCTGATACTGAAATTGGTAAACAAATAACAATTCCTTTACCATCCGTAAACTTTGGAAGAGTTACAGCCAATATGGCAAGACAAGTTATTTACTCTAGAGTTAGAGAAGCTGAAAAAAGAAGACAGTTTAATGATTTTAAAGATCGTGTCGGAGAAGTTTTGTCGGGTATTGTAAAAAGAATTGAATTTGGAAATATTATTGTTGATCTTGGTAAAGCTGAGGGATTTTTGAGAAAAGATGAACTCATTCCAAGAGAGAATTTTAAAAATGGTGATCGTATTAGAGCTTACTTTTTTGATATAAAAGAAGAAGCTAAGGGACATCAAATTTTTCTTTCAAGAACTCACCCTCAGTTTATGGCAAAATTATTTGAACAGGAAGTACCTGAAATATATGAAGGTCAAATAGAAATTTTATCTGTTGCAAGAGACCCTGGTAGTAGAGGAAAGATTACAGTTCGTGCGAACGATAAGTCCATCGATCCAGTTGGGGCATGCGTAGGTATGAGAGGTTCTAGAGTTCAGGCTATTGTTAATGAATTACAAGGTGAAAAAATCGATATCGTAAATTGGTCAGAACTAAAGTCGATGTATGTTCAAAATGCTATTGCGCCCGCACAAGTTGCAAAGGTTAATGAATTTGAAGACTCAAATAGAGTAGAGATAGTCTTACCTGAGGATCAGTTAAGTATTGCTATAGGTAGAAGAGGTCAAAATGTAAAATTAGCCTCAATACTTACCAATCTTGAAATTGACATACTAACTGAAAAGGAAGATGCAGAGAGAAGACAAGAGGAATTTAAAAAAATCACCTCTCTTTTCGCTGAAAAACTTGATCTCGAAGATATGATCGCACAATTATTGGCGGTCGAGGGATATACAAGTATTGAAAAAATTGCCAATGCTTCAATCCAAGATATAGAAAAAATTGAAGGATTTGATAATGAGCTTGCTGCTGAGATATATGCGCGTGCTACGCAGTATATGGAAAACGAGAAGGCAGAACTTGAGAAATTAATACAATCTTCAAAACTTGACGATTATGTCAAAGGGATTTCAGAGTTTGATAATAAAATTTTAGCTACATTGATTGAGAACAATATCTTTTCACGTCAAGACCTTGCAGATTTAGCTACTGATGAATTAGTGGGCAGAGATGGCATACTACAAAAAAGAGTTGAAAAAGCTGCTGCAGAAAAAATTATAATGGATGCTAGGGAGATTTATCTTAATAGCTAATTTTGAATGACAAAAGAGACAAAGAACACAAATACATCTTCTGCTAAACCCTCTACGCCTACATCTACAACATCAAAACCTCCTAGAAAAAAACTGACTCTCAATACAACAGCATTTCAAAAAAAACTTTCCTCTATTTCAGTTAATAATCTTTTAGATGAAGAACCAGACTACGAAAAAATGCCTAGTCTTGCGAAAACAAAAAGAAACAGAGAAAAACAAAAAACAAAATATAAGCCAAATTTAACTAGCTCTCAAAAAATTGTTCGTGAAGTTGACATACCTGTAAAAATTTCTGTACAGGAATTAGCAAGTAGAATGTCTGAAAAAACAGGCGATGTTGTAAAAGCTCTTATGAAAAGTGGAATTATGGCTACGGCTAATCAATATATAGATGGAGACACTGCTGAGCTAATAGTTACAGAATTAGGGCATACACCTAAAAGAGAAGAGGCGATTAGTTTAAAAGATGAAATTGCAAATCACCAAAAAACAAAAATATCTAAAATTTCGCCTAGACCTCCAATTGTAACAGTGATGGGCCATGTTGATCATGGTAAAACATCTTTGTTGGATGCACTTAGAAACACAAACGTAACTTCAAAAGAGTCTGGTGGAATTACTCAACATATTGGTGCATATCAAATTCAACATAAAAACAATCCCATTACATTTTTGGATACACCTGGTCACGCAGCTTTTTCAAATATTCGCTCGAGGGGAGCCAATTTAACAGATCTTGTTGTACTAGTAGTTGCTGCCAACGATAGTGTTAAACCTCAAACAATTGAAGCAATTTCACATGCTAAAGCAGCAAAAGTTCCTATTGTTCTTGCAATTAATAAAATGGACTTACCAGATGTTGATCCAAGTATTGTTAGAAATGATTTGTTAACTCACGAGGTAGTTGTAGAAAGCTACAGTGGAGATGTATTAGAAACTGAAATATCTGCAGTTAAAAAAACAAATCTAGAAAAATTATTAGATAACATTTTATTACAAGTAGAAATTCTAGATCTTAATGTCGAACATAACAAACTCGCTGAAGCAATTGTAGTTGAGTCTAAAATAGAAACAGGAAAAGGACCTGTTGCAACAGTGATAGTAAAAAATGGAACTTTTAAAGAAGGTGATCATTTTACATGTGGTTCATCTTATGGAAGAGTTAGAGCTTTACTCGATGAAAATGGAGCTAGAATTAAATTAGCTAGCCCAGGCATGCCAATTGAAGTGTTGGGTTTTGACTCAGTGCCACAAGCGGGGGACACAGTTTATGTTATGCCAAATGAGGATATTGCGAAAGATATAACAGAAAAAGTAAAAGAACAAAAAAAATTAGAAAATACAGAAGCAGTTAAAAAATCATCACTAGAGGAAATGATGGCTAATGTATCAAAGGGAGATATGAAAAAACTCCCAATAATTGTGAAAGCAGATGTCCAAGGTTCTCTTGAAGCAATAGTTTCCTCACTAGAAAAAGTCGGCAATGAAGAAGTTAAAATAAATGTCGTGCATAACGCTATTGGTGCAATTAATGAAAGTGATGTGAGTTTAGCGAGTTCTGCACAAGGGCTAGTAATTGGTTTTAACATCAGAGCTATCCCACAAGCCCGAACAATCGCAAAACGTGATAAAGTAGATATACGTTATTATTCAATTATCTATGAATTAATTGATGATATGAAAAAAATGCTTTCTGGCCTCCTTACTCCTGACACTAAAGAAGAAATAATTGGTCATGCTGAGGTTCGTGATACTTTCAAATCCTCAAAGTTTGGTACAATTGCAGGCTGCTTTGTCACTGACGGTATAGTCCAAAATTCTGCTAAAATTAGGCTTGTTAGAGAAGGTAAAATCATACACGAAGGAGAAGTTGGTACTCTTAAACGATTCAAAGACGATGTCAAAGAAGTTAGAGAAAACTACGAGTGTGGTATTTCATTCAAAGATTATTCAGATATTTTAGAAAAAGATGAAATTGAATTTTATGTAACTAAGGAAGTTCAAAAAGAATTATAGTGTGGACAATAAGCCAAGTTTTCGAACCAAAAAAGTTGAACTTTCAATTAAAAGGCTTGTATCCGAATATCTAGTAACCCAAAAAGATTATCTTTTAAAATTTCCAACTGCTCGTTTCGAAATCACTGAAGTAAGAGTAAGTAAAGATCTAAGATTTGCAAAAATTTATCTTATTCATAATATTTCAGATGAGGATTTTAAGGAATTTAATAAACTTTATCTGAGGGAAATACAAATTTTAATAGCGAGAACTCTTACAAGTAAATATACTCCAAAAATATCTTTAATTTTTGATGAATCTTTTCAAGAGTCTTTAAAGGTACAATCACTTCTAGATAAATTATAGATCTTGGTAAAAGAAAACTTTCTTAGTGATGGATGGTTATTAATCAATAAACCACAGGGCATAGAGTCATTTGGGGTTATTAGAAAATTAAAATTTCGATATTCATTTAAAAAAATTGGCTTTGCTGGAACTCTAGACCCTTTAGCTTCTGGTTTATTATTAGTAGGTATTAATAAAGCTACGAAGAAAATACCAAATATACATCAAGAAAAAAAAAGTTATGAGGTTGAGATACGATTTGGTGCCTCAACAAATACATTAGACTCAGAGGGTAGATTCTTTAAAATGGAGTCGTCCTCACATAACATAAATGAAAGAGTTTTACATTTAAAAAAGTTCATAGGAACATATCAACAAAAAATACCAGACTATTCTGCGCATAAATTAAATGGTAAAAATTTTTATGAACTTGCTAGAGATAACAAAGTTATAGAAGATCGTTATAAAAAAGTATCAGTTCAAAGTTTAAAAGTTTTATCTTCAAATAACTCAAAAATGAGGATCGAGTTGAATTGCCATTCAGGGTTTTATGTTAGGGCATTCGCAGAAGAATTTGCAAATTCCTTAGGTGACATAGCTTATGCAAGTATGATTAAAAGATTGAAAATAGGGACTTTTGATATAAATCAAGCTATTCCTTATGAAAAAATCCTTGATTTCTCAAGTATAAATGATTTACATACCAATCTGATTACCATTTGAACTGGGCGACATCCTGGTCAGGTGATGCTTGCTTTGAAAGGAGTATTGATGTCGGAAATACAAATAAACGATATAGCTCGTGCTGATAATGACACTGGTTCGCCAGAGTCCCAAATTTTTTTTCTCACAAAGAAAATTAATCTGTTAACAGAACATATCAAAATCCATAAGAAAGATTTTCATTCTCGAAGAGGTCTGCTGATGATGGTTGGTAAAAGAAATAGATTGATGGCGTATTTAAAGAAGAGGAATGTAGGAAAGTACACAGAAGTAGCAGATAAACTAAAGCTAAGAAAAAAATAATTTTTAATTAGCTATAAAGAAAGAGGAAGATGAAAATAGAACACAAATTTGAGTTGGGTAACCAACAAATTACATTAGAAACAAATCGAATAGCAAAACAAGCAGATGCATCTGTGGTTGTAACCTGTGGTGAAACAATGGTTATGGCTAACATTTGTGCAGCAAAAACACAAAAACCTGATATTGATTTTTTCCCATTAACAGTTAACTATCAGGAAAAATATTACGCTTCAGGAAAAATACCTGGGGGATTTTTCAAGAGAGAAGCAAGACCAACTGAAAGAGAAACATTAACAAGTCGTTTAATTGATAGACCTATTAGACCTTTATTTCACAAAAACTTTAAAAATGAAACACAAGTAACATTAACTGTCCTATCTTACGATAGCATTGTTGATCCTGATATTATTGCTATGTATGCAACTGGCGCAGCATTAGCTATTTCAGGACTTCCCGTGGCAGGCACTTTGGGTTCTGCTAGGGTTGGATATATAGATGGACAGCTAGTTGCAAATCCTACTATCCAGGATATGGAAAACTCTGAACTAGATCTTGTAGTAGCTGGAACAGAAGAGGGTGTTTTAATGGTGGAGTCTGAAGCTCAAGAACTATCTGAGGACACCATGCTTGAGGCTGTGATGTTTGGTCATAATTTTTATCAAACGTTTATCAAAGAAGTTCAAAACTTTGCAAGTAAAACAGAAATTAAGACTTTTGAAGTCCCAAGCCTACCCGATTTTTATGAAGGATTGCAAAAAGATATTGAAAGTAAAATTTCTGATCCTATTCGTGAAGCATACGGTTTAGTTGACAAGCAAGAGCGAAGTCAAAAACTTTCAGAGATCAGATCTTCTATTATTGATAATGTTGAAGATGACCAGATCTTAGCCGCTACAACAATCATTAAAAATATTGAAAAAGACGTAGTTCGAGGTGATATCATCAAAAATAAAAGCCGTATTGACGGAAGAAAATTAGATGAAGTTAGACAAATTACATGTGAATTAGATATTCTTCCTCGAGCTCACGGTTCAAGCCTTTTTACTCGCGGAGAAACTCAAGCATTAGTTGTTACCACTTTAGGAACGGGCGATGATGAGCAAATGATTGACTCTCTTGATCCAATGCATAAACAACATTTTATGTTGCATTATAATTTTCCTCCTTACTCTGTCGGCGAGGTAGGAAGAGTAGGAGCAACTGGCAGAAGAGAAATTGGTCATGGAAAACTAGCATGGCGTGCAGTTCATCCAATGTTACCAAAAAAGGAGGACTTCCCATACACGCTAAGATTAGTATCTGAAATAACTGAGTCCAATGGCTCTAGTTCAATGGCAACAGTATGTGGCTCATCTCTTGCTTTGATGGCAGCGGGTGTGCCAATTAAAAAACATATTGGTGGTATAGCAATGGGTCTAATCAAAGAGGGCGAGGACTTTGTAGTGCTTAGCGATATCTTAGGTGATGAAGATCACTTAGGTGATATGGACTTCAAAGTTGCTGGAACTATGGATGGTATTACTTCTCTTCAAATGGATATTAAGATTACCAGTATTACTAAAGAGATTATGGAAATTGCTTTAAATCAAGCATCAGGTGGGAGAAAACATATTATTGGTGTTATGTCGGATGCCTTACCAGAAGCTCGAACAAAATTTTCTAAGCATGCCCCTCAAGTGATCTCTATAACTATTGATAAAGCTAAAATTAAAGATGTTATTGGCTCAGGTGGTAAGGTAATTAAAAACATAGTCGAAGTCTCTGGGGCAAAACTAGAAGTCAACGACGATGGAATTGTAAAAATTGCATCAAGCAATGAAGAGTCAATTAATAAAGCTAAACAAATGGTGGAAGACATTGTAGCAGAACCTGAAGTTGGAAAAGTCTACACAGGTAAAGTTGTTAAAATTGTTGAGTTTGGAGCCTTTGTAAATTTTATGGGTGCCAGAGACGGATTACTTCATGTCTCACAAATTTCACAAAAAAGAGTAGAGAATGTCACTGATGTTTTATCTGAGGGACAAGAAGTTCAGGTCAAAGTACTTGATGTTGATCGTGCGGGTAAAGTAAAGCTCAGCATGAAAGAAGTCTAAAAAATAATCAGTAGCGCAGATTTTTGAAAATTTGTGCTACTTTTCTTAGATTAGATATTAGTTTTCTCCAAACCATTCCCAAATGACTGTAGCCATCGTATCACAGTCAGTTTCACCAGCAGATATTACAGCTGATGCTCCTAACCCACCTCTCTCCCAAGCAAGTTCTTGATCATTTGTTAAGTGCTCTAATTCAGAAGAATATCTGTCAAATCTAGGACTGTTTGGCAATCTGTCTAGTATTACCTCGTAATATTGATTATCAGCACAATACTCTTCATACACATATATTTGAGTCCACAAACCACCTAAAGCTGCTACATCTTCATTTGCAACTTCAACATCATGAAAAGCAAATGCAAATTTACTTAAAAACAAAAATAAAAATATTAAAGGAATTAAAAAGATTTTCTTCATTGGGTTAGTTTATATACTTTTATCACTTCTACAAATCTTGAATGCTCATTCCTACATTGTTATAGCCATTATCTACGTAAAGAATTTCACCTGTAACGCCTTTAGAAAGATCGCTCATTAAGTAAACAGATGACTTACCAATATCTTCTAATGACAATGGTTTTTTTATTGGAGAATTTTCAATAGTATAATTATAAATCTTTCTTGATTTGTTTATAACGGCACCTGCTAAAGTTCTCATTGGCCCAGCTGAAATTGCATTAACTCTAATTCCTCTGTTACCCATATCAACAGCAAGATACTTTATTGATGTTTCCAATGCAGCTTTGGCAACACCCATTACATTATAACTTTGCATATATCTTTTGGACCCATAATAAGTAAGGGCCATGATTGATGCACCATCATTCATTTTTGGCGAAAGCATCCTGACCATTTCAGTCAATGAGTATGCAGAAATATTAAGTGTTTTAAGAAAATTTTCTCTAGTGGTATTTAAATATTTACCTGATAGTTCATTTTTATCTGAATAGGCAACCGCGTGAACAAAAAAGTCAATATTTCCTTTAATGCTATTGCAAACATTTTCAAGTGAAGATGTTTCAGATACGTCACAAGGCATAATTCCTAAGCAATTAATTTTCTCAGATAGAGGCTCAACTCTTTTTTTGATTGAGTCATTCTGATAGGTTAAGTACATACTTGCACCCTCATCACTCAAGGATTTTGCAATACCCCATGCAATAGAATGATCATTGGCTATACCTACAACCAATCCTTTTTTGCCCTCTAATATTTTACTCATTAAAGCTAGTTAGATAGATAGATGCATTCGTTCCGCCAAAACCAAAACTATTTGAAAGTATAGAATTGATTTTGATATCATTTTTATTCTCTAAGAGAATGTTCATTCCTTCAGCCTTTTCATCTAAGTTTGTAATATTGGCTGACTCAACCATAAAATCATTTTCCATCATTAAAAGAGAGTAAACGGCTTCTTGTACACCAGTTGCCCCTAATGAATGACCCGTTAGTGACTTTGTAGAACTGGTTGGAGGAATGTTATCTCCAAAAACCTCTTTTATACCTTTTAATTCAATCATGTCTCCTACAGGTGTTGATGTTCCATGAGCGTTTATATAATCAACAGGCCTACCCTGTGTTGCCATCTTCATACACCTTACTGCCCCTTCTCCAGAGGGTTGAACCATGTCATATCCATCTGAAGTCTGACCGAAACCTTGAATTTCTGCAATAATATTGGCTCCTCTTGCTTTTGCACTATCAAGGCTCTCAACTACTAAGACACCTGCACCTCCCCCAATGACAAACCCATCTCTTGAAGAGTCGTATGCTCGAGATGCAACCTCAGGTGTTTCATTATATTTACTTGATAAAGCACCCATGGCATCAAATAAAATTGACATTGTCCAATGGGTCTCCTCGCCACCACCAGCAAATACAATTTCTTGTTGCCCATGTCTTATGAGATCATAAGCATTACCAATGCAGTGCAAACTTGTCGAACAAGCTGAACTAATGGAGTAATTTACACCTTTAATTTTAAAAGGAGTTGCTAAAGTAGCAGAATTTCCTGATGCCATTGTTCTAGTAACCATATAAGGTCCAATTTTTTTAACGCCTTTTTCTCTCGCTATATCAAATGCTTGTTGCAGTTGATACGTTGAAGGCCCACCTGATCCCATCACTAACCCGGTATTAACATTAGATATAAGTTCCTCATCAAGACCTGAATGTTCAATTGCCTCTTTCATTGCAATATAATTGTATGCTGCGCCTTCACCCATAAAACGCAAAACTTTTCGATCTACATTTTCTTCAATATTTATTTTAGGTTTTCCATGTACATGACTTCTCATTCCAAGCTCTTCATATTCTTTGCAATGACTAATCCCAGATTTCACATCTCTTAAGTTCTGTAAAACTTCTTTTTTGTTATCTCCTATACAAGAAACAAT
Source organism: uncultured Alphaproteobacteria bacterium (assembly GCA_902543855.1). Lineage (GTDB taxonomy): Bacteria > Pseudomonadota > Alphaproteobacteria > HIMB59 > HIMB59 > HIMB59. The sequence continues at coordinate 1,119 of CACBZW010000006.1, read as the reverse complement.
ACCGTATCCAGTAACGACAACTCTTTTATTACTCATTGAATAAACCCACTCTTAAATCATTGGCATGGTAAATTATTTTTTCTTTGTAAATTATCTGCCCATCTCCATACCCTATCGATAACCCTTTTTTATTTAAAGATTTTTTTAAACTAACTTTATATGTTATTAATTCTTTGTCCGGTTTTATTTCTTCAACAAATTTTATTTCCCCAACACCCAAAGCACGACCTTTTCCTGGATATCCAAGCCAACCTAGATAAAAACCCAACATTTGCCATAAAGCGTCAAGACCCAAACATCCTGGCATTATAGGATCACCCAAGAAATGACATTTAAAGAACCATAAATCTGCATTTATATCCAGTTCAGCAGTTATCTCTCCTTTTCCATGTACCCCGCCATCTTTATTGACATTAGTGATGCGATCAAACATAAGCATAGGAGGCGCTGGTAGTTGGGCATTTCCCTTTCCAAATAAATTTCCTTTCCCACACTCAATGATTTCTTCATAACTATAACTAGATTGAGGTGTAAATGTATTCATCTTAATGAGGACAATCTTTAATTGTTAATTGTAGTTTGTTTATGTCTGAAGTCAAAAGGTCTATCAAATTGATTTCACTTTTCAATTGAGTTTTTATTTTGGCTAGAGCGAATATAATTTTCATACAAGCAAAACTAGTAACGAATCCTGCAACTGGACCTACCATTGCACTATTAAGACAACGGTGATTTTGATCAGTTTTAGGAAATAGACACTCAAAACATGATGGATTATTTTCTTCAATGTTTTGTGCAAAGTATATGCCCTCTGAAGAGTTGATTGATATGGATACAAATGAGATTTTATTAGCTTTGGAATATTTTGAAGAAAAAATTTTATTCTGATGATTATCCGTGCAATCAAATATTAAATCAAAATTATTATTTGGATTTTTTTTTATGAAAGACTGAAAATTTAAAGAATGCTCTTTTATTATTGTTGAGTCATTTATATTTTTAAGTTTGTGTTTTGAAGTGTTAGATTTAGATTTACCAATATCATCTTTATCATAATTAATTTGACGATGTAAATTTGACTTCTCTATAATATCATGATCAACAAGATGAATTTCACCA
>CACBZW010000005.1 GCA_902543855.1 uncultured Alphaproteobacteria bacterium | reverse complement strand
GCAGTGCTGAGTCTAATTTTGGAAAAGTCATGAAAAGTGATCTTGGAAAATACCGTGATGAGTTAATTATATCGTCTAAAGCAGGTTACGATATGTGGGATGGACCCTATGGTGAATGGGGTTCAAAAAAACATGTAATTGCTAGTTGCGATCAAAGTTTAAAGAGGATGAAACTGGATTATGTAGATATATTTTATTCTCATCGTTTTGATCCAAATACACCTCTTGAGGAAACAGCTGATGCTTTAGAAAGTATCTATAAAGCTGGTAAGGCCTTGTATATTGGTGTCTCTTCTTACTCCTCCAACAAGACAAATAAAATGATTTCAATTTTAAAGAGCAAAGGAATCAAATTATTAATTCATCAACCTTCTTATTCATTAATTAATAGATGGATTGAAAAAGATTTAACAAAAACTCTCATAAAAAAAGGGGTTGGTTGTATCGCCTTTTCTCCACTAGCCCAAGGTTTTTTATCTAATAAATATTTAAAAGGAATTCCCAAAGTTTCAAGGGTTAATGAGAATAGCTCTTTCAGCAAAGATTTAATAACGAAAAAAAATACAAAAATTATTAATGAACTCAATAAAATTGCAAAAAGAAGAAATCAATCTCTATCCCAAATGGCTATAGCATGGGTATTAAATAATCGTGCAATAACCTCTGCTTTAATTGGGGCTAGAACAGTAAAACAGCTTAAAGAAAACTTAGCTACACTTGATAATTTAAAATTTTCAAAAAAAGAAATAAAAGAAATAAATAAAGCTGCAAAAGAGGGTGATATAAATATATGGGCTCCTTCTAGTGCCCATTGATTAATTGAAATTTTTTATTATCTCACTAATAAATTAAATTTTAATCCACTTTTTTTTCTTAATAGACATAAAAATTGCATCTAAGACTTTCATATTTTTTTTTGCATCTAATAATCCATAATCTATTTTAGTTTTATAAATTAACTCATTAGAAAATTTTGTAACTTGATGTTCATATTGATCAGTCGCTGGAAATACTTTTATTGTATTGTCTTTTCGATAGATTGATTTTCCATTGTAGATAACAACTGTAGTTGGTTTATTAGCAATTGCGTTGAAAGGATTTTCAATAACAACTGTTTTTTTTGTGCCAAGAATTACGACTTGTTGTGAATATGTGCTTTGTGTAGCAACTGTAAAGGTTGAGAAAATATCTCCAAAATCTAACAATGCGGATGATAAAATATCTGTTTTAAATTTTTTATCATTTTTAGAAGTTGCAATAACTCTTTTTGGTTCTTTATCTAAAAGAAATCTTGATATGACAGTCGGATAACATCCAATGTCATAGATGGCCCCTCCACCAAAGTTTTTGATATTTCTGATATTTTTTGGATTTTTATTATTGTATGAAAACACTGTTGATATACTTGATATTAATCCGATCTTACCTGATTTTATATATTCTTTAACCCATCGCCATTGAGGATGATGCCTGACCATAAATGCTTCTTTAACAATAACTTTATTTTGTGAGGCAATTTTTATTAATGGGTCTATATCTTTTGATTTTAAAGATAATGGTTTCTCTAATAGGAGATTTTTTTTATTTTTACAGGCCTCAATACTTGATTTTATATGTAAGTGGTTAGGAAGAGGGTTATAAATTACATCTACATCTTTATCTTCATATAACTCTTTATAAGAACCATAGCTTTTAGGTATTTTAAATTTTTTTGTTAAAGCCGTTGCTCTGGATAAATTTCTACTAGCGAGCGCTATAACCTGACTATTTTTAGATTTTTTTATTGCAGGTATTACGTGCTCCCAACCAATTTTAGCAGTGCTTAATATGCCCCAATTAATAATTTTTTTTTTCATAAAAAAAATTTAAACCTATTTGACTACAATCCATACATATATTTAAAAGATTTCATACATATATTTTATAACTTATGGTATCTATTTAAAAATGAGTGATTTTAAAATAGGCATTGATTACGGTGGTACCAAAATTGAGGGTATTTTAATAGACTCAAATGGTAAAGAAATTCTGAGAAAAAGATCTACTTATGAAAAAAATTACGAAAGTGGTTTAAATACCGTAAAATCTTTAGTTTCAGAATTTGATAAATTTACAGATCAACAAAATTCTGTAGGGGTTTGCATACCAGGATTTTCTTCATATGAAACTGGCTTAGTAAATAATGCTAATTGTATATGGATTAATGACAAACCATTTCATAAAGACTTAGAAAAAAGTTTAAATAGAGAAATTCGAATCATGAATGATGCTAACTGTTTTGCATTATCTGAAGCTATCGATGGTTCTGGGGCAAATTATAAATCAGTTTGGGGTGTAATTATTGGATCTGGTTTTGGCGGATCATTTGTTTATGAAAAGAAAGTCATTGAGGGCGTTAACCAAATTGCAGGAGATTGGGGACATCAACCATTACCCTATCCTACTGAGGAGGAAATTAATTCTGATGTCCAATGTAATGTAGGTAATTGCAAAAGACCCTTATGTGCTGAGCAATTTATATCAGGAATAGGTTTTACAAAATTATTTAACGAGAAATATGGCACCAGTTTAAGAACAAGAGAAATAGTTGCTTTGGAAGCAAATGGAGATGAAAGAGCAAAAAAAGAATTTGAATTATATGAAGATCGTTTTGCCAGATTAATATCTGTAATGATAGGTATCGTTGACCCTGATGTAATAGTTTTTGGTGGAGGTATGTCAAACGTTGGTAGACTTTATGATAATATACCTAAATTACTTCCTAAATACACATTTAGTGATAAGATAAGAAATAAGATCTTACGGAATACTCACGGTGACTCCAGCGGTGTTAGAGGGGCAGCGTGGTTGTGGGACTCAGATAAATTTTAAATGAAAAAAATTGGAATTCTTACTAGTGGTGGAGACTGTGGTGGTTTAAACGCGGCAGTTAGATCGATATTTTTCAGAGCTAAAAATACATATCAGATGGAAGTTATGGGTATTCGTGATGGCACTGTTGGTTTAATGCAAAGACCAGTGGCTTATGTTCCATTAGACTATCAAACTTTTAGCGGTTCTCTTCTAAGACAAGGTGGGACATTTTTGGGAACAACAAGTAAAGGTAATCCTTTTAAATTTCCCATGCCAGATGGTAAATACAAAGATAGATCCCAAGACATTATTGATGGTTACAAAGAATTAGGTCTTGATGGGCTAATTGTTATAGGCGGAGATGGAAGCATGTCGATTTTAACTGAAATTGCAAAAAGAGGTGACTTAAATATTGTAGCCATACCTAAAACAATTGACAATGATGTGGGAGCCACTGAGAGCTCCATAGGGTTTAATACAGCTGTAAATGTTGCTACCCAAGCACTAGATAACTTACAAACAACTGCTGCAAGTCATCAAAGAACGATGATTTTAGAAGTAATGGGTAGAGACGCAGGACACATAGCTATTAACGCTGGCATTGCAGGTGGAGCAGATGTAATCCTAATTCCTGAATTAGATTACTCTATCAAAGGAATTGTCAATAAACTCACTGAAATGAAAAATAGAGGAATAGTTCATTCGCTGATTGTAGTAGCAGAGGCAGTAAAAACAGAAAACGGAAAAAGTTATACTGTTGAATACGCTGATGGTCAAAAAAGATTAGGTGGAATAGGTAATTATCTTTCAGAGGAAATAATGAAAAGTACTGATATAGAGTGTAGGGTCACTTCTTTGGGGCATGTTCAAAGAGGTGCGCCTCCTACTCCACGTGATAGAATTTTAGCTAGTGCTTTTGGAGTTTATGCTGTTGATTTAATAGCAAAAGGAAAATATGGAAGAATGGTTGCCTGGAGAGATAGAAAAGTTGTTGATGTTCCAATTAGCGAAGGAATATCTACTTATAAAGTTGTAGATAGATCCGATCCTCTAATTGAAACTGCTTTAGCACTTGGGGTATATGTTGGTGATATAAAGTGAATGTTTATACCAATAGAAAAAATTTCAAATCTTCAACAATTTAAAAAAGATATTTTTAGTGGAAAAGTTTTTGTATTTCAAAAATCAAAAACTTCTAATGATTTAATAACCCAAATTAAAAATAAAATACAAAATATTTATGATGGTGAAATAGAAAAAATACACTATTTAAAAAATTCTGAGGATATAAGTAAGGATATTGTATCAAAATTAAAAAACCATGAAGATTTCAGAAAACTATTTTCAAACTTTTTATATGAAATTGGATATAATAAAGGTGGAACTTTTTGGGATCGATTTGTGGTAAGAGTAGCACCAGCAGAAAATAACTTACCTTATAGAGAAGCATCTAGAATAAATATTCATCGTGATACTTGGGGCACAAATTTGTATCAACAAATTAATTGGTGGGCACCAGTAAGCAGTGTAGAGGAAAAAAATACAATGATTTTTTATCCAGATTATTTTGATGTTCCAGTTAAGAATACTACTTCGACTTGGGACTTAAACATTTATTTAGCAAATAGAAAAAAAGGCGATTTTTCTTATCCCTCTGCTCCACAATTAAAAGAGGACTTGCCCAGCAATATTAAGAAAATACCGGTAACTATAAAACCAGGAGAAATTTTATGTTTTTCAGGTGCTCACTTACATAGCTCATCAAAAGAAAAGTCTGAAAATACAAGGATAAGCTTTGAAATTAGAACTATTTGTGAAAGCGACTTAAATAGTTCAGCTCAAGCCCCAAATGTAGACTGCGATTTGCAATGGAAGTTCCCTAAAATTTTTAAAAAAATTAATGACAATTCGCCCCTGAAAATAACTAGCTGATTATTTTATTTTTTGCTAATTTGCTGATGTGAAGAAAAAATATTCAATATTTAGCCTAGCTAAAAATGCACTATCTGGCCATAAAGAGTGGCCAAAAATGTGGAGAAGCCCCGAACCTAGAGAGTTTTATGATGTCATAATAATTGGTGGTGGGGGTCATGGACTAGGAACTGCATATTACTTAGCAAAAGAACATGGATTAAAAAATATTGCCGTAATAGAAAAAGGTTGGCTTGGTGGAGGTAACACAGGTAGAAATACCACTATCATTAGATCAAATTATTTATGGGATGATAGTGCTCATTTGTACGAACACTCTTTGAAGTTATGGGAAAACCTATCAAGCGAATTAAATTACAACGTAATGTTTAGTCAAAGAGGGGTTATGAATTTAGCCCATAACGAACATGATATAAAAGAAATAAAAAGAAGAGTGAGTGCAAATAATTTGAATGGTATTGATTCATTTTGGTTATCTAAAGAAGAAATTCAAAAAAAGGTTCCTATAATGAATACTGACAATCTTCGATATCCAGTGCTAGGTGCATCTTACCAACCTCGCGGTGGTGTAGCAAGACATGATGCAATAGCATGGGGTTTTGCAATGCGTGCTGATGAGATGGGAGTTGATATAATTCAAAATTGTGAGGCACATCAAATTAGGACTAAAAATGGAACAATAGAAGGTGTAGAAACTTCCAAGGGTTTTTTAAGGGCAAATAAAATTGGAGTTGTTGCTTCAGGTCATACTGGTGTTTTAGCAGAAAGTGCAGGTATCAGATTACCTTTACAAAGTAAGCCACTTCAGGCACTTGTTTCTGAACCAATCAAACCTATTATTGATACAGTGGTAATGTCCTCTGCAGTTCATGCTTATGTCAGTCAATCTGATAAAGGTGAATTAGTTATTGGAGCAGGAACCGACAGTTATAATTCTTTCACTCAAAGAGGTGGTTTTAACATTATTGAAGATACTATTCGAGCTATGGTCGAGCTTTATCCAGTATTTGGGAAAATGAAAATGCTTCGTCAATGGGGTGGGATTGTTGACATCTGCCCAGATGCTAGTCCTATTATTAGTAAATGTGACATTGAGGGTTTATTTTTTAATTGTGGCTGGGGCACAGGTGGTTTTAAAGCTACACCTGGAAGTGCAAATGTTTTTGCACATACAATTGCAAAAAATGAACCTCATCAAATTAATAGTGCTTTTAATCTTGATAGATTTGCAAGTGGAAGATTAGTCGACGAACACGGTGCTGCAGCCGTAGCACATTAATAAATATGCTCATAATTAATTGCCCTTATTGTGGCCCGAGAGATCAATCGGAATTTTCAAATGGAGGAGAGGCGCATGTAAAAAGACCCGATGGATCAAAAGAAATTGGTGATCGAGAGTGGGGAGAATATGTCTTTATAAGAGCAAATCCGAAAGGTTTGTTTTATGAGCGCTGGGTACACACACATGGTTGTCGCAAATGGTTTAATTGTGTAAGAGATACATCTACTGATGAAATTTTGGTGACATACAAGCTCGATGAAAAAAAACCAAATTTAAATAATTTTAAAAGTGTTGTTAAAACGCCCTCTGGTGAACCAGAAGTTGGGTCGGGTAATTTTACGGTTGAAAAATGAAATCTATAAATTTAAAAGATAATCAATTTATTCAGTTTCATCAAAAAATTAGCTTCAAGTTTGATGGGGTCAAATATTTTGGCTACAAAGGCGATACTATAGCCTCAGCTCTATTAAGAAATAATATTAACCTTGTAGGAAGAAGTTTTAAGTACCATAGGCCAAGAGGAATTTATACTTGTGGTATAGAAGAACCAAATGCTCTAGTCCAAATAATTAGTGAATATTCCGAACCAAACACAAGAGCAACTATAAAAAAAATTTATGAAGGAATGGAAATTGAAAGTCAAAACAGATGGCCTTCTCTTGAAAACGATTTTGGAAGTATCAATAACTTATTTTCTCCAATTTTTACTGCTGGTTTTTACTATAAAACGTTCATGGGGCCGCATAAGAAATTTTGGAAAAATTTGTATGAACCACTTATTAGAAGAGCCGCTGGATTAGGTAAACCTCCCAAAGATTTCAAAGGCATAAGCAATCATATCCATCACAATGTCGATATTACAATTATAGGAGGAGGAATAAATGGACTCCTCGCAGCTAAATCTTTCATCAACTCAAATTATGATGTGTTGTTAATTGACTTTGAGGAACAACTTGGTGGCATTATAAATAATTCAAACAAAATATCATCAATTGATAACAAAGAGCCTAAAGATTGGTTAAAAGAAACTATACAAGAAATAGAAGACTCTAAGAATATAAAGATTTTAAAAAACACACTTGTTACTACTTATAATTACATTAATCATCTTATAGCCATTGAAGATAGATTTGTTGGCTCTAAACCGATTGAAGGAAAAGTTAATAGCACTTTACATAAGATACGCACAGGTCACACAATATTATGTAATGGACACATTGAGAGATTTTTATCTTTTCAAAATAACGATCTCCCAGGCATAATGCTAAGCTCTTCCTTTGAAAAATATATGTGCCGATATGGACTAGCACCTTCTAAAGAACCTGTTATTTTCAGTAATAATTCGAATTCAAACAGCTTAGTTTATAGTCTTATAAAAGCTGGTTTAAAACCAAAAGCATATATCGACTCACGATCCGGGGAGGAAATTGAGCCAAATTTGTTTGACTTGATAAGAAAAAATGATGTTCCTCTTTACACAAATTCACAAATAAAAGGAGCATTTGGAAACAAAAAAATTGAAAAAATTCTTGTTGAGGATAGTTCTGGTGCCTTGAATGAAATTAAATGTGACTGCTTATGTTTGTCAGGTGGAATAAATCCAGATGTTCACTTGTTTACTCAATCAAAAGGTTTATTAGATTGGGATGAGAAAGATTTAACTTACAAACCATCAAAACCTTTTCAACCTACCATAACTCTTGGTTCTGCTTCAGGACAATTTAATTTTGATAATTTAAATTCTGATATAAATGAAAAATTGAAAACTTTTAAAGTCAAAAAATTAGACGTTAAACTCGAATTAAATACAAATGCTAAGTATAACATTGAAAAATTGTGGGAGGTCTCTCCGCAAAAGAAATCATTATGGGCTAAATCATTTATTGACTTACAAAATGATGTAACAACTAAAGATATCCGTCAAGCAATAACAGAGGGTTTTGATAGAATTGAACATTTAAAAAGATATACAACAAATAGTATGGGAACCGATCAAGGTAAAATTAGTAGTATTAACGCACTGGGAATAGTTTCTGATCTTCTGGATAAAAAAGTAAATGAAGTTGGCACAACTATTTATCGACCACCCTATGCTCCTTTAAGTTTTTCTGCAATAGCTGGCAGAAATTGCTATGAGTTTTATGACCCAGAGAGAAAATCACCAATACATAATTGGCACTTAAAAAATGGTGCAATTTTTGAGGATGTCGGGCAATGGAAAAGGCCATGGTATTTTCAAATTAATAAAGATGAGTCGATGCATGATGCTGTTCAACGAGAGAGCAAAAATGTAAGAGAAAACGCAGGTATTTTAGATGGGAGCACATTAGGAAAAATTGAGATCAAAGGTGAGGATGCGTTGGAATTTATGAATTTAATTTACACAAACAGTTTTACTAAGATGAAACAAGGTTCTGCAAGATATGCTCTTATGTTGGGGGAAGATGGAATGGTAAAAGATGACGGGATAATTTGTAAAATTTCTGATCAGCATTTTATTGCCACTACAACTACTGGAGGTGCTGCTACTGTTTTAGGTTGCATGGAGGAATATGCTCAAACCGAGTGGCCAAATTTAAAAGTTTTTATGAACTCGATTACAGAGCAATATGCAACTTTCAACATCAGTGGACCAAAAACCAGAGAAATTATGAAAAAAGCCTTTCCAAATATCAATTTTAGCAATGAGGAGTTTCCATTTATGACTTTCCAATTTCATGAATTTAATGGTGTTCCAATACGAATTCTAAGAGCAAGCTTTACTGGGGAGTTAGGTTACGAAATATATATTCCGTCAAATAGTGCCCCTAAAATTTGGGATAACATTCAAAGTGTTGGAAAAGAATTTGGTCTTGCTCCCTACGGCACGGAGGCAATGCATCTTTTAAGGGCAGAAAAGGGTTACATTATTGTTGGCCAAGACACAGATGGTTCTATAACGCCAATAGATTTAGGACTTAGCTGGATGATTGGTAAATCAAAAAAAGATTTTTTAGGTAAAAGATCACTTACTCGGTCTGATACTATAAGAGAAGATAGAAAACAACTTGTTGGTATTATTCCCTCGAATAAAACCGATAAACTAGAGGAAGGACAACATATCATTCTTGATAAAGAAATTAAGTCTCCTGTTCCAATGCTTGGTCATATTACATCTTGTTATTATAGTCCTACATTAGGTCATGATTTTGCATTAGCTGTTATCAAAAATGGCCACTCTATGATTGGAACAAAAGCTTACGCTTCTACATCAAGTATGGGCACAACTGGTGTGGATATAGTTAAACCAGTTTTTTATGATGAAGGTAATAAAAGGTTAGTTTCATGACTGAAGTAATCCGATCTGATGGTATTGAAATAAAAAAAAAAGTTATTCAACAGATTCTGTTAAGAGGATCTGGTGACTCAAAATTTAATAATCACATAAATAAATCTTTAAAACTTTTACCACCATCAGATAATTTAAGGATAATTTCAAATGATAATTATACTTTAGCAAAAATGTCTTTTGATCAATGGAATTTGATATTTGAAAAAGAAATTGAAAATAATAAACTCAACAAAATCTTAGCTGACTTAAATAAATCACCCTTAATATTGGCGACAAATATTTCTGACTCACAAGTATTTTTTGAAATTCAGGGTAAAAATAGTTTTGATATATTAAATAAATTAACGCATTTTGACTTTAGAGAAAAATCCTTTAAAAAATCCACTGCTGCACAAACATTATTAGCTAGAGTAGACTGTTCTATTTTTAATCTTGATCTAAAATTGTTACTTAGTTGTAATCGATCATTTGCTGACTATCTTGAGGATCGTCTTATTGACGCGGTTAACTATTAGGTTTTTTTTCATATTGACATCAAATTTTGGAACTGATTAGGTATTTTTAGAGGAATAAATGGCAAGAAAATCAAGAATAATTATCGTTGGCAGTGGTATTGTTGGAGCGAGCACCGCCTATCATTTAGCTCAATTGGGTTGGAAAGATATGGTCATACTCGATCAAGGGCCATTGTTTGAAACTGGAGGCTCTACGAGTCATGCACCAGGAGGTGTGTTTCAAACTAATCCTTCACGAATGATGTGTAAATTTGCGCAGTACACAGTTGACTTACTTAGATCCTTATCATACGAGGGAAAACCTTGTTTTCATACTGTTGGAGGAATTGAAGTATCGAAGACAAAAGAAAGACATCAAGACCTGTATCGAAAACTAGGTATAGCTCACAGTTATGGATTAACTGATGCAAAAATAATTACTCCAGATGAAGTTTTAAAAATGAGCCCCTATATTGATCCAGAAAAAATTCACGGAGGATATTATGTTCCAACTGATGGTTTAGCAGCACCTGTAAGGGCAGTTAGAGCAATGGCAAAATATGTGACTGATTTAAAAGCAGGGGAATTCTTTGGTGACACAGCAGTTAATGGTTTTAAAATTCAGAATAATCAAATTCGCGGTGTACAAACATCTAAGGGTGATTATGAAGCCGATATTGTACTTGTCTCAACTGGTATCTGGGCTCCAAAAATGGGAAGACTTGCGAACATATCATTGCCTCTAGTTCCCTGCGAACATCAAATGGTGTGGTTAGAACCGTTTGAAGAATTGAAAGAATTTAAAGCTGATCACAAAGAAGCTTTGGTTGAACACGCATTGATGCGTCACCAAGATTACAGTCTCTATTTCAGACAATGGAATGATACTTATGTTATTGGGAATTATCGACATGAACCAAGAATTTTAGAGTCAGAAGAATTAAAGAAACCTGAAGATGCTGAAGAAATGCCCTCTTTGGTGGACTTTAGACCTGATGATTTTGAAGGTGCACATAAAGAGTCGAATTGGTTGTTCCCAAGATTTTCAGAAAAAAAACTTACAAAAAAAATTAATGGAATTTTTTCATTTACAACAGATGGTAACCCTTTAATGGGCGAGACAAGTGTAAAAGGTTTGTGGACCGCTAATGCTGTATGGATAACACATGCGGGTGGTGTTGGAAAAGCTATGGCAGAATGGATAGTGAATGGTGAGCCTGAACTTGATGTTCGTCAAGGAGATATCAATCGTTTTCATCAACATCATCATGTCAGGAAATATCTAAGGTCAAGAGGTAAGCAGAATTATAAAGAGGTATATGATATTATTCACCCGCTTCAACAAATGGAGCAGCCAAGACCACTCAGAAGAAGTCCATTTTATGCAAGGTTAGAAGGACAAAAAGCACATTTCTTTGAGACTATGGGCTGGGAAAGACCTCAATGGTATGAGTCAAATGCTGAATTAATGAAAGGTAAAAACTTTCCAAATAGGACAGGCTGGGCTGCAAAATATTGGTCACCAATTCAAGCAGCTGAACATCTTGTAACAAGACAAACGGGTGCCCTGTTTGATATTACAGGATTTGTGAAAATTGAAGTAAGTGGAAAAGGTGCTCTAAAATTATTACAGAAAGTTTGCACAAATAATATTGATGTTGCCGTAGGTAAAGTTGTTTATAGCGTAATTTCTAATATGTATGGTGGTATAAAGAGTGATCTAACTATTAGTAGACTTGAGGAAAATAAATTTTGGGTCTTGGCAGGAGCTGGGAATGGAATGATTGATATTAGTTGGCTTCGAGCAAATGCTCCTGATGACGGAAGTGTTCAGATCATAGATTGGACATCTGCTTTTGCAGGTATCGGATTATGGGGGCCAAATTCAAGATCTGTTCTTGAAAAACTGTGTGATGATGATGATGTATCTAACGAGGGTTTTCCATTTTTCCATATTAAAAAGATTTCAATCAGTAACATTCCTTGTGTTGCTGTAAGAATATCTTATATAGGTGAATTAGGTTGGGAAATATACACACCTACTGAGTATGGGCTATCATTATGGGATGAACTTCGAGAAACCTCAAGAGAGTTCAACATGATTTGCTCAGGTGCTGGTGCTTTTGAGTCACTCAGATTGGAGAAAGGCTATAGATCACTGGGTACAGATATTCATACTAATTACAACCCTTATGAGTCAGGCTTAGGCTTTACAGTAAAGCTTAAAAAAGATGATGAGTTTATCGGTAAGAATGCACTTCAAAAAATAAAAGAAAAACCAATTGAAAAGAGACTTACTTGTATGATTATTGATGACCCTGAAGGAATGGCCTTGGGCACAGAACCAATTTATTCAAATGGTAAAGCTGTAGGGTATGTTACAAGTACAAATTATGGCTATTTTGTAGATAAACACATTGTTTATGGATATTTACCAACAGAATTGTCAGAAAAAGGAAATAAGTTAGAGGTCGAGTACTTTGGCAAAAGGTATCCATTAACAGTTACAGAGGAACCTTTGCTCGACCCAGAAAATCGTAGATTAAAGTCTTAACTATTATATTTTAAAAATATGATCAAAGAAAATATCGTTTCTTTAGTAGATGGCTTTACCATAGAGTTAAACCCAAAAGTAAGACACAAACTAAAGTCTATCCCTCTAGATAAAAAAAATAATGTCTACATAACATATTTACCTGATGCTACGGAAAACGATATCTTAGAAACTGTTGATTTTGTATCTAAACAAGAATTAACTCCTATTACTCATTTGCCTGCAAGGACAATGAGAAATTTAGATCATGTTTCAGACTTCCTAAAAGAACTAAGAAATAGAACAGATAGCAAAAAAATTCTTGTTATAGGTGGTGGTGGTAATCAGAATGGATCAGTATCATCCTCGCTGGAAATACTAGAGTCTGGTTTATTAAAGGATAATGAATTTGAAGAGATAGGAATAGCTGGACACCCAGAAGGTTCACCTGATATTGATCAAAATACTGTCAACGAATTTTTAGATAAAAAATATGAATTATCAAAGAATAAAAATTTAAGTTTAGAACTTGTTACTCAATTTTTTTTTAATGCCGAACCATTTATTAAATGGTGTAAATTTTTAGATAATTCAAATATAAAATTACCCGTCAGAGTAGGCTTTCCAGGCCCGGCGTCTTTTAAAACACTTCTTAATTTTGGCATAATGAGTGGTGTTGGAAATTCATTAAGTTTTTTGAAAAAAAACTCATCTAAAGTAACTGACCTTTTAACAAAAACTTCAAACGATGAAATGTTTATTGAATTAGCAAACTTCTCTAAAGAACAAAGTTCATTTAAAAATTTTCACTGTTTTCCTTTTGGTGGCTTCGAGAAGACCTGTCATTGGTTAAATGCTCTTCAAAATGGTGATTTTACAATGGAAAATAACAAAATAGTCCTCCACAACAAAATCTTTTAAGTTCTAATTTTTCGATTGCATAGACCCTAAAAAGAAATTAATTTTCAAAAATTGCTACTGCATTTTTTATAGGAGGATATATGAAGCTTAAGCAACCAAGTTCAGTGGACCAATCTGACAGAAAAGTCCCTTTTAATTTAAGGCAATCAGGACCAACACCTCAACAAATGCTTATATCTACTAGAGTTAGAAAAAATCCCTATTGGCATTTATCAGTGGAAGCAGGATGTTGGAGATGCACCGTGTACAATAGAATGTATCATCCTAGAGGTTATGTAAAACCTGAGGATGGTGGTGCAATGGTCGAATATGATGCATTAGTAAATCACGTAACTATGTGGAATGTTGCAGTAGAAAGACAAATTCGTGTAAAAGGACCTGACGCCTTAAAATTTACAAATTTCGTTATCACAAGAGATGCTACAAGAATTGATGTAATGAAAGGAAAATATGTAATCCTTTGTAATGACAAAGGAGGAGTGTTAAATGATCCTATATTACTCAGAATTGCAGAGGATGAATTTTGGTTTTCACTATCTGACTCTGATATTATGTTTTTTCTTCAAGGTGTAAATCACGATAAAAAATTTAATGTTGAAATTGATGAAATAGATGTATCTCCTGTTCAAATTCAAGGACCAAAATCAATCGATCTTATGGCAGATTTGGTTGGAGATGCTGTTAGAGATATTCCCTACTATGGATTAATGGCAGCAAAAGTTGGAGGGAGAGATTGTATTATTTCCCAAACAGGTTTTACTGGGGAAAAGGGATATGAAATCTACCTCAGAGATGCAACTTTGTATGCAGATGATATGTGGAATGCTGTTTTAGAGGCTGGAAAGAAACACAATCTTAAAGTAATTGCACCTGCTCATCATAGAAGAATAGCTGCAGGAATTTTATCTTGGGGTCAAGATCTTGATGCCGAAACTTATCCATTTCAATGCAACCTTGGCTATCAGGTTCCAAGAAAAAAACAAGCTGACTATATTGGTAAAGAAGCTCTAGAGGCAATGAGAACAAAAATTGAGGCAGGTGAGAAACCATATAGCAACCAACTAGTTGGATTTAGATTAGGTGGTAAACCCATTGATGAATATGCTCCAGACTTTTGGCTTATATCTGAAGATGGATCTACACCAATAGGGTATCTAACATCACCTTGGTATTCCCCAGAATTGGGAACAAATATCGCAATGGGATATGTACCTTATGAGAAAAAAGACTTAGGTAATAAATTTAAATTTCATCTACCTGATGAGTATTGTGAAACTCCAGGGTCGCCTGTAGATGGTGAAATAGTTGAAATACCTTTTAGACCGTCAGTAAATCCTAATGCACGAGAAATTGCAAAGGATGATGGAAGAGATACGGCATATTAATTTTATTTTAAAAAGCCTAGATAAATAAGTATTTAGGCTTTTTTCATTTTAAAATTTCTTTGACATATCAAAAGTATCTAATGTAATCTTTATATATGAATATTCCAAAAGTCATAAATTCCCAAAAACTTTACGATTTGTATGAACAAATTTTTGACTATTTTAGTTTAACTGTTTATGACTTGGAGTCTAAAATTGATACTAATTTAAATATCTCAAATATTAAAAATAAACTTGAAACTTTTTCTGATAAACATTTTAAAAATGCACTTAATGATTTCAATCAAGAAGTAAAAAAAATAAAAAATCACATACCAGAAGATTTTTTAAAAATCGAGCAAATCTCCCATGAGATTAAACAGAGTTATAATAAGTTTTTAGAACAGAATTTTTTTGATTATGAGTCATTAAATATATTAAAGAATAAATTAAAGAGTAATATTGATAATATTCATAAAATTTACTCTTAAATATTAATTAAATTTATATGAATTTGGATTTTTTAATAATTATATTTTTAATTATTGTAATCGTTCTTTTAATTTTTGTTTTGTTAAAGTCGAGTACTAAGACTAATGATAACACAGATTTAGATTTAAAAAAAATTAACGAAAACCTCGCAAACCTATTTGATAAAACTCTTGAACAAACAGGATATGTAAATTCCAAAATAGATGAAATTGGAGTTTTAACAAAAAAAATGACTAATGCCATGACAGCAAATATCTCCGATATGGGGGACATGGGTGAGGCTATTTTGGAAAATATCTTACAAGATTGTGGAATGACCAAAGATAGAGACTACAAAACGCAATTTACTGATAAAAATGAGAGTGGGCAAATTTTTAGGCCTGATGTAGTAATTTTTCTTCCAGAAAAAAGGAATATTGTTATTGATTCAAAATTACCAATGAAAGATTGGTATAATTATCAAAACACTGATGATGAAAAGGCAAAACAGGTGTCTATAAAAAATTTCATAAATTCAATGAAAATTCATATAAATGCAATTCACAAAAAGGATTATACAAACCTCATAAAAGTGAATTCGCCAGATTATGTCTTTATATTCATGCCTCATGATTATGCATTGATCACTGCTCAAAAGTACGATCAGAGTATTTCAAACTATGCACAACAAAAACAAGTAATAATTGTGGGACCATCTACTCTCATTATGTGCATGAAACTCGTCGAGAGTATTTGGAGACTTGAGAAACAAAATAAAAATTCAAAAGAAATTGCAGAAATTGCAGGTAGTATGTTTGACCAGATTGCAAAAACTTTAAATTTGCTAGAAAAAACTGAAGCAAGTTTAATTAAATCAACTGAAAATATAAATCAGTCTAAAAAATATATAATAGATGGTAAGGGTAGTTTATTAAGTAGGGCTAATAAAATTAAAGATTTAGGTGCTAAAACAAAAGTGGAGTTAGATATAAATGAATGAATATTCTTGTATATAGTTTTAATGATAAAATTGGAGATGGCTTACAAAAGGTAACTTTTTTACAAACTTTAAAAAACATATACCCTGAATCAAAAATTTATTACACGACCACCCATACAACAACTTTTAGAGATAAATTAAATCCATTAGTAAAAGATACAATTTTTGAAATTATTGAAAATAATGGCATACAGTCATCAATATCAAATCTATTTAGAAAAAATACTAAACTTGAAAATCAATATTTTGATTTAATCATAGATTTACAAAAAGTTGTTTTAAGGACACTAAGTCTAAAAAAAATACCACACAAATATTTTTTTAGTTCATGTGCAAACTTTTTTTTTTCTGATATTAAAAATAAATACAATTTAAAATTTAAAGATGTTTATATAGAGCAATTTTATTTAAATATTTTATCAACCCTTCAAAAAAAAATTATTAAAGAGATACCTAATATAATACTTCCAAAAAATATTAAGTTTTCATTTAATAATAAAGAAATTAACAAAAATATTGCAATCTCACCAGGAGCTGGCGATAAAATAAGACAATGGGATTTTGAAAAGTATTTAATGATTGCACACAAATTGCAGAAAAATGGCTATAATGTTTTCTTTTTTTTAGGACCTGATGAAAAAGATCTCTTAAATATTTGTCTAAAGAACGGCTTTAACTGCCCAGAATGGAAAAATGGTGAGTTAATCTCAAACGATATAACTTTCACTATGAGTTTAGCAAAACAAATGAGTTGTTTGCTTTGCAATGATAGTGGCACTGCTTGGATGTTTGAATTTGTGGGAGTAAAAACACTTAAAATATTTGGAGTTACAAATGAAAAAAAATTTTCAAGACCTGGTTTTTCAAAGACAATTCAAATAAAAGATTATGGTTTTAAAAATTTAAAAGATTTCCCATTGAATATTTATGAAAATATTTTACGAGAATTTCTTAAATCAATTGTTGCTAACTAACTATTTTTGAGTTTTTTTGATAAGTATAACTAGGGACTATATAATGTCTTACAGAGGATCCCTTTAATTTAAATATTCCATTGTTATTAAACTTTATATCTAATTCAGACATGTCAAAAATATCATTATTTGAAATATAATTTCTCATTACTTTTGTATACATACCAGGTCCAGTAAAATTTAAAATAGCTACCTTTGGATTTTCAAAAACTTTATCTTTATAATATTTATAGTCTGAACAAATATTATTAATTAAACTCTCTAAAAACAAATTTTTTGATGAAAATGCAAGTCCCCATTGCAAAAAATGGTTAAAAGGTCTGAGTAGTGAAAAAAGTTTTGGATCATTTGGTGGGTAATAGCATATTGTATCCTCATAAGTTAAGACTCCTATGTGATTACTATCATGAAGTTGATTAAGTGGGCATTTGCAGCCTTTTGCTATATCAAAATAATAACCACCTAACTCATACAATATACAATAACGGAAAATATCAGCCTTCATTGGACCAAAAATACTTTTGAAATATATTTTTGAAATATCTTCCTTGCCCCAACTAGACTCCATGTAGCTATCTCTTTTCTCCTTATCATATAAATAGAAAGAGAAAGTTGGATTTTTTTCTCTAAATTCTTGAATTGATTTAGCGTGAGTCTTTCCAAGAGATCTAGTCTCCCATGTTTGATAGACATTTTGGGGTATTTTATTAATTGATTTGTGGTTGATTATTTTGTCTTTTATTTCAACTAATGGAAACTCAGTAAATTTTCTGGCAAATTTTCTAAGATTATATCCTATTGACTCACTCATTTTATTGGCGGAGAGAGTGGGATTCGAACCCACGATAGAGTTGCCCCTATACACGCGTTCCAGGCGTGCGCCTTAAACCACTCGGCCATCTCTCCAAAAATTAATCACTATCCCCTATTTTCAAAGCTTCAAAAAAAGCTGTTTGTGGTATTTCAACATTACCAAATTGTTTCATTCTTTTCTTTCCTTTTTTTTGCTTTTCAAGGAGTTTTTTCTTTCTACTGACATCTCCACCATAAAGTTTCGCTGTAACATCTTTTCTGAATGCTTTAATTGTTTCTCTAGCAATAATTTTTCCATAAATTGCAGCTTGAATTGGAATTTGAAAATTTTGTCTTGGAATTAAATCTTTAAGTTTATTACATATTCTACGGCCAATTGTTTCTGCTCTTGTTTTATGAACTATATTTGAAAATGCATCAACAGTTTCTGAGTTTACCAATATATTTAGCTTAACTAAGTCTCCTTGAAAATAATCATAAACTTGATAATCAAAACTAGCATAGCCTTTGGAGTAAGATTTTAATTTATCATAAAAATCTATTACTATTTCATTCAGAGGAAGTTCCATTTCTAAAACAGCTCTATTATTTTGTATATTTAAATTTTTTTGCTTACCTCTTTTTTCAATACAAAGTGTTATTACTGTTCCTAAATAATCTTGTGGAACTATAATCGTTGATTTGACCCAAGGTTCTAAAATTTGATCAATTTCTGCAGGGTCAGGGAGTTCTGAAGGGTTCCTTATAACAATTTCATTTTTATTTCTGTCTATTACTTTGTAAACAACTCCAGGTGCAGTTGTTATCAAATCAAGATCAAATTCTCTTCTCAATCTTTCTGTTGTTACCTCTAAATGAAGCAGCCCAAGAAAACCACATCTAAATCCATATCCTAATGCTGCACTAGTCTCATTTTCATAGGTGAAACTTGAGTCATTTAAAGCCAATTTTTCAAAACTTTCTTTCAATCTCTCATAGTCTGAGGTATCCACTGGGTAAATACCACAGAATACAACTGGCAATGAGGGCTTAAATCCGGGCAGCGGCTTAACTTTTTGATCGTTTAATTCTGCAATGGTATCGCCAACTTTGCAATCTGCAACTGACTTAATGCTTGCATTAATAAAACCTATCTCCCCAGGACCTAGTTCATCGCAATAATTTATATCTGGTGTAAAATATCCAATTCTATCTATATTGTACTGTTGATTATTTGATAAAAACTTTACCTTCATTCCTTTCTTCATCACACCATCAAGAATTCGAACTAGAACTGTAACTCCTAAATAATTATCATACCAACTATCAACTAGCAGGGCTTTTAGATGATTTTCATTTGTGTGTGGAGCTGGGAGTTTTTCAATAATTTGGTCTAATAAGCTATCAACACCTAATCCTGTTTTTGCAGAAACAAGTTGGGCTTCAGAAGTATCTATTCCTATTGTTTGTTCAATATCTTCTTTTACTCTCTCTGGTTCAGATGCTGGTAAGTCGGCTTTGTTTAACACAGGTAATATCTCATGATTGACATCAATTGCCTGGTAAGCGTTTGCGAGTGTTTGGGCCTCTACACCCTGTGTACTATCAACAACAAGAACAGATCCCTCACATGCAGATAAGGATCTTGAAACTTCGTAAGAAAAATCAACATGACCTGGTGTATCTAATATATTTAATTGATATTCTTCACCATTTTTATTTTTATAATTTAATCTGACAGTTTGAGCTTTTATAGTAATACCCCTTTCTCTTTCTATATCCATCGAGTCAAGGACTTGATCTTTTTTTGTTCTATCATCCATTCCTCCGCAAATTTCTATCATTCTATCTGCTAATGTTGATTTACCATGATCGATATGAGCTATAATCGAAAAATTTCTAATTTTAGAAATTTCCATTATGTTCTAATGTTTGCTTTAAATTTATTAGATACTTTTTCTAAAATATTACTGTGAATTTGCTCTAAGACTTTTTCATCAAGCGTTTTATCTTTTGATTGAATAGTTACTCTGAATGTTACACTTTTGCTATTTTCCCCTAAATCTTTTGACTCATAGAGATCAAAAAATTCAACATTTTTTATAAGGTTTTTGTCAATACCATTAACGTATCTTTGTACTTCAAAAAGATTTTGCTCTTTTTCAAATACAAATGAAAAATCTTTTTCACTGAATTGAAACTGGGAGTCTAAAATGTTGGAAGAATTAGTTCTACTAATAGAGTCTATTGGGAGATTTTCAAAAAATAACTCAATTGCGTAACTATTTTTAAGTTTAGGGAATTCTTCTATAATTAATGGATGAACTTTTCCATACCTGGCAATTAATTTCTTGCCCATGTTTAGTTCCGCAGATTGACCTGGATGAAAAGTATTTGAAGTTGATCTTGAGATATTAAACTGCTTTGCATCAAAATTTAATGAACTTATTAATTTAGATACAAGATTTGATATAGAATAAAAATTGAAGTCTTCTGATTTGAAAATTGAGTTTGTATTTTCCTGAGATGATATAAGCATTGATAGAATATTTTCTTGAGATTGGGATGTATTATAAATAGGTCCAATTTCAAATATTTGAATATTTTTATAACCTTTTTTATAGTTCATCTCTGCAGTTTCTAGATGATTAAAAATCATTGAGTTTCTCATAAATTGTTGATCGTCACTGATAGCGTTTGAAATTTTTAATGATTTATCACCTGAAAGAGTTTCATGAGCCTTTGTTGAGTGAAAAGAGAAAGTTATAATCTCAGAAACTCCATTTGATATTAATATTTTCTTTAGTTTTTTTATTGCTTTAAATTTTTTATTTATAAATGAATTATTAATCTTAACAAACTCATCATCTGAGGGTGATGGAATACTCTCTGTGATATTTTCATATCCGTATATTCTAATCACCTCTTCAACTACATCTATATTATTTTCAATATCATTTCTCCATGAAGGTATTAGAAGATCACACTCTTTTTCGTTGCTTTGATTGATTTGAAATTTTAAATCTTTTAGTATATTTATTTGTTTTTTTGGTTCTAATTTTATACCTATTACTTTTTCAAAATAATCAAACTTATATTTAATTTTGCGTTCATTGGTATCTAGCTTACCAGAATCAACATTTTTACTTACAGACCCTCCACAAATTTTGTTTATTAAGTATGATGCATAATTTAATCCCTCAAGAACCATTTTTTTATCCAAACCTCTTTCAAAACGATATCTGGCATCAGAATTTATTCCAAGAGTTCTTCCAGTTTTTGCTACACTATCTTTTTCAAAAATAGCTACTTCAAGAAATACATTTTTTGTATCCTCTGTACATCCACTACTTTCACCTCCGATTATTCCAGCTATGGCAAGAGCATTATTATTGTCAGCTATGACAGTTGAATTGCTATCCAAGGTGTATTCTTTGTTATCTAAAGCAAGAATTTTTTCATTAGGTTTAGCTAATCTCATATGAAGCTTTTTTTCAACTTTATCAGCATCAAATACATGTAAAGGTCTACCTAAATCATGAGTTATAAAATTTGTAATATCAACTAATGCATTAATAGGTCTTAATCCAAGACAAATGAGTTTTTTTTGTAACCATTCAGGGGATACTGTGTTTTTTACATCTTTAAAATATCTACTTACTACGTACTCACAGCTATTATTATCATTTTCAATATTCCAACTGATAGGACTTTCAAAATCTAATTTTGTAATTTTTTCATATTTTAGAGGTTTAAGTTTTCCGATACCCTTAGCCGAAAGATCTCTGGCAACTCCTCTTACACCAAGGCAGTCCCCTCTGTTAGGTGTAATACCTATTTCAAAAACAGGGTCGTTTAATTTTAGTGCATCAATCGCTGATGTTCCATTTTCAAAATTATCTGAAAGCTCAATAATACCATCATGATCATCACTTAAATTAAGCTCTCTCTCAGATAAAAGCATACCCTCTGAAATTTCTCCACGAATTTTACCTTTTTTTAGATATATCTGTGTTCCGGGAATATACATTCCATCTTTAGCAAATATACCTTTTAGTCCTTTCTTAACATTATTTGCACCGCATATTACTTGGTAAGTCTTGGTGCCATCATCAACGGTACAGATATTCAACCTGTCTGCGTTGGGATGTTTATGAAAATCTTTAATTGTTGCAACAACAAATTTTGAGTATGAGGAGTAATCAGTTAAACTCTCAAGTTCCAGTCCTAAATTTGTAAGCGCATCACCTATTTCAGTTGCATTTTTATCTGTTTCTAAATGATCGCACAACCAGCTATAACTAAACTTCACTAATAATCTCCTATGCTAAAACCGTTATTAACAATCCAATTTAAATTTCCGCTAAAAAATGACCTGATATCTGTTAATCCATATTTTAACATTGTAATTCTGTCTAATCCCATTCCAAACGCAAAACCTTGATAAATTTTTGTATCCACATTGCAATTTTCTAAAACTTTGGGATTTACCATACCACATCCTAAAATTTCAAGCCAAAGATCACCTGTGCCTAGGTGTATCTTGTTATTAACAATCTCATAAGCGATATCCATTTCAGCAGAGGGTTCTGTGAATGGAAAATAACTTGGTCGAAACCTTACCTTTAAATTTTGTACATTAAAAAATTGTTTACAAAATTCAATCAAAGTTCCTTTTAAGTCACCCATGTTTGTATTTTTATTAATAAACAAACCCTCAACTTGATGAAACATTGGAGAATGCGTAGAGTCCGAGTCGCATCTATAGGTTCTACCAGGAGCAATTATTTTAACTGGGGGTTTTTCATTTAATAAAGTTCTAATTTGAACTGGACTCGTATGTGTTCTTAGGACATATGGTTTATTATCTTTATCTGTGTCATCTATGTAGAATGTATCTTGCATTTCTCGAGCAGGGTGATTTTCGGGAATATTTAGTGCTGAAAAATTATAAAAATCTGTCTCAATATCAGGCCCTTCAGCAACAGAGTAACCCATTGATCCAAAAATAGAGATAACCTCATCAAATGTTTTTGATATTGGATGTACCTTCGAAGCTATGGAATTTGGTGGAGGAAAACTTATATCTAAATATTCATTTTTTAATTTAGAGTTTATTTCTTCAACCTTTAAATCATTAAGTTTATTTTTGATAAGATTTTCAACTTCAGCTCTTAATAAATTTAATTTAGAACCTAAAGATTTTTTTTCTTCTAAAGAAAGATCTTTGAGACTTTTCAATAAATCAGTTATTTTACCCTTTTTTCCTAAGTAAGCTACTTTAACATTTTGTAATTCTTGTTGACCAGAGCTTTGCTCTATTTCTTTAGTAGCTTCTTGTAGGACTTTTTTAATGTCCATTTTTAAATTAATTGGCTAAATTAGCCTTAGCTTTCTCAACTATTGATTTAAAAGCAGCTGGTTCATGAAATGCAATTTCAGAGAGAATTTTTCTATTAATTTCTATGTTAGCTTTTTTTAAACCATCTATGAACTTTGCATATGTAAGCCCATGTTCCCTAACACCTGCATTAATTCTTTGTATCCATAAACCTCTAAAATCTCTTTTTTTATTTCTTCTATCGCGATAAGCATATTGTAAAGCTTTATCCATGCTTTGTGTGGCCACACGGTAAACATTTTTTCTTCTACCACGATGACCTTTAGTAAATTCAAATACTTTTTTATGTTTAGCTTTTGCTGTGACTCCTCTTTTAACTCTTGGCATTATATCTCTCCTTAACCTATTTTGAATACGGCATCATTGAGTCAATTATGATAGATGCAGATTTTGACAAGACTCTAGTACCTTTTGAATTTCTAATAAATGAGTTTGTTCTTTTAGACATGCCGTGACGTTTACCAACGTTTCCGACAACTAGTTTTCCTGATGAGGATGTTTTGAAGCGTTTCTTTACGCTACTCTTTGTTTTTAATTTGGGCATTTAATCTCCTTTTGAGTAAATTTAAAGGTCTCAAGGCATACCCTTTGAAAGCCAGTTCGACCCTACCGAGCAAATTTAGTATCATAAAATTTATTTAGGTGCAACAACGAGGAATGCTTGTCTTCCCTCAATTTTTGGTTCCATTTCAACTCTAATAAGCTCTTCTAAGTCACTTTTAACCCTTTTAAGCATATCTATACCTAGATTAGAGTGTTCCATTTCCCTACCCTTATATCTCAAACTAAATTTGACACGATTACCACCTTTTAAAAATTTCTGTGCATTTTTAATTTTAACTTGATAATCATGTTCTCCTGTACCGGGTCTTATTTTTATTTCTTTTGTTTCTATTGTTTTTTGTTTTTTTTTGGCCTCGTTTTTTTTCTTCTGTTCTTGATACTTGAATTTTCCATAATCTATTATTTTACAAACTGGTGGATTATTACTTGCAGCAATTTCAACTAAATCCATTTTTCTGTTTTTAGCTAAATCTATTGCCTCAATTGTCTTCATTACACCAAGCTGTTCACCATCATCCATTAAAACTCTTACTTCTTCATTTTTAATTTGAGAATTGATTCTATGAAAAGGTTTTTTGTTATTTCTAAAATTAATTTTTTTCAAAATATTATAAATTCATACTAGGTCAATATTCTAGATCTATGTTTATCAAGATTAGAGGTGATTTTATTCAAGGTAAAAGGTGTTCTGCTAACGTTGTTGTTAGAGTAATAAGATCTTTCATCATTGGACATTATTAGTTTTTTTAAAGCGATGTAAATAGTTTTTTTATTAATTTTATTTAATAATATTGTTTTAAAATATTTATTTATCTCTCTAAGGCCTCCTTTATTAGATGATATAGTTGCAGTGCCTGAATTTATTGACTCGATCAAGGTTCTACCAAAAGGTTCGTTCCAAACTGAGGGTATAACTGATATAGAAGATTTTTTTAAAAAATCTTGTACATAATTATTATTTTTAAAATTGTGAAAAATAACCCTATCATGTTTATTAAGTGAATTCTCAAATTTAAAATTAATTTTTCCAAAAATATGGGCCTTCCAATTAGGAAACTGATCAATAATTTGTGTGACTGATTGCAAGAAAATATCAAAGCCTTTCTTTTTTTCAAGCTCACCGACATAAACTATATATAGTTTTTTGTTTTTGAAAGGCAATTGTTTGATAGGGTTAATACCATTATACATTATGATAAGTTTAGATTTTGAAAACTTATTTTTAGGAAGACCCTCTAGAAATCTTTTTCTTAAAAAATCACTTACAAAAAATATAAGGTGGCAATTATCAAGAATCTGTAATCTTTTTTTTACCGATGAATATTCTTTAAATGATAAAGGATCATTGTGATAAAATAAAAAAATTTTTGTTTCAGCTAAAGATTTAGATATCTCTAAAGCTGATTTTGGACGATTGTGTATCTCAACTATCTTGGGCGCTTTATTTCTAATAACCTTTAAAAAGGATTTAGTATGCCCCATATTCTTTCCAAAAAGAAAATGATTTATATTTTTTGGTACGTTTACAGATTTGAAACCATTGAAAGTTTTTGAACGAATATTAACGTAGACCTTTATTTTTTTTTTAAATTTTGATTTCTGATTTATATCCTTAATATAAAGAGACACTGAGCCAAAGTTTTGCGGACTAAATTTTTCCTTAAAGGGAGGTAAAATAGCTATCTCTTCAGACATATTTGGAAAGAGCTTTTATAACTCTTTTTGTAGGTATATCGTTAATATTTTTATTTTTAATTATAATCGAATTATCGCTTAAAGGCCGATTTCTAAATGCATAAATATTATCTTTCATTATTGCAATAACAGGCAAATTTAAATTACTTATAAAATGCATTGCAGATGTATCATTAGAAAGTGTAATTTTTGATTTTAAAGCAATTTTTTTTACATAGTCCCAAGGTGAACTATTAATTAAATTAATTATATATTTATTAGTTGGTATCATTTTCTCAATATCTTTTTCATCTTTTCCTCCTATGATATAGCACCTAATCTTCTTACTAGTTAAATATTCAATAACTTTCAAGTAATTTTCAAATGGCCATCTTTTATATTGACCAGATTTTGAACTGCCAGGTACGATTATTACCTGATTAATTTTGTTATTAGGCATATAAATATGATTTTGCATTTTTGGAATATTTAAAAGTTTAATTTGTTTATAAAGTCCAGTTATGACATGTTCTTTATTATTTTTTGATTTATAACGAAATGAAGAAAAAAAACTTGTTCCATTAGATTTAGCATTAGAAAACAATTTTATAAATAGAAGATAAATACTAGATCTAGTTGAGTTCTGTAAATCAATAACATAGTCAAATTTTTTTTTTTTAATTTTTAAAAGAACTTTTATAGTCTCAATGAATTTTCCTCTATCGTCCCTTATTTCTTTAAAATTGCAATTTAACAATTTAAGTGTTTTCAAACCAGTTTTGGTACTACAAATAGTAATATTCGGGTTATGATTTATGATACTTTTTAAGACATTAAATGACATAAATATATCTCCTGTAGATCCATGCTTTATAATGAGAATTTTTTTATTATGAACCATTTAAATATACTTCTAATGTAGAATTTAACATTGTATTCAAAGAATAATTTTTCAACACGTAATCTCTGCCATTAAAATTATTTTTTTCCTTTAAATTGATTGCATATTTTAGGGCTTTATTAAAACTTAATTGATCATTTAACTTATATAACAATTTTTTGTCAAAAGGATACAATTGCTCTTTCACACCTCCATGATTAACTCCAATTGGAATTTTATTCATTGCTAAAGACTCAGATATTGTCCTTCCAAATCCCTCTGGTTTAGATGAATTATTAACTATTATATCAGAGCAGTGATAAATTAATCGCATGTCTTGTGTGGGGTTATTAAATATTATTTTTTTGTAAATTTTTTCATTACATAGCTTGAGTAAATTTTCTTTTTCAATTTTATTATTTTTGTTTAGGAAAATTAATAATTTTATTCTTTGTAATATAAATTTTGGCTGATTAACAAGAAACAATATTAACTGCAAGTGTCCTTTCCAATTTGAAAATCGTGAGGGGATTGTAATTAATGTCTCACTTTTAAGGACGCCTAATTTATCTCTAAAAGCGTCTCTGGATTTAAGAGTTAGTAAGCTTGGATTAAAATATTTAATATCCACTCCCCTTGGAATTGTAGCTATTTTATTTTCACTAATGTTATAATTAGCTAATAGATTTTTTTTTGTAAATTTCGAATTACAAATAATTTTATTTCCCCTACATAAAAATGAGTTGTAAAATTTTTTAATTGAATTGCCGCTATAAGGATTATGGTAACTGGTTATATAGGTTATTTTTTTATTTTTTTTTATTAAATTGTAAAAAATAAAAGCAGGAGCTCTAGATGATATATGAATTAAATTAATTTTTTTTTTATCAATTATTTTTTTTAATTCATCATTTAGTTTAAAATAACTAAAAAAGTTTTTGAATTTATAATAATTTATTGTGAAGATTTGTTTCTTTTCCTCTGATTTTATTATATCTTGGTTAAAGTTTTCACAAAGTATATAGTTTTCGATTTTTCTTCTATTAAGAAATCTCAAGATATCAATTACGCCCCTCTCAACCCCACCAAATTTTAATTGAGGAACTATTTGTAAAACTCTGAGATTTTTATTATTTTTACGCTGTGACAAAGTTTTTAATAATCAATAATAAATACAAAATAGCCTACAAATATTTTAAAAGAAGGAAAAAAACAATTATTTTTCTTCATGGATTAATGTCAGATATGAATGGTAAAAAATCAAACTTTTTAAGGAATTACTGTTTGAAAAATGATTTATCTTTTTTAAGTTTTGATTTT
The DNA here is from genome assembly GCA_902543855.1 of uncultured Alphaproteobacteria bacterium. GTDB lineage: Bacteria > Pseudomonadota > Alphaproteobacteria > HIMB59 > HIMB59 > HIMB59. The sequence continues at coordinate 5,409 of CACBZW010000005.1, read as the reverse complement.
AGAGGTCATGGTAAATCAAGTGGTAAAATTTATGAATTTGGAGTTGAAGACTGGTTTAATGATTTAAGTAATATTATTAATTTTTTAAATACAAAGAATATAACTTTAATCGGAAGTAGTTTAGGTGGATGGGTAGCTATGAGCTATGCTCTATCCAATCCAAGTAAAATAAAAAAACTTATAGGTTTAGCTCCAGCTCCTGATTTTACAGAGAGAATCATTTGGAATAATTTAAATGAGCTGAAAAAAAAATCGATATCATCTGGAAAAATAATTGAAGAAAAAATATCTAAAGATTTCAGTTATTTTTATTCCAAACAGCTCTTCGAAAGGAGTAAAAAGAAGATAATCAAAAAATCAAAAAAAAAATATAAGGGTGAGACTATTATTTTTAATGGATTTAAAGATAAATCAGTTCCTTTTAAATACAATAATAACTTACTAGAAACACATCATTTTGAAAACCTGACCTCTATAATTTTAAAAAATGCTGATCACAGTCTTTCTGACCAGAATAGTTTGAAAACTATTTTGAAATTTATTTAAGCAATTTTTGATTTTTTCGTAATAGGATATTCCAGCTTATTAATAACCTCATCAGGAACAACATGAAAGAATTTTTGAATTTCAAAGTCAAAGTTTTCGATAATATACTCAGCTCTTTTAGATTTAGTTTCTTTTTGAAAATCTTTTAATAGTTTAAGAAGATGTTTTTTCCACTCTATATTTTCAATCTGATATAAACCAATAGTTTCCATATTCATCAAATCAGAAATATTATTTTGTTCTGAATAAATAAAAGCACAGCCACCTGTCATTCCTGCTCCAAAATTGTCACCAATATCTCCTAAAATTATTGCTGAGCCACCTGTCATGTATTCACATCCATTAGCACCACATCCCTCAACAATAGCTAAAGCACCTGAGTTTCTGACACAAAATCTATCACCAGTTTTTCCTGAGGCATATAAAGTTCCATCTGTGGCACCATAAAGAGTGACATTTCCAATAATAACATTTTCATGACTGGGCTGGACAAATGAGTTTCTTGGTTGCACAATAATTTTTCCACCTGAAAGACCCTTACCTACATAGTCATTAGCATCCCCAAAAACTTTTAACGTCAGACCTCGAACTGCAAAAGCCCCTAAAGATTGGCCAGCAGAACCTCTAAGCTTTAGAGTAACATGATCTTCAGACAAAGAGTTCATACCGTATTTTCTTGTAATAACTGAGGATATCTTGGTGCCAATTGTTCTTAATGTATTTTGAATATTGTAAGTTAACTCAATTTTTTGACCTGAGTTAATAAAGTCTTTACCATCTTTTTCAAATTGATCGTCTAATGTTTTGGGGACATCATTTCGTTTTTTTTCAGAGTGGTAATCATAAATTTTTCCATCATCAATTTTTGTTAAAATTGGGTTTAGATCTAAGTTATCTAAATCACTAGAGCCATAATGTATTTGGGATAATAATTCAGTTTTTCCAATTATATCTTTTAGTGATTTATAACCTAAAGATGCAAGAATTTCTCTTACCTCTTCAGCAATAAAAGAAAATAAATTCACAACTTTTTCAGGTGTGCCACCAAATTTTTCACGAAGTTTTTCGTCTTGGGTACAGACACCAACTGGACATGTATTTGAATGACACTGTCTTACCATTATACATCCCATGGCAACTAATGATGCTGTTCCAATTCCATATTCCTCTGCACCAAGGATTGCCGCTATAACTATGTCTTTACCTGTTTTTATACCTCCATCAGTTCTAAGAAGAACTTTATCTCTTAAACCATTTAAAGCTAAAATTTGATGCACTTCGCTAATACCCAATTCCCATGGGAGGCCCACGTATTTAATACTAGACTGAGGACTTGCTCCTGTGCCTCCAGAGTGTCCAGATACTAAAATTACATCAGCTTTTGCTTTTGCTACACCAGCTGCAACGGTTCCAATCCCCGACTGTGCAACTAACTTTACACAAACCTTTGCCTTAGGATTAATTTGTTTTAAATCATAAATAAGTTGAGCTAGGTCCTCAATAGAGTATATGTCATGATGAGGTGGAGGACTGATAAGTGTTACGCCTTTTGTGCTATGTCTTAATTTAGCAATTAAATCGGTTACCTTAAAGCCAGGTAACTGACCCCCCTCTCCGGGTTTGGCACCTTGCGCTATTTTAATTTCTAATTCAGAACAATTATTTAAATATTCAGCTGTTACACCAAACCTACCACTTGCGACTTGTTTAATTGCTGAACTTGGATTATCACCATTTTCAAGTTTGGTATATCTTCTAGAGTCCTCGCCGCCTTCTCCACTATCTGACTTAGATCCAATTCTATTCATAGCTATAGCTAGAGTTTCATGTGCTTCCGGACTTAAAGCTCCAAGAGAAATTCCAGGAGATACAAAGCTTTTTCTTATTTCAGAAATACTTTCGACGTTATCTAAATTCAAGGAATTACTACTTTCATTAAATTGCAGAAGATCTCTAATTTGTATTGGTTTGGAGCTATAAATCCTTGATGTATATTTTTTATATAAGTTATATGAGTCTTTAGAAACAGCCTCTTGAAGCATGTGTATTGAAACACCCTCGTAAGCATGTACCTCACTGTTGGCCCTAAATCTATACTCTCCTCCTATATCTAAAATTACATTACTAGATCTAAATGCCTGTTCATGCTGTCGCCTAACTCTTTTTTCTAAACCATCTAAACCAATTCCTGATATTCTCGATGACATACCTGGAAAAAAACTTTCTACCATACTTCTACTCAAACCAATTATTTCAAAGTTTCTCCCACCACGATAAGAGCTGATAACAGAGATACCCATTTTGCTAATTATCTTTCTTAAACCCTTTTCTATTGATTTTTTAAAGTTTTTAATTAATTGAGGATAATCGGTCTTTTCATAAATATTTTTTTTAAATCTATATGAGATAAGTTTTTCTACTAGAGATGCGTTAACAGTTGTAGCTCCAACACCTATGAGAACAGCAAAGTAGTGAACGTCAAGACACTCTCTTGATGAAACATTTAGTGAAGTAAATGTTCTAAGATTGTTTTTAATTAAGTAACTATGTACAGCGCTTGTTGCAAGTATCATCGGTAAAGCAATTCTGTCTTGATTAATATTATTATCAGTTATAATCAAATGTTGAGATCCAGATCTCACTGCTTGCTCAGCCTCGGAGCATATTCTCTGAATTTCATTTAAAAAATTAGTCTCATCATTAATATTGTATGTACAGTCAATTTCAGTTGTAAATTTTGATAAATGAGTTTTTAATGTTTCTAACTCATTATCTAATAACAATGGACTCTCTAAAAGTACCAAATTACATTGTTCAGAGTCTTGTTCTAAGATATTTCCTAAATTTCCAAGCCTAGTTTTTAAACTCATTACTACTTGTTCTCTTAGACTATCGATTGGTGGGTTAGTTACTTGAGCAAAATTTTGTTTAAAAAAACTGTGAAGACCTCTATATCTTTCCGTAAGCACACTTAAAGGTGCATCGTCACCCATTGATCCAATAGCTTCTTGACCAGTTTTAACCATGGGGTCTAAGATTAAATCTAGAGTTTCAAGAGTAAGATTAAACGATTTAGCTATGTGAAAAACATTATCTTTTTCCTCTAATGAGGGTTCATATATTTTATCTTTGGATAAAATATTATCTAATTTTATAGTTTTTTTATTCCAATCTGAGAAGTTATTACGATTACTAAGTAATTCTTTTAATTTATCGCTTTCATAAAATTTATTTTCTTTATAATTAATTGCTATTAATTCACCAGGTCCTACTCTTCCTTTTTTTAGAATATTTTTTTCATCGATATTAATCATACCTACTTCAGAACCTGAAATTAGCAGATCATCATTAGTTAATATGAAACGGAGAGGTCTCAATCCGTTTCTGTCCATTCCAGATATAATCCAATCTCCAAAATTTCCACACACAGCAGCAGGTCCATCCCACGGCTCAATCACAGCATTACAATAAGCATACATATCCTTTAATTGATCAGATAAGTCAGGTCTATTAGACCAAGATTCAGGAATAATCATAGATTTTGCCATCGGCATGTCTCTGTCAGTTTGCACTAGAAGCTCAAAAACCGCGTCAAGAGACGCAGAGTCAGAAGCATCAGGATCGAGTATTGGTTTTAAATCATTAATCCTTTCATTAAAAAAAGGATGTGTAATTCTCGGTTCATGAGCACTCATCCAATTTATATTTCCTTTTAATGTGTTGATTTCACCATTATGAGCTAAAACTCTAAATGGTTGAGCTAAAGACCAAGTAGGAAATGTATTTGTAGAGTATCTTTGATGGTAAATAGCAAATTTAGATTTAAATTCTTGATCTAGTAAATCAGGATAAAATTCTGATAGCTGTTCAGCCAAAAACATCCCTTTGTAAACTATTGTCTCTGTTGATAAGGAACAAACATAGAAATCATTGATACTTTGTGATTTAATTTTATTTTCGATTCTTCTTCTAGTTAGGTAAAGTTTCTTTTCAATATCTGGTGTATAAGCTTTAGGTGAAAAAATTATTTGTTCAATTTCTGGTTTAGTATAATTTGCTTTTTCACCAATAATTTCTGTATTTACAGGAACCTGTCTCCATCCATAGAGATTCATCCCAGCTTTTATAATTTCATATTCGACTATAGCTCTACATTTTTCTTGAGCCCCAAAATCTCTTTTTGGCAAAAATATCATTCCAACACCTAATATGGTATCTTCGCTAGACCTGTGACCCATTTTTAATACTTGTTTGTTAAAGAATGAGTTAGAAACTTCCAACATGATACCAGCACCATCACCTGTTTTGCCATCAGCATCTACTGCACCTCTATGGAATACAGCTTTAAGTGCCTCAATACCTTTCTCAACTATATCTCTTCTTGACTCACCTTTTATTGAGGCAACTAAGCCAACACCACAGTTATCATGTTCATATTTTTCTTTATATATGTGATTTTCTTTAAGCTTTTGCCTATTTTTTTTAAAAAGTTCTAATTCTTTGTCAATCATGATGCTTTTTTTATTTTTGAATTTTGTAAAAATTGATGAATTGATTTCGCAACTTCGCGGCCATCATGAATAGCCCACACTACTAAAGATGCTCCTCTGACTATATCCCCAGCAGCAAAAATCTTTGGATTGCTAGTTTGAAACTTTTTAAAATCAACTTTAACTGTTTTCCAGCTTGTTAATTCAATATTTGTTTTAAAATTATGGTTTAAATCCTCAGGCTCAAAACCCAAAGCTTGAATTATTAAGTCGCTTTTAATTTGTTTTTCAACACCTGTATCAACTGGCTTTCTTCTTCCGCTCTCATCAACCTCACCTAAGGCAGCAACTTTATAAGTCATGCTAGTTGCAG
>CACBZW010000004.1 GCA_902543855.1 uncultured Alphaproteobacteria bacterium | reverse complement strand
TAAATTTATGAATATCACCAGCTGAATTAAGTGATTTAATTTTCTGTTTGTAGAGCATTTTCAACATCATTAAACTAGTTAATCCTTGTCCCCAGAAATTAGTTTTATGAACTTGATAATCACCATATTTTTCTGAAATTGTTTTTTCAAATATAACATTAAAGTTTTCAAAATCCTCTTTTGAGAGAAGCCCTTCATTTTTTTGTGAATATTTTAAAATTGAGTTTGCAACATCGCCTTTGTAAAAAGCATCATGTAATTTATTAAATTTATTATTTCGAGATCCTGTGATTTTTTTTTCGTAATTTCCAAGATAATCTATTAAGTTTGCGTAAGCCGAATTTCTAAATAAACTTCCTAATTTTGGAATTTTATTATTTTTTAAATATAATTTTGCAGAATTTTTCCACTCTTTTATAAATTTACCTTTTAGACTTTTTAAGCCAAATTTATTTTGGTTTATTATTCCAGTGTGTAAAGGATATCCTTCTTTTGCGTATTCTTTAGCATATTTAGAAATAGTCCTAAAATCTAGTTTGCCATATAGTTGTAACATTCTAAAAATACTAGAAAATGCTGCTGGAACTCCAGCACATAATATTCCCTCATCAGGAACTTCTGTGTATCCTCTTGTAACTAAATTTAAAAAATTAAATTTTTTTGGAGATATAGTATTTCCATTTAAGACAAGAGGACTTTGGTCTTTAGGCTTTAAAATCATTACTCCTTCACCTCCCATGCCAAACATTTGAGGATTTACAAGCCCTTCAACTAACATAGCTCCAGCTGCAGCATCAAAGGCATTACCTTTATCATCATTTAAAATATTATGTGCAGTAATTGATGATAAATTTGAATGAGTTGCTATGGCACCGTTAGTTCCAGAATAACTTGGTATAAAACTGTTAGAGCTATTATTTTCTATTCTATAAGATCTATTCATTACAAATAATAATTTTAAGACACACCATAAGTTATTTCTTTTTTAAAAGATTGCATTATAAAGTTATATATGACCTGGAAGTTAATATCAAAATCTTCATACTCACAACTACTTGGAGAGTTAGAAACAAAATTAGAAAATAATCAACATAAGTATAGAATGACAGTTTCTGAGAAACATTTAAATTCTGGGAACTTTGCCCATGGTGGCTTTTTAATGTCTTTTTTGGATAATGTTATGGGTAATACTGCCTATAAGTCATTTGGTAATAGACCATGTGTAACAATATCAATGAATACTCACTTTACTTTTTCTGCACAAAAAGGAGATGAGCTCATTGGAATTCCATCTATAGAGAGAATGACAAAAACACTTTGTTTTGTTAAATGCCAAGTATTTTCAAATAATGAAATTATTGTTTCAGGCAATGGTATTTGGAAGTTAGTTAAAACATCATCTATGAAAACTGTAAAAGACAAAAAATTAGATGACGATGGTGGTTGGTAATAATTTAATAAATTATAATTAATATTGAAGATACAGATATCAGAAATTACTGCATGTAAGGCACTTTTTTTCTCTATTTCTTTTTTTGTGGGCCTTTGGGCAATTAGAATTCCAGATATAAAAGATCAAATAAACGTTGACTATAGTGGTATGGGATATCTTTTTGTAATTTTTTCAATTGGCTCTGTTCTGACAATGATAGCCATGCCAAAAATAATGCAACTCTATCCATCAAAAAAAATATCTCTTTTATCTGGATTTTTAATTTGTCTTTTATGGATGCTCATACCTTTTGCCCACTCATTCACATTAATGGCAATACTCAGTCTTATCTTTGGCGTTTGTTATGGACTTTTTGAAGTAATTCTTAATGTTCAAGCCACTTCTTTAGAAAAAAAATTAAATAAACCGATGCTGTCAGGCTTTCACGCATTTTGGAGTATTGGACTATTATCTGGATCGTTGTTAACAAGTTTATTCTTAGAATTTAAAATTAGTTTTTTTATAAATTCTCTTGTTTATATTGTTTTTTTAGCCCCATTAATTTTTTTTAGTAGTTTAACTATAGAAAATAATAAATCAGATCCATTATCTTTTTTTTCAATTTTTTTTAGTTGGCCCGTATTTCTTATAATTTTGGTTGTATTAGCTATCACGGCAGTTTTTTTGGAAGGGGGGACCGACTCCTGGGGGTCTCTATACATGAGAGATTACATTAATGCAGACGGTTTCAATATTGGACTTGCTGCAATAGCCTTTAATGGAAGTATGGTTTTTGGAAGACTAATAGGAGATAAATTAAAACAAATGTTTGGTATTTATAATTTTCTTGTTTTCTCAGTTTTAGGTTCATTAGTTGGTTCGTTAGTAATTGCATTTAGCAGTTCTTTATTTTTTGCGATAATTGGATTTATCATAGCTGGTTTTTGTGTTTCTTCTGTTATTCCAATTTGTTACACGTATGGGTCCTCTATTAAAGGTGTTGACCCCACTGTCGGTATTTCAATTATTACAATAGGCACATATGGGGTTTTCATGATAGCGCCTCCTACATTAGGTTATGTTGCAGATATGATAGGTATAGAATTTGTATACACACCAATGTTTATACTTTTTTTCATATCAAGCATCATTGTAATTTTTCAAAAGAAATTATTCAAAAACTAATTTTTTTTTAAAATTAATATATTTCCAAATAGAACAAGAAACGACCCAATATATAAATTTAAGTTCCATATCATACCTTCAAATATTGTAGAAATAATTAGTGCTATAAGTGGCATTATTATTGCAATGTACGCTGCATCATTGGCACCTATATTTTTTATTACTGAAAGATAAAGAATAAAACCGAATACACTTCCAAAAACAGATAAATATAGTAATGATATAATATACTTATAACTAAAATCAAAATTTAATTCAGTACCAGTTATTAAAAGATAAATTAATAGTGATATAGAGCCATACAACATCCCATATCCTGTAACTGCAACAACATTCAATTTAATTTTAGAGGTATACTCTGAAATTAAGTTACCAATAGATGCAAAATAAGTTGCCAATACACCAAGTAAAATCCCAATACTTGTGCTCTTTGATAATTCAAAATTAATAATTTCATCATAAAATATAAAAAGTAATCCTAACGTTCCAATAAAACCTCCAACCAAAGTCATAATTTTTGGAAATTTACCTTTAAAAATAATATTATTAACAACATTCATAAATAATATTGATGAAAAACAAAGAGCTACAAACCCACTAATTAGATGAACTGTGGATAGGTAAAACAATACATAGTTTATATTAAATAATGATATACCTAGAGCAGCTATAAAAAAATGCTCCTTTAGAGTAAATTTAAGATTTATTTTTTTAAATATACAAAATATTAAAATTATTATTGATGATAAAAAAAACCGGTAAAAAACTGATGTCATTGGATCAACAATGCCAAGTTGAAATTTAATAATATACCAGGTAGGCCCCCAAACTATTAGTGTTGAAATAAATAAAAATATTGTATTGTTCACTTATGCCTTCTTTTGATGTTGTCTCGTCACCGGATATTCAAGAAATTGATAATGCCATCAATAATACAAAAAGAGAAGTTGATAATAGATTTGACTTTAAGAACACTAATTCAACAATCGAACGAAACGATTTTTCTATTACAATAGAGACAACGGACAATACTAAATTAACTCAATTTAATGATATTTTAAAAAATAATATTGTAAGAAGAAAAATAGATCCAAAATTTATACACCTAAAATCAACTGAAACAGCTTCTGGAAACAGGGTAAGACAATTTATTGATATTTTGAATGGAATATCAAAAGAGGACTCAAAAAAAATAACAAACCTTGTAAAATCTTCAAAAGCAAAAGTTCAAGCTTCAATTAATGGAGATGAAGTAAGAATTACTGGAAAGAAAAGAGATGATCTACAATCAATGATCGAATTGTTAAAATCAAGTGATATTAAAATTCCTTTACAGTTTCAAAATTTTAGAGATTAATCACTTCCATAGTCGTAAAGTCAATTAATCGCACAGTCGTAATTGTTTTTAAAAATTTAATACAATCCTCTGTTTTTACTTGAATTGTTTTAGTGTTGTCTAGTGGGTGAAAATTGCATAATTCATGATCATTGATTTTTTTATCTAAGTAAAAACTTACATCCTTATCTACATTATTGATTAAAGAGTAGGGACTAACAGAACCTGGTTTGACTCCAAGTTTATCATATAAATATTCTGCACTTCCAAAAGAGAGATTTCCTTGGCACTGTATAGTGTTTTTGATAATTTTTAGGTCTACTTCAGTGCTATCTAAGCATGAAAGTAAGAAAAAATTTCTCTTTTTGTCCCTCAAAAAAAGATTTTTTGTATGCGCACCTTGCATATTCAAATCCGATTTTAATTTACTAGACTCTTCAACAGTAAAAAAAGCCTCGTGTTCAAAAAGTTTATATTCAATTTTTTGATCATTAAGTGCGGCTAATAAACTTTTTGCTTCTAATTTCATTTTTATTTATAAAGTGTTATCTTATTTATATAAAAATATGAAAAAAAAAATTAATAGAAGAAATTTTATTAAAAAAGCTTCAATTCCTGTATTGGGTGCAGCTGCACTTTCTAGTTTTAATGTACACGCAAGCACCATAACAGAGTTGAATATGGTCACATCATGGCCAGAGAATTTCCCTGGTATAGGTTTAGGTGCAAACAGGTTGGCTCAGCGAATTGAGAACTTATCTAATAAAAGAATAAAAGTTAATGTTTACTCAGCTGGTGAATTAGTCCCACCTTTTGGAGTGTTTGATGCCGTATCATCTGGAACAGCTGATATATATCACTCAGCAGAGTTCTATTGGGGTGGAAAGAACAAAGCTTATCCTTTTTTTGCAGCAGTACCTTTTGGAATGACTGCCGAAGAATTTAACTCTTGGATATATTCAGGCAATGGTCAAGTACTATGGGATGAATTAGGTTCGAATTTTAATATAAAACATTTTTTAGTCGGCAATACTGGATCTACATTATTTGGTTGGTTCAAAAACGAATTAAATAGTCTTGAGGATGTTGCTAAACTCAAAATAAGAAGCCCAGGTATGGGAGGAGATCTATTAAAGACTATGGGGGCAACTTCTATAAATATACCAGGAGGTGAAATTCTTCAGTCTTTAGCAAGTGGTGCTATAGACGCTGCAGACTGGTCCAATCCAGTTATGGACTTAGCTTTTGGTTTTTATAAAGTAACAAATTACTGTTATTATCCAGATTTTAAAAAACCTACAGTTTCTATTTCATTAGGAATGAATTTAGATAAATGGAACTCTTTTGATAATGAAGCTAAGAGCATCATCGAGTATGCTTGTCAGTCAGAAAATCAAGAAATGTTGTCTGATTTTATGTACAAAGAGGTTGTGGCTATAAATAAATTGAGGTCACTGGGTGTAGAATTCAGGCAACTACCTAATGATATTGTCATTGAAGCCAAAAAAAACATCAATGGTGTTTTAGATAATTATACAGATACCTCTCTTGGAAAAAAAATTAGGGATGATTATTTTCAATTTTTAGGTTTAAGAACTTCATATAAGGACTTTGATATTTCTAACTATTTGAATTTTAGAAAAATTTAATAGTGTGTGGAAGATATTCGCTTAATCTTAAAGATAATCACTCTTCTTTTAAGAGTGAAACTATAAATAACTTCAAATCAATATTTGATTATAAAAATGAAGATATTTGCCCTTCTAATAAAGCACCTATTGTCTTTACTCTAAACTCTAAACTTGTATTTAAACAATCAAATTGGGGTTTGTCATTTGATTGGCTTCCTAAAGGAAAAACACTTTTCAATATTCGATCAGAGACAGTTCACGAAAAATCTTTCAGTAATAGTCTTATAACAAATAACCGCTGTTTAGTCCCTTTTAGTAGTTATTTTGAATGGATGAAAACCCATGAATTGAAAGAAAAATATAAACTATTTACCAAAACACCAGTCAGTTTTTTTGCAGGTGTCTATAAACTAATAGAAGATACTGTATATTTTTCAATTTTAACTAAATCCTCACTGGAAAATGTAGAATTTATTCACAATAGAAACCCGGTCATTATTAATAAAAATAATGTAAGAAAATGGTTTTCGAACAGTTATGAAGAACTATTAGAATCCTCTGATGCCATAAATTATGAGTTATTGAAATAGTTATTTTCTAAATTTAAAGAACGATAAAAGCTTTTCGATACCTGAAAAATGTTCCTCTAGTCTAGAATAAACTTTATCTATTTTATTTATATGACCGTCTAATCTCTCATAGAGGTTATCAATTTTCTTATCAAGTTTGTTTAGCTTACTGTTTAGCTGTTTGATGCTATCAGAGTCGCTTGTTTTTGACTGCTTTTTTAACTTAATAACTTTGTTCATATTTAAAATATATTAAATTTCTGATTTTTTTAAAGTATGACAAAACAACGCTTTAGGTAAATCTTAAATCAACTTCAGGTATCCAGTTTTTAAGTTTTTCAATACGATTTTTGGGGGAAGGGTGTGTAGATAAAAACTCTGGTGGTGCGTTTCCTTTTTGTACTTCAGCCATTCGCTGCCAGACTTTATATGACTCATGATTATCGTATTTGGCCATTGTCATAAAAGCCAAGCCTAAATAGTCAGCCTCCGATTCTTGTAATCTGTTAAAAGGTAAAGATAGACCTAAATTTACTAAATAATCATCAGCTGAGGTACTCGAAAGAGCACCCTCTAAGGCAATATCCAAGATAGTAGTGCCTACATTTATTGCTAATGCTTGACTAGCCCTTTCAACACTATGGCGAGCAACCGCATGAGCAATTTCATGCCCCATTATTGAGGCCAAACCATCATTATTAGCAGCAACATCTAAGATACCTGTATAAAATGCTATTTTACCACCAGGCATACACCAAGCATTAAGTGTGTCCTTGTCATCAATTAAGATAAATTCCCAATTATAATTTTTTATAGAGTCTGACTGACCCATTTTTAAAAAATACTCTTCTACTGACTCTGTAACTCTGAGACCTACCTCTCTTACTGCTCTAAAATTTTGCCCAGACTCTATTAAATTTTCTTGTTTTTTGACTTGTTCGTAGGCTTGAAGAGCTTGTTTGTTGATACTTTCATCTGAAATAATAGAGAGTTGTTTACGATTTGTAATAGCTACCTCAGTACAAGAAGGTAAAAATAAAGGCGCACAACAAGCACATGATAATTTTTTAATAAAATCTCGTCTTTTAAGATTCATGGTATTAATATAATCAAAAAGATATTCTTATGACAACCTGTTATATTAACGGAAAATATAAACCTTTAAATCAATCGTATGTCAGTGTAACAGATAGAGGTTTTCAATTCTCTGATGGGGTTTATGAGGTCATTGCTGTATTCAAAGGTGAATTAGTAGATTTAAATCTTCATTTAAACAGATTATTTGTTTCATTAAAAAAAATGAATATGAAAATTAAACTCAATAGAAATCAAATTATTAGTATCACCAATAAAATCAAAAAATTAAATAATTTAAAAATGGGTATTATTTATATTCAAATTACAAGAGGGGATCAAAATCCAAGGGAACATAAATACCCTGATAAACTTAAGCCTAATATTATTATATACTCAATTAATAAAAACTTTGAATATTTAAATAAGTTAGCACTAAAAGGTGTAAAAACATCTCTTTATCCAGATATAAGGTGGCATAGGTCAGATATTAAAAGTATTTCTCTATTAGGTAATGTTCTAGCTGCAAATCATGCTAAAAAGAATAAATCACATGAAGCAGTATTATTTGATAATAGAAATATGATCACTGAGGGTAATTCTTCAAGTATCTGGATTATAAAAAAAAACAAATGTATTACGCACCCACTTAACTTTAGAATTTTAAAAGGATGTACAAGGCATAAATTAATATCAATCTTAAAAAAAAATAAATTTAAATTTGAGGAAAAAAAATTTTCTATCAAATCTCTTCTTGATGCAGATGAAGCATTCATGACAAGTGCTACTAATTTTGTAATGCCCATAGTTAAAGTTGATAAATTTACTATTTCAAACGGTAAGCCCGGTCTAAATACATTGAAGTTTCGTAATTTATTTATCAACGCAATATGATCTATAGACTTTTTCTTTTCTTATTTTTGTTACCTATTACAGCTTACGCAAAAATTAATACAATTTACTTAGCTGGTGGTTGTTTCTGGTGTGTTGAGGAGGTTTATGAAAAATTAAAAGGTGTAATTGACGTTCGATCTGGCTATTCAGGAGGTCATGTAGAAAATCCAACTTATCAAGAAGTTGTCAAGGGTGATACAGGCCATATAGAAGTGGCTGAAATTATTTTTGACTCAGATATTGTTAGTATAGACACAATAATTCGGACTTTCTTTTTAAACATTGATCCTTTTGATGGTGTAGGTCAATTTTGTGATAAAGGTTATTCTTATAAAAGTGCTCTTTTCAGCAATGATCAGAATGTTAAAGATAGATTTAACTTTTACATAGGTAAAATTCAGGAAAATCACAAACAGAATGTTGAAACATTGATCTTACCTTTTAAAAATTTTTATGTTGCAGAGGAATATCATCAGGATTATTACAAAAAAAATCCAATAAGATATACATATTACAAGTACAGTTGTGGAAGAGAACAGAGGATTAAACAATTAAAAATTAATTTAGGATGATTAAAATCTTATTATTATTTTCAATTGTAGCTATATGTATCTTTGTTTTCTTTGGTAATCAATTATCGTCTCGTTATAAAAAATATTTAATTATTTCATTAATAATAATTCTAGGATGTTTTTTAATTTTTTCAGGAAAATTAAATTTCCTACCTGTTGCCTTAGCTCCTGCTTTACTTTTTTTTCGAAGGATCTCATCATTATTAACTATATTAAACTTGTTTTCGCGATCTTCTTTTGGAAGTAAGTTCAAACCAAAAATTAATACGAAGTATTTACAAATTGAAATTGTGTTACAATCACGTCAAGCTACAATTCATATTATAGAGGGAGTTTTTAAAGGCCGTTCTTTTTCCTCTCTATCTCAAAATGAGGTATCGAAGCTCTTAGAGGAACTAAAAACAAATGATCCACGTGGATTTAATATTTTAAATGTAATTATTAGTCAAAATAAACAATCAACATCCTCTTCAGACAAATCACAAATGACAGAGGAGGAAGCGCTATCAGTTTTGGGTCTTAAAAAAGGAGCTTCTGATGATGATATTAAAAAATCATATTATGACTTAATGAAGAAGTTCCATCCTGATAAAGATGGTAATAATTATTTATCTAATTTAATAACTGAAGCAAAAAATAAGCTTTTAAATAGTTAATTTTAATCTATAAGACATCTATCTCAATGAACGATATTAAGAATCTTGCAATCATTGCTCATGTTGATCATGGGAAAACTACTCTTATTGATAATTTATTGAAGCAATGTGGAATTTTTAGAGATAATCAAGAAATATCAGAAAGAATTATGGACTCTAATGATTTAGAAAAAGAGAGAGGCATAACTATTTTAGCAAAGCCTACCTCTATAATTTTTCAAGATACTCGAATAAATATAATCGATACACCTGGACATGCAGATTTTGGTGGTGAAGTAGAACGTGTCTTATCAATGGTTGATGGTGTTATCTTGCTTATTGACTCTTCAGAAGGTCCAATGCCTCAGACAAAATTTGTTTTAGGAAAGGCTTTAAAACAAGGACTTAAGCCGATAGTAGTAATCAATAAAATCGATAAATCTGACTCAAGGCCAGATGATGTGTTAAACGAAGTTTTTGATTTATTTGTCTCACTTGATGCAAATACTCAACAATTAGATTTTCCAGTTTTATATGCATCAGGTAGAAGTGGATGGTGTGTTAATGATTTGTCAGATGATAGATCCAGCCTAACGCCTCTGTTAAATAAAATTATTAGTCATGTACCATCACCAGATGTTGATAATACTAGACCTTTTGCAATGTTATCAACACTTTTAGACTATGATCCATACTTAGGAAGATGTCTAATTGGAAGAGTAGAGCAGGGATCTGCAAAAATAAACGACAGCGTTCATGCTTTAAACTTATCTGGTAAAATCATTGAAACTGGAAGACTTACTAAACTTTTAAAATTTGAGGGAACTAAAAAAATAACTGTTAACTCAGTTAACACTGGAGATATAGTTTGCATAGCAGGTTTATCAATCACATCAGTATCAGACACCATTTGTTCAACTGATATAGAAACACCAATAAAATCTACACCAATAGATCCTCCTACTATGTCAATAAACATTATGGTTAATGACTCACCATTAGCTGGAACTGAAGGTAAAAAGGTAACATCAACTTTAATAAGAAATAGATTAATAGCTGAGGCTGAGACAAACGTTGCTATTACCTTCTCAGAAAATCAAAATAAAGATTCATTTGAAATTGGAGGAAGAGGTGAATTGCAATTAGGTGTTTTAATAGAAACCATGAGACGAGAGGGTTTTGAATTATCTCTTTCTAGACCTAAAGTAGTTTACAAAGATGTAGAGGGGACAAAGTGTGAACCCTATGAAGAGGTAACGATAGATGTAGATGAAGAGTTTTCTAGTATAGTTATTGATAACATGAATCAAAGAAAAGCTGATATGTTAGACATGAGAAAATCTGGAATTGATAAAACAAGGTTATTATTTATTGCCCCCTCTAGAGGACTAATTGGCTATCAAAGTAAGTTCTTAACAGACACAAGAGGAACTGGTGTATTAAATAGAGTGTTTCACTCGTATAAACCATTTAAAGGGGAGATTACAGAGAGAAGGGCAGGCGCGTTAATTTCCACAGGAAACGGTAAAGCAATAGCTTATGCTATTTGGAAGCTTCAAGATAGAGGTGTAATGTTTGTTAAACACCAAACACCTGTTTATCAAGGTATGGTAGTCGGTGAGCATACTAGAGATAATGATTTAGAGATAAATGTTCTAAAAGGAAAACAATTAACTAATGTCAGAGCATCTGGGTCTGATGAGGCCGTAAATTTAACTGCTCCTAGGATGATGTCACTTGAGGAAATGATGACCTATATCAATTCTGACGAATTATTGGAGGTTACTCCTAAAAACTTAAGACTAAGAAAAAGGTATCTTGATCCAAACGAGAGAAAAAAATTTTCCAAAGTTGGAAATTTATAAACTTAATAATTTATATTAAATATTTATAATAAAATACTGTATTTACACACTAATTTTTTAATTTATTATATATTACATCTAGAAAGAAAAAAACAAATAATCTGACTAAATCAAAAATAAAATAAACATAAAATGAGTTATTAAGAATAAATATTGAAAATTAATTTGATTTTGAAGGAATAAAATAAATATTCACACATTTTATCTAATTAAATAGCAAATTAGAGCACTAAATTGAGTGATAGTTAACATTACTTGCCAATAAAACCATCAAAACAGTTACTCCAATCTGTGATTTCAAAAAAACTATTAAAAATCATTAAAACTGGACAATTTTAGGTAAAAAAGCTTATGTAAATTGCGACACTCACAAAATTTTTTAAATATTTGGATTTTGGGTTGGAAGATTATCAATATTTTTTTTAGTAAATCAATAGTCAAATTCATAAAATTACTAAGGGATTTATACTTAATAAAATTTCAATATACCTAAAAACGTAAAAAAATTGAAAATAGACATTATTTTGAAAGCCATTTTATGGCATCTTCACATCTGTCGTCTCCCCAAAAAACCTCATTTTCAACGATAAATGTGGGACTTCCAAAAATACCTTTATTTTTAGCCATTTCTGTGTTTTTTAAATATTTTTGTTCAATATCGTCTGTTTGAGCTTGTTTTATTACATTATCTGAATCAAGTCCAATTTCTTTAAGAGTAGAACTCAGATTTGGCTCTGATCCAGGCTCCAAATGCTCTAAAAACCACTTTTTATAGGTTAAAATAGTATATTCTTTGATCCACCCTTGATCTTTTCCCAAAATTGCAACTTTGTTAGCTAAATCAAACTCTTTAAGTGGGTAGGGAGCAGGTACTTTTGCATTAAATCCATAGAAGTTAGCTCTTCTTTGAACATCCCGCCACATATAATCAATCTTATCTCTTTTTTTTTCAGCCATAAAAGGGACATTCTCCATTTCAATCATTCTTGATCTTACACTGAAAGGAGACCATTCAAATATAACTTCATTTTCAGTCTCTATCTGCGCTAATCTTTGAGTAGAGAGGTAAGTATATGTACTTCCAATTGAGTACCAGAATTCTATTTTTCTCATAGGTTCTACCTTAACTGAAATAATTGAAATTATTATTAAAAATAAGTGATCTGGTCACATCTGTCGCATGTATAAAAGGCCATGAAAAACATGTTTATGCAAATTTACAGTGGAGTCATGGACGCTGATTGGAATCCTCTAAGAAAAATACCTAGTGTGGCCCTGAGACACCTCATTATGCAACTTTTAGCATGGATGTGGTGTATCATTTTTTCACTATATTTTGGCTCTTTTTTGATTTTTGGCATCACAGCTAGCGCTCATTTTCTTCTTATTTTTGGAACTTTTATGACAGCGGCTACTTTTGCAACTGCTCCAAAAATTGTAAAATCTAAGTATAATAACAGTAAATAATATACTGTTTTTACTTACTTTTTACATACATCAACTTTAAAAGCACTAGTTAATTCTATAAGCCTTTTTGTTTGAATTTTCACAGAACTATTGGTAGATCCTGCTGCTGGTATAACGATGTCAAAGTTAATTAAGGACTTATCGTAATATATATCTAGTTTATTTGGTAATCCAAAAGGACAAACTCCGCCAATAGGGTGAGAGGTGATTTGCAATGTCTCATTGGCAGTCAGCATTTTTGCCTTTTTTTTGAAGAAATTCTTATATTTTTTATTATCAATTTTTACATCTCCAGAAGTCATTAACAAAATTGGTTTTTCTATAATTAAAGCAATTGTTTTGACTATTTGTCCTTTCTCAACATTATGAGCATTTGCAGCTTGTTCAACAGTTGCTGTAGACTCTTTAAATTCTGATATCTCTAGGTCAGGGGCTATAATACTAAGATGTTCTTTGACAGATTTTATTGACATTTACACATTTATTTGTTGCATAATATATATTATAAGAATCTAGATTGTTATTTTAAGTCCATCGTAAGCTGGATGTATATGATTATTAAACAGTTTTCTATATTCTGTTTCATAATCAATATGGGCAGTCATATGACTAAGAAAAGTTTGTTTTGCATTAACTTTTTTCGCCCAATCAATTACTTCAGAATAACTGGCATGAGATGGGTGTTCATCATATCTTAAACAACCAAGAAACCAACATTGAATGCCTTTGATTCTATCTAAATAATCCTCATCATAAAAATACTTAATGTCTAAATTATAAGCTATTTTATTATCAAAAATGAAACCGTAGGAGTCAATATTTCCATGATTTTGTCGAATAATCTCAATTTTAAAACCCTCAATCTCAGTATTGTTCCCATTAAGAACGTTAGCATTTAAAATGGGTTCATAACCATGGGTGGATGACTTTGAAAACAAATAAGAAAAGCTAGTTTGAAGAGTCTCTAAAGTTATTTTATCAGCATAAATTGGTATTTTTTTTTTATTTATCATTGAAATAGTCCTTAAATCATTAATTCCATGTATGTGATCAGCATGGGAATGTGTATAAATAACTGAGTCAACATTATTAATTTTATTGTCGATTAACTGTTTCCTTAAATCAGGGCTAGTATCAATTAGTATTGTTTTTCCTGCTTTTTTTAAAAGTATTGAAGGTCGTGTTCTTTGGTTTTTAGGATTTGATTTATCACAATTACCCCAAATGTCGTGAGATAAAGGGACTCCAAAACTTGACCCACATCCTAATATATTTATTTCAGTTTTTTCAGTCATTTATTTTAAAAAGCTTTTTGTAATTGTAAGTACTAATTTCGCATGTATTAATGTAGTCGTTTCCAGTAATTTCACAATATTTCTCAACTATAATTTTTAAATAGCTTGGTTTATTAATTTTACCTCTTAAAGGATCAGGCGTAAGATAAGGACTATCAGTTTCAAAAATTATTTTTTTAATTGGTAGTATTTTAATTGTATCTCTTAATTTATTGGCATTTTTGAACGTAATAATGCCTGACAAAGAAAAAAAACAACCTAAATCAATACATTTTTTTGCAAATTCTTCACTTCCAGTGAAACAATGTATAAGAATATCACCTATTTTTTTTGAGTATTTAGTTAAAATTTTAATCATATCCTCTTCAGCATCTCTCATATGAATTATACACGGTAAATTATAAAAACTAGCTACATCTAAATGTATCTCTAAGCTTTCTATTTGCTTATTTTTAGGAATATCATAATGATAATCCAAGCCTGTTTCCCCTATTCCAACAATTCTATCTTTAAATTTTTTAATATTTTCATTTAATAGAGTCTTTATTTCCTCAGGTTTGATATCAAGAGTATTATTTGGGTGATGACCTAAAGTGATATCGACAAATTTAAAACCTTTAATTAAATTAATATCTCTCTGAAACTCGTATATATTAGAATTTATACTTAAAATTCGCTCTATGTTATTTTCTTTAGCATCTTTACAGACATCTGATACTGAATTTTTAAGTAATTCATGACCAAAATTCACATGACTGTCTATTAAATTACTCAATTTTAGTAAATAAAGGTTCAGGTTGTCGTATTTTTAGAAATTTTAAGTTAATTACCTCTTTAAAATTATCAAAAATATCTAATTTAATACTATTCGTATTTTCGAATAAATTGAATACTTCTGAGGTTTTTGAAGGCATAAATGGAACTAAATATTGACTAACCCTGATAATACATAGGCAAATATTAGCCAATACTCTTTTCATTTTTTCAGGATCTGTTTTTTTTAATACCCAAGGAGCAGATTTATCGACATAATTATTTAAATCATTCATAAATGAGAATAATTTTTTAAGGTATTCGTCATATTTGTAATTTCCCATATACTCAAACAATTCTTTTTCAGAATCGTTAATTTGTTTTAAAATTTCAAAATTAAAATTATCTTCAGTTAAATCAATATTTTGTTCTAAATTCTTACAAATAAAACTAAGTATTCTTTGTATTAAATTTCCGTAGTTATTTGCCAATTCACCATTAATTCTATTTTTGATAGCCACCTTAGAAAAATCACCGTCATTGCCAAATGGAACCTCTCTAAAAAGAAAATATCTTACTGAGTCTAGACCGTATTCATCAA
The DNA here is from genome assembly GCA_902543855.1 of uncultured Alphaproteobacteria bacterium. Taxonomy (GTDB): domain Bacteria; phylum Pseudomonadota; class Alphaproteobacteria; order HIMB59; family HIMB59; genus HIMB59. The sequence goes on along the minus strand of CACBZW010000004.1, from coordinate 23,367 downwards.
TCAATTCTTTAGGATCAATGACATTACCAAGACTTTTACTAATTTTTTGACCCTCATTTGTCCACCAACCATGTGCTACGATCTGCTTTGGTGGATCTAACTCTGCAGCCATTAAAAAAGCAGGCCAGAAAATAGCATGAAATCTGATTATATCCTTCCCTACTACATGTATCCCAGGCCAATATTTTTGATATAAATCAGAATTTTTATTTGGATAATCTAAAGCTGAAATATAGTTAGTTAGAGCATCTAACCAAACGTAAACAATATGTTTTTCATCTGTAGGGACATCAATTCCCCATTTAAATGTTGTTCTAGAAACGGAGAGATCTTTTAACCCTGACTCAACAAATTTAATAACTTCATTAGATCTAGATTTTGGGACAATGAAATTTGGATTATTTTTATAAAAATTTAACAGTTTGCCTTGCCATTTAGAAAGTCTAAAAAAATATGACTCTTCTTCAACCCAAGATAATTCAGATCCAAAACTGTTATATTTTTTACCATTTTTTTCAACTATTTCATTATCAGCTACGAAAGCTTCATCTCTTACAGAATACCATCCGCTATATTTGGACAAATAAATTTCATCTTTTTCCAACAGAACTCTCCATAGATTTTGAACAGACTTTTTATGTCTTTCTTCTGTTGTTCTTATAAAATCATCATTAGATAAATTTAATAAATTACTTAAATCTTTAAAATTTTCTGAAACCATGTCAGTAAATTTTTGAGGATCAATATTTTTTTCTTGAGCAGCTCTTTCAACTTTTTGTCCATGCTCGTCTGTTCCTGTTAGAAAATAAGAATTGAGACCTCTACAATTATAAAATCTTTTTAATATATCAACAGCAATTGAGGTGTAAGCATGTCCAATATGAGGTTTATCGTTCACATAATATATTGGAGTTGTAAAATAATTTTTAGACATACTTAATAAGATTAGAATTTAATCTTGTAAAATAGATTGAAATTAGCTCATTTGTTAATGTATTGAATTTTAAACTCTCATCTACATCAGTTAAATAATCTGAATGAAGTTTTAATAGGTATTTATAAAGTTTTTTATTATTTAAATTATTTCTTAAATAGTATTTGAGTATTTTTAAAAATATTAATGAACATACACTTATTTGATCTCTGTTAAAAAGTTTTATCTTTTCAAAAAAATCAGTACTTTTTAAATCAATGAAAGGGTTAATAATAGAATGTATTAATTCCTCTGAAATATTTTGATTTTGTCTCGCTATGTCTTCTTTCAATGAATTAAAATCACTAAAATTTATTTGTGACTTCAGATCTCTGATAACTCTTGCCCTAGAAATTATTGTTTCAGGTAAGCTTATTAAGTTTGAAGAACAAAAAATAAAATAGGTTTTGTATGGTATTTCTTCAATAATTTTTAAAAGTCCATTTAACGCATTAATATTTAAATAATTTACCTCTCTGACAAATATTACTTTATTAAGGTTTAATACATTTGTATGTAGAAACTCTTTTTTCATTTTTCTTATTTGATCAATTGTAATAAATTTTGATTTTTCTTCAGGCTCTAAAATAATAAAACTTGTATCTATTTCATATTGTTTCGCATAGAAATTTTTTAAAATCTCTTTCTCTAAATGTGAAATACTCTCACTATTAGTAGTCTCTAATAAGTAAAAGCCACTGCTCTCAGATTTTATAGTATTTACTACTTTATCAATTTGCATTTTTTCAGATTTAATATGATTTTTTCATGTACTTCATTAGCAGATAGTGATGCATCAATAGCAACAAACTTACGTTCACCTATTTTTATTTTAGATATTTCTTCATAATTTTTTTGAATTCTTGAGAATTGTCCAAAATATTTTTTATCAAATTTATTTGAATATAATCTTTTGTTTCTCCTACTTATTAAATTTTTTTTATCTAACTTCAAATAAAAAGTTATATTCGGAATAAATTTCTTATGAATTAACTTAATTAAACTGATAATAAGTTTTTTTTCTTTAGAATTATATTTTTGATAAGCATAAGTAGAGTCAAAAAATCTATCAAATACAATGAAGTCATTCTTTTTAATTGAAGATAATAATGCAAATCTAGATGCAAAGAAAAACATTATTAAACTTAAATTATCGAAATTAGATTTTAAAATCACATTTCTTATCTTTTCTAAATCTTTGTTACCTCCAGGCTCTCTAGTAAAAGTAGATTTAATATTATTTTTTATAAAATATTTTTTTAAAAGTTTTATCTGTGTCGATTTTCCAGAATATTCGAAACCTTCAAAACTGATTACTTTCATTCTATATGATAATATTTAGTTAGATCCAAGAATGATATAATAAATAGCTGAAAATATTCTTGAAAAGAAATTCTTTTGCTCAATGTCCTCGCCTGAAAATAAAGGAAATTCAGAACTCTTATCAGCAAAAGATATCTGAAGTTTGGCTATTTGATCACCTTTTTGAATTGGAGTTGCAATTGGTTCCTCTACTATCACATTAACTTTAGCAGAAGATAATTGTGCTTTTGGAATACTCACGCTTATATCGTTTAAAGCAACTAGGTCTACTTTATCGTCTTTACCTAGCCAAGTATTAACTTCTTGAATAACCTCATTTTTTTTAAAAAAATCTACTAATTGAAAATTGTTGAAACCCCAATCCATTAATCTTAGTGACTCCTGGGCTCTTGATTTGGAAGAGTCTAGTCCATTTAGAACAATAATCAGGCGCCTATCCCCTCTTTCAGCAGATCCAACCAAACCGTAGCCAGCTGCTTCTGTATAACCTGTTTTAAAACCATCAGACCCCTCAAATGTATATAGGAGTGGATTTCTGTTATCTTGTTTGATCCCGCTGTATGTAAAATCACTTAATTTGTACATTTGATATAATTCATAATGATTTTCAATCGTGTACTGAGCTATTTTAGCAAGATCTTCAGCTGTAGTGTAATGATTATCATCAGGCCAGCCACTGCTATTCGTAAAATTAGTCTCTGTGAGTCCTATTTTTTTACCTAAATTGTTCATTTCAATAGCAAAAATTTCCTCAGAGCCAGATATACCCTCTGCTAAAGCAATTGAGGCATCATTTCCGCTCTGAACGATAATTCCTAGTAACAAATCATAAACTTTTACTCTTTTGTCTACCTCTATAAACATCTTTGACCCGCCCATTTTCCATGCCTTTTTACTTACTAAAAACTCTTGATCTAATGATAAAGTACCATTTTTGATTTTTTCAAATGCTACAAGGGCAGTCATCATCTTGGTCATACTTGATGGATATGTTTTGGCTTTAGAGTTTTTCTCTAAAAGAACTTCGTTTGTTGATAAATCTATTACAAGCGCCGTTTTCGCCAAACTTTCAATAGTAAGAGATTGTTTAGGAAATAGAATAATTATTGCTATAAATAATAAATTAAGGTGTTTTTTTTGCATTCAAATATCCATTTTTAATCAGAAAATCTAACTTAAGATTTATATCACTCTTTAGAAATGGGCCAGCAAAAACCATAACTCCCTCTTCATTTTCTTCATACAACAATCCTAAATTCTTGATTTTATTAGTTTTAAGCTTTGCTAGATTTATATCTTTATAAATTTCAACTAATATAGTGTTTTGTTTCTTAGAATTTTTAATATCTAGAGTTTTAATTTTCTCATAATCAAGTTTTTCACTGATTTCAGTTTGATCTTGATCTAACTGTTCAAATGAAATTTCTGTATCATCCATCTTTATCTTACTCTCTTCTTTTGAGTCGACAACATTTCTCAGAATTATTGATTCATCTTTTAAATATTCTAAATATACTTTTGTATTTAGTGATATATTATCAATTATCTCTTGACTTAATGAAAGTCTATTTTCAGTATCTAGCTTAATATTTCTGACAATAATACTATTATCTAAGTTATTTGGATCTGATAATTTTACAACGCTGGGTATAGGCAAATTAGAATGATGTATATTATTACCCTCTATTCTTGCATCTGTAACAAACTTTTCTAAAACACTTAACTCAATATTATAATCATCAAGTGGAGATATAATAACATCCGATTTTTTAAAGTAATCTTGAGTTGTGACTTCTTCTTTTTTTATATCATCTACAGTATCAATAGATGTTACTGTACAAGATGATAAAATTAGTAAAAACAATATTTTATTTATATTATTTAAATTTATCACTTAATAATCCAACTGAAAGACCATAATAGTTTGAGCAGTTGTAAGAAAGAATATTTAAATAATTATCATAGACGATAAAATACCTGAAATCACCCTCTTCCCTACCCATCCTTAACAAATAACTATTAATATCTAAATTATCCAATGAATTTCCATTCATTTTTTTAAAATTCATAAGTCTAAATTTACTTAAAGGTAATTGTTTAGACAATTTTTTTACTGCTAAACAACCTTTTTCTCTTTTAATGAATAATTCTGGTTCTAAAGATTTTATATTTGCTGGGGGTATTACTTCCCTACCCCATGTATAATTTGAATCCCATTTATTAGATCCTACGCCTTGAAGGTATCTTGCAATTGAGGCTAATGAGTCTTCAGTGTCTGTCCAAATATTTTTTTTACCATCATTATTGAAGTCTTGAGCGTAATTCAAAAAACTAGAGGGCATAAATTGATTTTGACCCATAGCACCTGCCCATGAACCTTTGAAATCAACAACATCAATGTGACCTTGTTTAAGTATTTCTAAGGCATTATAAAGCTCTTTGGTGAAATATCGCCTTCTTCTCTCATCGTAGGACATGGTTAAAAGACTCTCTAGCACAGGATAGTTGCCTGTTATTTCGCCATAAGCTGTTTCTAGACCCCAAATAGAGAGAACAAATCTAGATTGCACATTATAATAATTATCTATATTTTTTAATAAATTATTGTATTTACTGTAATTATTTAATCCATTATTTACCCTTAAATTTGAAATTGTTTTTTCAATGTACTCAGAAAAAGTCAATGTAAATTCAGGCTGGCATTTATCATTTTCAATAACTCTTTTATTGACCTCATATGGTGCTATTAATTCAGAAACAAAGCTTTTATCTAGGCCAAATTCACCAGACCTATTTACTATTTCTTCTTTCCAATCATTAAATCCTGAAAAATCATAATTTTGAAGCACATCACAGTTTTTGGGATCATGGGCAATAAGGTTATTTATAAAAAAAAAATTAAAAATTACATAGAGAAAAATTTTAATCATATTCTGATTCCTGCCCTATTATATAACCATTATAATCTAATAGTTATTTCTTAAAATTTACCAAATTATATTAGTTACTGTTAAAAAAGATGATATTTGCTATAAATATTCAATGATTTTAACAAATACAGGAAAAAAATTTGTATATGCCTCTGTTATAATGATGCTACTTTCAATGGTCCTTCCTTGGGACTCACTAGAAGATTATACTTATTCTGAGTCAATGGGTTTACTCATGAATTTTATTCCTGCTGTTATATTTATATGTGCTGTGGCTATTGTTGTTTTAAAGCCATTAGCTTTGTTATTATCTAAAATTGGTACAAATATTGTTTTTTTACTACTTTGTTTAATGAACGCTATCGTCTTGTACATGGGAATGCAATATTATCCAGATACCTACACTATTGGTTATTTTTTATTTCCATCATCTGTAATTGTTTTTATGTTAGGTGCTATATACAGTGTTAATCGAGTTGATGGAACCACTAGTAATTAATTAAATTATAAAAAGGCATTTATCAATATTATTCCACTCATTAGTAATAACATTAAGTAAAATAATTTTTTAAATAATTTTTCTGAGATAAAACTTCTTATTTTTTTACCTAAAAGGAATCCAATAATTACTGGGAGAGTGACTATTAATGAGGGAACGATTGTACTTATACTAATCAGCTTAATATAAGAAAATGATATAAATTGCATACTGCTATATAGTAAAAAAGCTAATCCCATAAATTGCACTGTTTTTTCTTTATTATATTTAAGTGATTGTAATAAGAAAACAAAAGGCATTGTATAAATACTAGTTAGGCCTATGATAAATCCATTTAGAGATCCAGTTAAAAGTTGTATGATTGAATTTTGGTGATTAGGTATAGCTACTACTCTATTTGATAGAGATAATGAGGAATTCATAAAAAGCAAAATCGCAATAAATATCAAGATTAGATCTGACTCAAGAACATTTAGTAAAAAGACACCTGGCACTATGATTAGTGTTGAAAAAACAAGAAAATATTTAGTATCTTTAATTATGACTTTTAAATTACTGCCATTTATCATTTGAAAAAAACCAGTAATAATAGTTGGTATTATCACAAGTGCTATTGTTTCTTTAACGTCGACAACAAATGAGAGTAAAGAAATTACAACAGTGATTAATCCGACACCAAGTATACCTTGGGTTATGCCGCCAATAAAATATGCTAATAAAATATAAAAAAAAGTTAATGTTGGAAGATTACTTAAAATCACTTAAAAACATAACATGAGTGGCCAAAGAATATATCAACTAATAATATAAAATTACGATTGATTTAAAAATAACGTAATATATACATTCTAGACGTTTATGACATCGGAAGGATGGCTGAGCGGTTGAAAGCACCGGTCTTGAAAACCGGCAAAGGGGCAACTCTTTCCTGGGTTCGAATCCCAGTCCTTCCGCCATTTGATCTATTTTCAATTTTCAAAATGTATAATTATTATTAATTTTATTTAAAAGGAGAAAAAATGACTGATCGTGTATGCATAAATCTTTCCTATTCTGTACCAAATGATAAAGCTGCTGAAGTTGAAAATATTTTTAGCACCCATGGAAAATGGATGACTGAATTTTATTCTGATGGAACTGATCATTTATTAAATGCTTATTTTACTAAAGCACCAGAGTTCAAAGACCCTACCGATCCTAGTAAGGGCGAAACTGGAAACACATTATTTACAATAAATGAACAATTTGCATCTATGGAGAGTGTTCAAAGACATGTCGAAAATGCTAGTAAAAATGATTATTTCCCAGATTTTGCAAAGTTATTAGAGGACTACGGAAAAGTTTTAAGTATGGGTGGTAGTGTATATGTTTCTATAAGATAAAAAGGGAAGAAATAAAAAAAAGACAGAAATTAAATAGTCAAACAGTTTGAATATTATTTATATGTTAAAATTTATCTTTTAAAGTTCTCATTATGTCTAAATGCTCAGTTAAAGCCTCAAAAGATACAGCTAGTTCATATACAAGAGTGACTAATGCCAATAATACTAAAATAAGATGAATACCAAAACTTATAGCAGAGATGAAGCTGTGATTTAATAACAAAAATAATAAGCTTGTGCACAATGCTATCCCTCCAAAAAGAGATAAGTAAAGAGTGTAACGTAATAATTTAAGTCTTTTTTCATAATGCAAGATATGAAAAGAATATTCACTTTGACTTTTAAATCTTAATTTATTTGTTTCAATATTAGATCGAGAGTCTCTAATTAATTTTGCAAGAGTTGCATACCTAGCTATAACCAATGTTATATAAATAGTGCAAGCAAAGAACATTGTCCCTAACATATTACTACTTAATAATATCTCGTGATTTACTATGTCCATTGATGAAAAATAGGTGATATTTACTTAAATTACTACCTCAAAACCTTCAAACTGTGGGTGATCCAAATATACTGTTTTATGTTCACCAGCATTTTTATGAGCCATCCTAAAAGCTTCTGACTTAGTCCAATTTATAAAATCTTGTTTTGACCCCCACTCACTATGCGATGCATACAGTGTATATTCTTCATTAGACTCACTTTTAATTAAATTAAATTTCTTAAAACCAGGGACTTGGTTTAAATGAGTATCCCTATTTCTCCAAATATCTTCAAAATGTTTCTCTTCTCCTAATTTTACTTTGAATCTATTCATTGCAATAAACATTTATTATCTCCTATGAGCTATTCTGAAATTATAATTCTTGTGTTGGTTCCTATTGCAATAGTAACTCTAGAACCAATGGGTATTTGTTCTGCACCTGATTGAACTATTGAAATATCATCATCTGTGTCATCAACATCTACAACATATTGAAATCCTGTATGATCCCCTAATGACGAGCCAGCAACATAACCTACTATAGCACCACCTATAGTTCCCACTACAGCTGCAGCATCTCTGCAGTCATCGTCAAAAATACCCTCTCCACATCCTACAACAAAACCTACTAAACCTCCTGTAAGAGCACCAATACCAGAGCTTTCACCAGTAATTTTGACTGGTTCAGCTGCAACGAGTGTTCCATATTTAACTGTGTTAACTTTTTGAGTATCTGATTTTTTTACCCCTGTATTAAAACCACCACACGCTGTTATCAATGCGAATAATAATAAAAAAGGTAATTTAGGCAGGTCTGTCATATTCAACAAATTTTTTAAGTGAATTAGTGAGAAAATTTTCATAATTATCAATATTATAATTGATATTTTCATTAATATCCAAATATTTTGGATCTAATATGAAATCAAATGATGGCTCAAAAAAGAAAGGTATTGATACTCGCTCCTCTTGATTAAATAATACTCTGTGATTAGTTGCTTTCATTTTACCATTTGTTAAACACTCTAAAGCTAAACCTGTATTAATAACGAAAGCATTTGGGTCATGAGGAACATCATACCACTCTAAAGAATGTCTATTTTGAACTTGCAAACCACCTTTTTTGTCCTGATATAAGATAGTCATTATCCCACTATCTACATGGGTTTCACAACCTAAAGCAACACCGTCTTGTGAAGAGACTTCAACAGGTTTATCTTGTTTGGGATAGTAATTAAATCTCAAAGTAGAGAGTGTTTTGGGTCTTTGAAAAGCCTTTTCAGCTAAAGATAAATCTGAAGAAAATGAAGATATGATAGATTTAAATATGGTAATTCCTAAGTTATGAAGATCATCAAAATAATTATTTATAGTAATTTGCCACTCTGGATCTAAAAAAGACATATCGTGATTAACTTCAAATTTTTCCTTTTTTAACAAATCAACCATATTTTGCTTTAAAAGCGGATCTCCTATATCTAAACCCTCTTTACCATTTACAGAACTAGGAAAATAACCTCTATAAACAGTATTAGTATTGGGGTTCCATTTTTTAGGAGCTATTTTTAGTTTCTCTTCGTCTTTTAAGTAAAAAAATTTTTTACAAGTTTTTAAAAGATTATTTATTTTTGAAATTGGAATACCGTGATTTGTAACTGTAAAAAAACCAATTTCTTCAGATGCTTTTTTTATATTCTTTGATACTTGTTTAGCAGCATCACTATTAAGATTTTTATCAATAATATTAGATAAATCTATATTTGGAATATAATTACTCTGCATCGCCAATTTTAAAATATAGTTTTTTGATATATTTCTGTTTCCTTTTTATAGGGAGCTCATAAAATTCATCTATTGAAATTGGTTCACCTATTTTTTTTTTATTTTCAGTAAGTTCGGCTATTATAGATTCATAATAGTTTGCCCACTCTGCATTAGTTTTTGGGAGTTGTTGATCTTCCATCATTTTAATCCTAACTTTTTATAGAAAAGATTTATAGTGTAAAATAAGTCCTTACTGTCATTATTTTTGATCTGAATAGAACTAGAACTTTGCATTTTGATAATATTTTCTTGTGCCATTTGAATTAAATCATCTAGTGTTTTTTGACTTGCTTTTTTAAAAGTAATATCAATAAAATTTCTTTTTATATTTATTTTTGAAATACCAAGGGTAAGAGATTTAATTTTAATAGTTAGTAAATTAAATAAATTAGTAACTTCAACTGGGTAATTACCATATCGATCATATATCTCATCTAAAACATTTTTGAGTTCTTGAATATTCTTTGAATTAGTAAATTTACGATAAATAATCAACCTGGAAATATCATCAGATATGTAATTCTTTGGAATGTAATACTCAAAAAATGCATCGAATTCAAATTCATCATAATCATCTTCAGTTTCTGCATTATTATTTTTTTGTCTTTCCACCTCTTCTTTCAACATGCTTTGGTAAAGCTCTATTCCAATATCTTTCACATGACCACTTTGCTCATCACCAAGTAAATTACCCGCTCCTCTTATTTCTAAATCCTCATTAGCTAACTGAAAATTCGACCCTAGATTTTCATAGTTAGCTAAAACTTGAAGTTTCTTTAGAGCTGTTTTATTGATTAATTTTTCACTGTCATGAAATAAATAGGCATATGCTCTTTTATTTGAACGACCTACCCTACCTCGCAATTGATATAATTGAGATAAACCAAATAAATTAGAATTAAAAATTATTAGTGTGTTTGCATTTTTAATATCTATTCCAGACTCAATAATATTTGTAGAAATAAGGCACTGTATCTCACCTTTTGTAAAAGATATGAACACATCCTCAATATCTTTTTCTTTCATTTTACTGTGACCTACTCCGTAAGAAAGATCTATACTTAATTTTTTAATTTCATTTTCGACAAAAGGAATATGGCTTATTCTTGGTACAACAATAAAAATTTGTCCATTCCTTTCTAATTCATTCTTTATTGCTGAAATGAGAGCAACAGACTCATATTTTTGAACATAAGTTCTTATACTAATTCTATTTGATGGAGGTGTTCCAATAATACTTAAATCTTTTAAGCCTAATAAAGACATCTGAAGTGTTCTAGGAATAGGTGTGGCAGACAATGAAAATAAATGAATAGTTGGGTATTTGTTGATCAAATATTCCTTTTGATCGACACCAAATTTTTGTTCTTCATCTATTACCAGTGTGCCTAAATTATTAAATTCTATATCTTTTTTAAAAAGACTATGTGTTGCAATAAGAATTTGAATATCACCTGACTTTAATGAAATTAAAATTTCTTTTTTTTCTTTTGACGAAGTAAATCTAGATAGACATGCAACCTTAATGTTAAAAACTGAAAACCTCTCGCTAAACGTATTAGTGTGTTGCATTGCTAGTAATGTGGTGGGAACAACTATTACAAATTGAAAACCTGATAAATATGTTGCACATGCAATTCTTAAAGCCACTTCAGTTTTACCAAATCCTACATCGCCGCATATAAGGCGATTAGATGGTTTATCTTGTTTTAAATCATTTAAAGATTGTTCAATTGAGTTTAATTGGTCCTCAGTTTCAACAAATGGAAATTGTTGATTAAATTTCTCAAGATCAGAATTATTATATTGAAACTCTTTGATGTTTATAGTGGATCTCTTTGCTGCATTTTTCAAAAGTTTATTAGCTAGAAAACGAATTTTCTTCTTAACTGAAGATTTTCTTAAAATCCAATCATTCGTGCCTAATTTATCAAGAAGTAGATTATTATCATCAAACCCATATCTTGAAATATAGTTTAAATTTTCAATTGGTAGTAAAAGCTTGTCGTTACCGCGGTAAATTAATCTAATAAACTCCCTAATTCGATTATTAATTTCAATATTATCTATGGATATGAATCTCCCAATTCCATGTTTTTGATGAACAACTGCATCTCCTAATGAAAGATCATTAAAATTGATTATAGTGTCTAAATTCGTCTTTTTTGTAGTATGAGTGTTTTTATTGAGGTGTACGACACCATCAAATAGATAGTCTTTTGAGATTGCAGATTTATAGAAATATAAATTATTACCATAATTTGGTTCAATATTCTTCTTTTGATGAAATTCATTTTCTATTGAGGAGGAATTTTTTCCACTATGAAAATATATTTTATTACTCATTTTAGAAAATTCATCTAAAGAGGTATTTGATGTAATTTTTAATGATTTAGGAGAGCTAGATAATATATTTGTAAATTTAAAATTTTTTATTTTGTTATCTTCTAAATAATAATTTGAAAAAGAGATCTCAGGTTGGACTTGATCAAAAATTGATTTAAGAAAATTTAGCTTTTCTTTTAATATTATGTCACTTCTATTAATTGTATAAATGGAATATCCCATAACGATATCCTCAAAATAACTATCTTTATTACTTGGCTCTAATAACTCAATATTAGGGTTAAATATATCAATCCTCTCTTTCTCATCTTTAAAAGTAAGTTGTGTTTGAGGATTGAATTCTTTTATTGTTTCAATCACATTATCAAAGAATGAAATTCTATAAGGATTATTATTACTGTTATAAATATCTAAAATATCCCCTCTTAGTGAAAATTCGAGTTTATTATAAGCATTTGCTTGGTTTGAATGATTAAATTCAACTAATTTTTCTAAAATTGTATTAGCTTCAATAGTTTGATTTTTAGTTAATGTTATAAAATGATTAGCATCTTTATTTATTTGAAATTTTTTTAAAAGATTATTGCAAGTTATTATTATTATATCATTATGAGTTAATGTCTGTAATTTTTCTGACCTATCAAGTAAGATGTCAGATGATGAACTTTCAGAACTGAATGGTAAAGAGTCATGTGCTGGAAAATAACATATTTTCTTATGGGGATAATGTATATTTAGAATATTTTCATAGTCTAGAGCTATCTTATCATCTTCACATAATAAAATTGATTTATTGCCAAATTTAGAAATAGGATTTTCCAATATTATTTTGATAAATTTATAATATTAAGGTATTTAATTTGATCATCTTTGAAAGACTCATTAAAAAATACGTCAAATATGTATTGCGTTTCATTCTTTAATAAATCATCTAATTGATCAATTAGAGCCTCATCATTAATGTTTTCAAGTTTTGAATAAATTCTCTCAAAAATTACATCTAATTCTTTTATACCTAATGTTTGACATCGATATTTTATTTTTTTTAATTTATCTTTGTAGTTATTATTCATGAACGACAATAGTTTCGATTTTTTATATCAGAATGTAGAAAAACTTAAAGGAATAGGTCCAAAGAAAGCGTCCTATTTTAAAAATCTAAATATAAACACAGTTATTGATATATTTTATAATTTACCGACTAGATCAATAGATCGTACTCAGGATATTGACTTTAAAAATCTTGAAAAAGGACAAACTATCACCACTCTCGTTAAGGTAAAAAAACATCATTTTCCTTTCAATCCTAAACTACCCTACGTAATTGAATGTGAAAAAGGAACTTTAATTATAAACATAATTTATTTCTCAATAAGAGGGAATTTTCTTAGAAAAAAATATCCTGAAAACAAAGAATTAATTATTAGTGGAAAAGTATCATTTTATAAAAGCAATCTTAGTGTAGCACACCCTGATTACATAGAAGAGATAGAAAATGAGGATAAGTTAAGAACTTTTGAAAATATTTATCCTTTAACAAGGGGTATCTCGTTAAAAGATATCAGAATAGTTTTAAATGACGCAAAAAATCATTTAAATAAATTTGATGAATGGTTGAACGAAAATATTATTAAAAAATATAATTTTTCAAGTTTCAATGAATCATTAATAAAAATGCATTTTCCCTCTGTTAAAGAAGATATTGATAATAGAGAGAATTTTAGAAAAAGGTTAGCAGCCGATGAATTGGTATCAAATTATTTTGCAATTAGGTACTTGAAAGAAAAAACAAAAAGAAAAAATGAGAGTTTAAATCTTAAATTTAATTTACAAGAAAAATTGATAAATGAACTACCTTTTGAGTTGACAAAAAGTCAATTTAAAATCATAAACGATATAAATTATTATAATAATACTCAATATAGAGAAACAGTACTATTACAAGGTGATGTAGGTTCAGGTAAAACTATTGTATCCTTATTAACAGCAATCCCTTTTATTCAGAAACATAAACAAGTTGCGTATATGGCGCCTACAGAAATATTAGCTAATCAAATTTACAATAATGTATTAAATCACTTAGATAATGAAGAAGTTAATCCTATATTGCTCACTGGAAGTAGTAAAAATAAAAGTAAAATTTATGAGAAAATAGAAAAGGGTATTTTTAATTTTATTATTGGGACTCATGCTATTTTTCAAGAAAATTTAAATTTCTCATCTTTGGCATATGTAATAATCGATGAACAACATCGATTTGGTGTTCAACAAAGACTGTATTTAGCTGAAAAAGGAATAAATACAAATATTTTATTAATGTCTGCCACACCTATTCCAAGAACTCTTGCATTAGCTCAATATGGTGAAATAGAACAGGTAATACTCAAAGAAAAGCCAGCATTTCAAAAACCGATAATAACTAAAGTATCAAATATTGACAAAATTAAAGATATAGAAATTTTGTTAAAGAAAAAAATTTCAAATGTATCTCAAGTTTACTGGATTTGTCCTTTAGTAGAAGCATCAGAGACTCAAAAGTACAAAGATGTAGAAACACGATTTAAGTCTTTGAAGAAAATATTTGGTTCAGAAGTTGAAATGTTACATGGTAAAATTAAGAGTGATCAAAAAGAAAGAATTATTCAAAATTTTCAAAAAGGAAACATAAAAATATTAGTTGCTACTACTGTAGTAGAGGTAGGTATAGATAATAAAAATGCAGATTATATTGTAATTGAAAATGCAGAAAAATTTGGCTTATCTCAATTACATCAGTTAAGAGGAAGAGTAGGAAGAGGTAACAATCAAGGCTATTGTTTTGCTTTATATGGCAAGGATTTACCTGATAATACGATAAATCGACTAAAAATATTCAAAGAAAACTTAGATGGTTTTAAATTATCCGAAAAAGATCTCGAAATTAGAGGCACTGGTGACATATTAGGATATCGTCAAAGTGGTGACTCATTATTCAAGTTTGTGAATGTTTATCATGATCAAGAACTAATAATAGATGTACTTCAATATGTAAAAAAATTGATTGAAAAAAAAGATTATGAAAATGAAAAATTTAAGAGAGATATATATAAGTTACTTATGTTTTTTAAGCAGCAAGAAGCAATAAAACTATTATTTAGTTAACTTTTTAATTTTTTTCTTTTTAGGAAGAGCTTTTTTAATTTCCGGTGCTTTGGGTGTAACTAGTCCAGCAGAAATGATGTATTTGATTGCTTGATCGACAGACATATTAAGTTTGGTACATTTTGATAATGGAACAAACATTAAGAATCCTGTAGTTGGATTAGGTGTAGATGGCATGAAAACATTTATCATCTTTTGATTTTTTCTTTTTGCTATTTCCCCTTTTGTTTCACTTGTTAAAAATGCAAGAGCAAAAATATCTTTTTGAGGATATTCAATAAGAACAACCTCTTTAAAAGCATTAGACTGTGTCGTAGCAAATGTATCAATAATCTGTTTTACTGTATTATAGATTGAGTTTAAGCCGGGTATTTTGGATAAAACAGCATCAACTACTCGATGATAAAGCTTTCCAAAAAAACTTCCAGCTATGGCTCCTAAAATTGTAAAAAATAAAAAAGCAACTATTAAACCAACACCAGGTATTTCAGATGGAATACCAAATTTATTTAGAGGTATGAAAGGTCTAAATATTTTATCTGCAATACCAACTACTAACCATGCAACGTAAATAGATAAAGCTAATGGTGCAACAATTAATATGCCACTAATAAAATGATTTTGAATTTTTTTCATTTATATTAATTATTTATTTTATCTTCAAACTCAAAAACATTCTTATTATTAATTTCAAAAGATACTTTTATCGATAGATCCTTTACATCAGGGTTATTTTCAATGAATTGATTAAGTTCTTGTTGTGAGCTAATCCCTAACCTTTTCAGAAATTTTCTAACTTTTAATTGTGTTTCATCATCCATAAAATTGATAATATGGATTTTTTTTCATATTTGAAGGCTTTTAAATAATCAAAAACTATAAATGATTGTAAGGATAGTTTTCAATTCTAAGATAGTTGTAGATATGCCTATTACTACGATTAATCTAGCTAAAAAAGATAGTATTTTATTGCCTTTATATTTTTGAGAACTTCTCCAAACACCAATGCAAGATGTAAAGTAATAGATCAAATTAAGTACAAGATATAATGAAAATGTATAAATAAAATTTTGTATGTGTATTTTTGTAACGAGCAACAGTGGTGCCGAAATAAGGAAATTAACAAGAACATAATAAATCCAATAACTTTTGTATAAAGGTAAATTACCTTTAAAAAGCTCCATGAGATTATTTTCAATTTTAATTATGAAATTCATAATTTAATTCTTCCCCATTGAGTTTTATTCCAAACTCTCTCGTGAATATAATAAATTAATAAACCGTTCATTATTTCATAAATGACAATGGATTTTGTCCAATATAAGTTTGATGTAATAAACATAGCAGAAATAAATGTTATTGTAGATGCGGCTAATCTCCATGTAAGTGCCTTGAAAAATGACCTGAGTCTAATTACTTTTTGATTAATTCTTCCATACTTGTATAAATTCCATACTCTTTCATGAATATAGTATGCAATCATTTTTAAAATCATAACAATTAAAGCTAAATAGAAGGGAGAAGTAGCATCAAAATTTTCTGAACCATAAGAAATAACAAAAAAACTAATCAGAAAAGTATTTATAAAACCAACTATTCTATAACTTATAGTTTTTAAGATTGACCTATTCTTTGTTACTTGCATTATTGAAGAATTTCATATTCTTTTAAATAAAGATTAGCTTTAAATTTTTTTGAATTAATTATAAATCTAGCAGGAATTTTAATTTTTTCCTTTTCAAAAGAATAAACTGTTATAACTTTCAAATTATTTTTTTTATTCTCTTTATAAAGCCCTTTAAAAAAAGGAAATACTATATCTATGACTTCAGCATTTCCCTTGTGTATTGAAGGATTATTAGATTTTAAGTATTCTGTGTTTTTTTTATTTGATGATAATTCATAAATGTTTATTCCATCAATAATTAGCCTTTTTGAATCTGTTTGGAAAATAAAATATTGAACTAATTGTGATATCGGATCTGTGAAAAATTGATAATCTTTAATTAAAGTATTTTGCAAATTTATTTGATCACTGGAGAGTTCTTTTGAAATTTCAATATTAGATATTGTACCATTCTCGTCAAAAATAATATTTTCATATCTATCCTGTTTAGAGCTTTTCGTTTTACTTTTGTAAATTATCGGATTGAAGCTATCATCTTTAACTTCTCCACTAACTTTTGTAACAGACTCATATTCATATATTTTGTCAGTCATACCATAACTTTTAATTATGAAATCAATTTCATAAAAATTGTCTTCAATTTTAATTTTCCAGAGTAAATCTGCTAGGTGAATTGATTTCCAATCAATTTCATATTTTAGATTTATTACTTTAGAGTTAAGGTAATATGGATATATTATAAAAAAAATTATGAAAAATATGCGCATAAATAAAACATCGTATAAAAGTACTACTATCGATGATTATAATACTATAATTGACGTAAGAACCCCATTAGAGTTTGATGAAGACCATATCCCAAGATCGATAAATTATCCCGTATTAACAAATAAACAACGTCATGAAATAGGATTGAAATATAAAGAAAATTCTTTTTTAGCTAAAAAAGAAGGAGCTAGTATTATTAGTGCAAATATTTCCAAAATTATTAATAAAATAAAATTTGATAAAAAAAATAAAACATTAATTTATTGTTGGAGAGGTGGTCTCAGATCACTTAGTTTATATTTAGTTCTTAAACAAATCGGTTACGACGTGACTTTATTAGAGGGTGGATATAAGACTTACAGAGGCTATGTAGTAGATTTTTTTGAAAATAATACTGATAAATTTAAATTTAACCAAATTATGGGTGTAACAGGTGTAGGAAAAACACTTTTTATTAAAGAATTATCAAAAAAATATCAAGTGATCGATTTTGAAGGTTTGGCCAAACATAAAGGCTCTATTTTGGGAAATATACCAAATACTGTTCAACCATCACAAAAATTATTTGAAACACTAATTTATGAAAAACTTCACTCATTCAATTCAAGAAAAAATATATGGGTTGAAGCGGAAAGTATTAAAGTGGGAAAGTTAAGTATTCCAAGTAAAATCTGGAAAAATATGCCTTTGGGTAAAAATGTAAAAATAAAGAGTAATTTAACAGAGAGGGTGAAATTCATTTTAAAAGATTACAAATATTTTACTAATTCACCAGATTTAATGAATAATGCACTTATTGTATTAAAAAAAATTATTCCAAAAAAAGAATTTAAAATGATTGAAGTAAATTTAAAAAAAAAAGAATATTTTCAGTTTGTGAAATCATTAATTGAATATCATTACGATAGAGCCTATAGAAAAACTCGAGCTGAAAATGACATTAATATTTATACAGAGATATATTTAAATAAAATCAACTTATTAAATATTAAAAGAGTTATTAAAGAGAGTAATTATTTTTAAAATGGTCAAATTTTTTTACTTTACCAAGATTAAAATTTTTTAGATTTACACCCTTACCTTTTTCTACACTTCCAATACAAATAATCTTAATACCCCTTTCAATTAAAAGTTTTTTTTTATTTAAATATAATAAGTTTTTAGGTGAGGTAAAAACTGGAACATACTCTTCCCCACTGGATAAAATAAGTGAAATATATTTTTTTTCTTTAAAGAACTTATAAAGCTTTGAATTAACAGAGTTGAGATTATTTAATTTAATTTTTTTTTTGGATTTCAAAGAAATAGTTTCTAAAGTTGATAAAAGACTATCAGATAAATCCATACAACTTGTAATATTTAGATGCCTAAATATATCTTGATAAATATACATTTTAGGTTTTAAAAATTGTTTTACTGATAATTTTTTTAAATTATTAGGTAATTTAAACTTACTATATAAACTAAAGTATCCTAGTTTTGAATATCCGATACCTGAAAATGTATAAATTTTATCATCAATCTTAGCATTAGATCTCTTTGTTATTTTAGTATAACTAATTTTATCACTAATAATTGTTAAAGATAAAAATATTTTCTCAGAAGAAGTGGTATCTCCACCTATTATCTCAACCTTATTTCTAAGACATATCCTGTGAAAATTAGTGATGATTTGTTGCACAAACTTATAGTTTTTATTTGGGAAACTAATATTTAGAAGAACATATTTAGGTACGCCACCTGAGGATTGAATATCACTATAATTTGAAAGAAAAAGTCTGTGTGCTATGTTGTGAGGAGTAAAATACTTTAAATCAAAATGCTTATTTTCAATTAAAGTATCAGAAGAGATTAATTGTTTTGTTGTGTTTATATAAGCACAATCATCACCTACTTTCTTATAATTCTTTTCAAAATAATTAATAATTTTTTGCTCATATGACATTAAGTAAATATAATTGAATATGAATTCAAAAACAGAGATATTTAATTAATTTTTTTTCTTACCAAAGGAAATGAGTCTCTTTTTTTAGTTAAAACTAGTTGGAAAATCACATTATCACCTTTAGTAAATGATAATTCACTTAAATTTAAATAAGCTTCCCA
Organism: uncultured Alphaproteobacteria bacterium; assembly: GCA_902543855.1. Lineage (GTDB taxonomy): Bacteria > Pseudomonadota > Alphaproteobacteria > HIMB59 > HIMB59 > HIMB59. Next base: position 3,961 of record CACBZW010000004.1, on the reverse strand, counting down.
CATCCTTATAAATCTATCATCATATAATTTAAGAACTTCTTTTTCTTCTTTTTTAAAATTTTTAAACCAATGAGAAAGTGTTTTAGCATAATGTAATCTAAGAACCTCTATATCTGAGATTATAAGACCAGATTTTTCTACAGCTGGCATTATCTCAGACAAAGATGGTATATAGCCACCAGGAAAAATATATTTTCTAATAAATGCAGGAGTCATTTTCGGAACTCTAATGTTACCAATTGTATGTACTACCGCTATGCCATCATCAGATAATAAATTATATATTTTTTTAAAATAGGTTTTGTAAAAAGGTTTTCCTACATGCTCAAACATTCCAACAGAAACTATTTTTGTATAAGAATTCTCTTCATCTCTATAATCTTGTAAAGAATAAGATAAATTTTCTTTTTTATCTGACTTTTTAAGTTGGTCATTACAGTATTTAATTTGCTCTTCAGATAATGAAACACCCTTTACTTTACAATCATGATGATCTGCAAAATGTCTACTAAGTGATCCCCACCCACAACCTATGTCTAAAACTCTATCATTGGAATTTAATAATAATTTGTCAGCTAATCTGCTCATTTTGTTAGTTTGTGCTTGTGTTAATGAGTCGTTTTCATTTTCAAAGTATGCGCATGAATATTGCCTAGTTTCATCCAAAAATAAGTCATACAACCTATCAGATAAGTCGTAGTGACTTGCGACATTACTTTTTGAACTCTTAACGAAATTTAACTGAAATAGTGGATTAATGATTAAAATAATTCTGAATATTAGCGTATTTGATATTTTTTCAAGGTATTTATTATAATTTTCAATAAGTAATTCAGAAAACTCATAAAAAGTCGAATTGCTTAACTCGTAATCTTTATCCATATATCCTTCTGTAAGCACGAGAGAAGGTGCATAAAAAATTTTATTTAAAAATTTCTTATTATTGATCTGTAAAATTAACGGATCTGTGCCGTTGTCAATAAGATGGTCATTTCCCTCAAATTTTATAATAATAGATCTTGTTTTAATTAAATGTTTAATTAAAAATTTGAGTACCCTAAAAGACATAATTTTCTTATAAATATCTATATATACAAAATTTATAAAATTTTATCATATATTGATTGATAAAATGAATTAAAATATCAATTAAATAGTTGAACTTTTGATATTAAGCTAACGTATTACAAAATATGCATACCAAAGAAAAAATTGAATTTATCTCAAATTGGATAAAAGATTATGCACATTCAAATAATGTCGAAGCGTTAGTTATTGGTATATCAGGAGGCATTGACTCTGCTGTTACAAGTACGTTGTCAGCAAAAACAGGCTTGAGAACGTTTGTTGCTAATATGCCTATACTTGATCACAAAACAACTAATGAAAGAGGTATAAATCACATAGACTGGTTAAAAAAGAATTTTAGTAATGTAACGGACTTTAAAATAGACCTCTCTCTTGTATTTGAAAGTTTTAAGTCAGCTCTTGATAAAAATGACTCAGAACACGGTTATGCAAATTCACAGGCTCGATTAAGGATGATGACTTTGTATCAAATAGCAGCTAGCAATAACGGTATTGTTGTTGGCACAGGAAATAAAGTTGAAGACTTTGGAATTGGTTTCTATACAAAATACGGTGATGGAGGTGTTGATATTTCTCCAATCGCAGATTGTCTCAAAACAGAAGTATGGGATATGGGGAAGGAATTAAATATAAACCAAGACATAATAGATGCAGCCCCAACAGATGGTTTATGGACTGATGGAAGATCTGATGAAGATCAAGTTGGTTTAAGTTACTCTGAAATTGAAGAGGCAATGCTTAATGAGAAATCATCAAATAGACAAAAGTATCTTGAGATTAGAAATAATAATGTTCATAAAATGAACCCTATCCCTGTTTGTATTTTACCAAAATAGACTTTTTAAAACTTATACTCTTGAACCATTCGTGTTATCAAAAAGGTGCACTAATGTACTAGATATATCAAATTTAAATGTATCTCCTGCATTTAGATTTATTTTCGAAGACAATTTACAACTAAACTCTTGATCACCAATTTTTGAATAAATGATCATATCTGAACCTAAATATTCCACTAGGTTTGCTTCACAAGTATGCTGTCCATTATCTGAAATTAGAATATCGTCTGGCCTTATACCTAAACTAGCATCCTCTATATTTTTAGAATTATTAAGGTTAATTTTTATATCAGCTATATGAGCTATGCCATTTTCAATTTTGCAATTAAATAAATTCATCTGTGGGGATCCTATAAATTCAGCAACAAATTTAGTGTTTGGTTTAGAATATATCTCTTTAGGTGTACCAACTTGTTCAACAACACCATTGTTAATTACTACTATCCTGTCTCCTAGTGTCATCGCCTCTGTTTGATCATGAGTAACAAAAATACTTGTTACGCCCATTTGTCTTTGAAGACGTTTGATTTCCAAACGCATTTGATTTCTTAATTTTGCATCTAAGTTAGATAATGGCTCATCAAATAAAAATATTTTAGGATTTCTAACTATTGCTCTTCCCATTGCAACTCGTTGTCTCTGGCCTCCTGAAAGCATACTTGGTTTTCTTGTGAGTAATTGATCTATTTCCAAGAGTTTAGCAACATCATTAACTTTGTTATTGATCTCTTCTTTAGATATTCCTCTATTTTTAAGACCATAAGCCATATTATTAAAAACTGACATGTGAGGATAAAGTGCATAATTTTGAAAAACCATTGCTACATCCCTTTCAGACGGATCAATATTATTGATAACATTACCATCTAGAGATATTTCCCCATTTGTAATGTCCTCTAGTCCTGCAATCATTCTTAATAACGTTGATTTACCACATCCGCTAGGTCCAACAAATACAACAAATTCTCCATTTTCAATATTTAAAGAGGTCTCATTAACAGCTTTAGTGCCATTAGGATATATTTTAGTAATATTTTGTAATTCTAAAAAACTCATTTTTATTTTTCTGTTTGAATCAATCCTTTGATAAACCATCTTTGAAGAATTACAACAACTAACACAGGTGGTAGCATTGACAATATAATATAGGCAAATCTCTCGCCTGTTCTAGGTAATGCAACACCCTCATAATTTTCTGTAAAAATAATCTTCATTCCCATCACTACTGTCCAATATTTTTCGTCAGTAGTCATTATTAAAGGCCATAAATATTGGCTATATCCATAGACAAACATAAAAATAAACATAGCAGCTAACATTGTTTTTGATAAAGGCAATAAGAAGTCAATAAAAAACCTCCAACTATTTGCACCATCTAATTTTGCAGACTCTAACAATTCATCAGGGATTGTTTTATAAAATTGTCTAAAGAAAAATGTTGCAGTAGCAGAAGCTACTAGTGGGAGTATAAGACCTGTATATGTATTTGTAAGACCGAGATCAGATACAATTTTATAACTTGGAAAAATTCTTACTTCTAGTGGAACTAATAGAGTAATAAAGATTAGCCAAAATATTGGAACAGCTAATTTAAATCTAAAATAAACTAATGCGTAAGCTGACATAGCTGAGATGACAACTTTCAATGTTGCGATACCAAGAGCCATAATAAAACTATTTACAAACATTCTTGTTGCTGTAACTTCCTCAGACCAACCCCCTTTTTCATTTAAAACTTCATTGTAATTTTGAGAAAAACTCTCACCTAAAAAAAATTTCATTCCCTCAGTCATTATTGAAACATTATCATGAGTTGAAGTGGCAAAAGAAAACCAAATTGGTAATACCATTAATAAAACGCCAAGTATGAGAATAATGTGTGTTAGTATTTCTAATGGTTTAAACTTCATTTATTTTGAAATATTCCTTGAATAAATAATTTTTGTAAAAAAATAATTATAATTACTGGTGGGATCATTGACATAATTACAAAAGCAAAACGGTCAGATATAGATCCGTACATTGTCTTAAGA
>CACBZW010000003.1 GCA_902543855.1 uncultured Alphaproteobacteria bacterium | reverse complement strand
ACTTTGAGAGGAAACCATTCATATAAAGCTGCATATATAATCTCATTTAACTTAATTGGTATGAAAGCTAATAAAGAGGGAAGTCTCCAAAGATAGTTACCCTCATTATGTGGAACTAAATTGTATAAAAGCAAAAATACAATTAATAAAATACCAAACTGAGCTGGTTTTGAAGATCTAATGATATTTAAATAATTCTTATCCACCGAATAAAACTTTTATAACTTTAGAAGGGTTTATAGAGCCAACTACTGAATTTTTATCATCAACAACTTTAATAATTTCTTTACTATTTAAAATTTTTTCTGCTACGGTTTCTATAATATCATCTTTTTTAACAGCTATTTCTCCGGAGGCATGTGGATCAGAGGCATCCATGATTGACTCTATCTTCAATACTTTTTCACGAGGGACATCCTCAGTAAATTTCCTAACATAGTCAGTAGCAGGATTTAAAACTATATTATCTGGTTTATCTAATTGTTCTATTATTCCATCTTTCATAATAGCTATTCTGTCAGCAAGCCTTAATGCTTCGTCAAAGTCATGAGTGACAAACATAATTGTTTTATTCAAAACAGACTGGAGTCTCAAAAACTCGTCTTGCATTTCTTTTCTAATTAGAGGATCAAGTGCGGAGAAAGGTTCATCTAAAAACCAAATATCAGGTTCAACTGCTAATGACCGCGCAATTCCAACTCTTTGTTGCTGTCCACCAGAGAGTTCTCTTGGAAAGTAATTTTCTCTACCCTTTAGGCCTACAAGTTCAACCATTTCAAGTGCTTTATGAATACTATTTTCAGTAGTGACTCCTTTTACTTGTAGCGGAAAAGCAATATTTTCTAAAACTGTTTTATGTGGAAGAAGAGCGAAATTTTGAAATACCATTCCCATCTTTTCTCTTCTTAGTTCGATTAGTTGCTTATTATTCATTAAGCAAATATCCTCACCATCAATTAAAATTTTACCAGAAGTTGCGTCTGTTAGTCTAGATATACACCTAAGTAATGTTGATTTTCCTGATCCGGAGAGACCCATAACTACAAGCATTTCTCCCTGGTTTACATCAAAAGAAGCATTGTTAACGCCAACTATGCAACCTGCTTCTTGAAATTTTTTGGCGTCTACATTCCCTCCACTTTCAGATAAAAGTGTCTGAGCGTTATTACCAAAAATTTTATAGACAGATGAACAGCTGATAGTGGGTGACATAAATTAATCTTTCCTAAAATAAAATTAATTCCCCCCTCAAAAGAGGGAGGAATTCAAATTGGAAATATTACTTCATAAATAGATCGATTTGATCTCTATTATTTGCAATATATGCAGTTGCAGCTTCAGCATGAGTCATGCCTTCGTTGTCAACGTAGTTTGCCATTTCACCAATGTTAGGTGCTGTAAATTCCATTTTTGTATAGAACTTATATGCAGATGTATGAGTGATTGGGAACTTAATGTGAGCAGCTTTTTTAAGCCAACCTTTTGGAGAACCACAACCAGTAGTCTCTAAAGAACCACCTTGTTCTAATCTACATCCCTCGAAGTATGGAGGAAAATCAATGAAAGTAAAACCAGCTGCATCTGTAAAGTTTGGAGACCAGTTAAAGATAATTGTGCCTCTTCCTTCTTTTTTAGCTGCTTCTAATTCAGCCCATAATGCATCTGCAGTACCTGCAAATTTTACCATCCATAAATCATCTATACCAAGACCTTTAAGTCTGTTAGGCATAACTTCTGTGTGCCACTCATAAGGACCTTCTAACCATCTACCTTTACCTTCAGAGTCTGGTGTTGCAAAGTTTGCTGCACACTCTGGAGATTTAAGTGCTTCCCAGCTTGGAAGACCAGGACATAATCCATCTTCGATTACCCAGTTAGGAACACCCATTTCTTCAAAAGTAATAAGGTCGTGACTTCCAGCATCAATTAATCCACCTTTATCCATAGCTTCATAAAAAGGCAGAGCCATTGTTGACTCCCATGTTTCGTGAGCAACGTGAAGTTCACCTACTCTGACAGCTTCATATCTTGTTGCTGACTCAGCAGGGACTAATTCAACATCATAACCAAGCTCTTCAAAAGCTTGTGCCATAACGTTCGCCATAACGATTTGGCTAGACCAGTTTAAAACTGGTATTCTAATCGGATCTGCTGCTTTAGCTACAGTTGTAAAACCAGCAAATAAGACTAGAGCATAAAATAATGAAATAAATTTTTTCATTTACTCCTCCTATATCTATTATAATAGTAGAAGTAATATAGGGCATAAGACAACAAGGTTGAAGCCTAAAAATCCATGATATGAAACAACTAGTCTTTAAAAAAAACCAAAAAATCAATAAAAAAATGATTTTTGTGAGTAAAGAAAATCTGTCGCATAATTACAGGCAAATCGATAAGTTTTCAGGTAATTCAAAGATTATAAGCGTAATAAAAGGTGATGGCTATGGGCACGGCCTTTTGGAATGTTGTAAAATATTAAAAACAAATAAATGTAAAGATTTTTATGTTGCTAGGTTAGATGATGCTATCAAGCTGAGAGAAAATTTTAAGAGTATAAATATTTACCTTTTATCAGGTGTGATTTCAAACAATGATTTAAAAGAAATAAAAAAATATAAAATAATTCCTATTATTAATAATGTCGATCAATTATCTTTATTAAAAACTTCACAAAAACTTAAGTATGTTTTGCATATTGATACTGGAATGAATCGTCTTGGATTTCAAGCTAGTGAACTTGAAAAATATTCAAATTTAATCGATAAAAAGAATATTATTTTTTTAATGTCTCACCTATCTTCTGCAGATGATTTAAAAAAAAATGAGTCTAGTAAACAATTAAATAAACTTATTGACCTAAATAAAAATTTTAACTTACCTTTAAGTATTGCTAATTCATCTGGGATTTTTTTAGGAAAGCAGTATCATTTAAATTATGTAAGGCCTGGAAAAAGTTTATACGGAATTAATCCTTTCTATAAAAAAAGATTTAACCTAAGACAGGTTATGAGTATTTACTCACCTATATTACAAATTCAAAATATCAGAAAAGGAAATTCAATTGGCTACAGCCAGACTTATAAACTTAAAAAAGACTTAAAAGTTGCAACCATAGATTTTGGTTACTCTGATGGATTTCTTAGAAGCGGAAGTAATAAAGCATCTGTTTATTTAGATAAATATCAATGTAGAATTTTAGGAAGAGTTTCAATGGACTTGATTACGATTGATGTGTCTAAAGTTCCCAATAACAAATTGTATCTGGGCAAACCTGTCGAAATAATTGGAAGTAATCAACCATATGAAAGAATTGCATACGAAACTGGGACTAATGAACACGAGATTTTAATTTCTTTAGGCAGGAACTTAAGAAAAGTATATATATAAGCTATGTACGAAGCTCCAATTAAAGATTTAAATTTTGTAATTAAAAATCTTATAGATTTAGGCAAACTAAATAAAGTTAGTGATTATTCTGAATTTTCTGATGATTTAGTTGAAGCTGTTCTTGAAGAGGCAGGAAAAATAGCCTCTGAAGTGTTAGACCCTTGTAACCTATCAGGAGACCATGAGGGATCAAAAAGACTCGATACTGGTGAAGTCGTGACTCCTAAAGGCTACAAAGAGGCTTATGAGAGTTTAAGAGATGGTGGGTGGTTTGGCTTAGAGGCCAAAGAAAAATTTGGTGGTCAGCAGATACCAGTAACTTTATCTGCCGCTGTTAATGAGATTTGGCATAGTTCTAATATGTCATTGGCGCTTTGCCATCTATTAACACAAGGTTTGATATATGCGCTGCAAAAATCTGCATCAGAAGATCAAAAAAGTTTCTATATACCAAAATTAGCATCAGGTCATTGGACAGGTACAATGAATTTAACTGAACCACAATCGGGAACAGACCTGTCTACGATTAAAACTAAAGCTATAAAAGAAAATGGTCATTATAAAATTTATGGACAAAAAATTTATATTACCTATGGAGAACATGATTTATCTGAGAATATTATTCATTTGGTTTTAGCCAGAACACCTGAAGCGCCAGAGGGCAATAAAGGTATTTCTGTTTTTCTTGTTCCTAAATTTATTCCAAATGATGACGGCAGTATCGGTAAAAAAAATGATGTAACCTGTTTGTCCATTGAAAAAAAACTTGGTGTTAAAGGTTCTCCTACTGCAGTTTTACAGTTTGGTGAACAGGATGGAGCTATTGGTTATTTGGTTGGAGAAGAAAATCAGGGTCTAAATATTATGTTCGAAATGATGAACCATGCGAGGTTCTCAGTTGGAGTGCAGGGACTTGCTGTTTCTGAAAGAGCTTACCAGCAATCTAAAATGTATGCCTTTGATAGAGTTCAAGGAGTTCCAATTGATGGTCAGAAAGGCGATCCTATTATTCATCACCCAGATGTGCTTCGATTGTCCTCGACTATGAAATCAGAAATCGAAGCTATGAGAGCTCTTGCAATTTATGGAGCTTTTACTTTGGATATGACTAAGTCAGAAGAGAGTGAATATTGGGAAACAAAATCATCTTTAATGATACCTATTATTAAAGGGTGGTTGACTGAAAGGTCACTAGAGATTACATCAAATGCTATTCAAATTCATGGTGGAATGGGTTTTATTGAAGAAACAGGTATCGCACAACATTATAGAGATGCAAGAATTCTCCCTATATACGAGGGCACCACTGCAATTCAAGCAAATGATTTAGTTTTTAGGAAGACGCTTAGAGACAATGGTAAAAGCATATTAGAATTAATTGATGAAATTAAAACTGATACAGAAGCATCTGCGAGTTCAGATCGTTTAAAAGAGTTTTGTAAAAAAATGGATAGTTCAATTGACTCTGCAAAAAAAGTTGTTGAACACATTGTTTCTACTTCTAACAATAAAAAAAGACCTGCTGTATCTAGTGTTAATTATTTAATGATGTTAGGTTATATTTTTGGGGGTTGGATGATGATTAAAACTGCCAAAAAATCACTCGAATTAAAAGATAAAGGCGAAATTGATAATGAATTTCTGGATGCAAAAATAGCTACATCAAGTATTTATGTATCAAGTATTTTGCCAAAAATTGATAGTTTAGCTTCCATAATTTTACATGGTGATGAAGATGTTTTAGCTATGAAACATCAATGGTTGTAATTTGGAAAAATTCAAAAATAAATTAAGTAATTTTTTTAGTTGGCTTTCAAAGGCAGAATTAGTTGAGCTAGACTCAGTGGATACTAGCGAAGATCCAATTAGACCAGACATTGACAATGAATTTCGCACATCGTATGGCCGCAAGATTTATGGATTAAAATCTAATGAAGATGTAGAGGGTTTTATTTGTCTAGCATTCTGTAACGATGTACCACAAACAATGAAAGAATTAGACTTAATGAGCAAAAATGCTTTTCATGAAAAAAACGCAAACATTGCTGTAGCCTATACTGTTTGGTCAAGAAAAAGAGGAGCAGGTAAACAAACTATTTTTACAACAAAAAAGCTTGTTAAAGATGAGATGAAAAATATAGATCGCTTTATCACACTTTCTCCTTTGACACCTATTGCAACACATTTTCACATAAAGCACGGTGCTAAATTAGTAAATATCAATGCAACTTCGCAAAACTTTGAATACGACTTTAATTAGGTCCCAGAGTAAATAGGTCCACCCCCACCCTCAGGAGTTACCCACTCAATATTTTGAGAGGGTTCTTTAATATCACATGTCTTACAGTGAATACAATTTTGAGAATTAATTTTTAAAACTTTTTTTTGTAGGTCATTATCAAATTCAACTTCATACACACCTGCGGGGCAATACCTTTGGGCAGGTTCGTCGTATTCTTCAATAGTAAAATTAGTTGACAGATCTTTATCATTAAGTAACAAATGATTAGGTTGATCATCTGCGTGGTTAGTTCCTGATAGATAAACTGAGCTGGGTTTATCAAAAGTAATAACACCATCATATTTAGGATAGGTAATTTTTTTTGCTTTTTTAGCTGGGACCAAAGATTCATGATCAGCGTGCTTATGTTGAAGGGTAAAGGGAAGTTTACCTCCAAATATTTTTTGATCTAATCCAGTAAAAATCATTGCAGGTATAAGGCCCCATTGAAAACTGGGCTTTACATTTCTTGCTTTGTATAATTCTTCAAATACCCATGACTTTTTAAATTTTGACTCATACTCTGACAGTTCTTTATTACTATTTATGTGATCATTGATGACTTCTGCAGCAATTATTCCACTTTTCATTGCGGTATGTGATCCTTTAATTTTTGGCATATTTAGAGTGCCTGCATCACATCCTATCAATAATGCCCCAGGCATATACATTTGTGGAAGGCTCTGCAATCCTCCCTCTATTAGAGCTCTTGCTCCATAAGAAATTCTTTTACCACCATCTAATAATTTTTTGATATCAGGGTGAGTTTTAAACTGTTGAAATTCATCATAAGGAGAAAGGTATGGATTTTTATAATCCAAACCGATTACGTAACCTAGGTATATTTGATTATTTTCAGCATGATAACAAAAACTACCTCCATAAGTATCACTTTCAAGAGGCCATCCCACACTATGTGAAACTTTACCAAGTTGGTGATTTTCAGAGTTGATCTCCCAAATTTCTTTAAAGCCTATACCGTATTGTTGAGGAGATTTGTTGTTGGAGTCTAAATTAAATTTTTTAAGAACTTCTTTTCCTAGGTGACCTCTACATCCCTCTGACAAAACTGTAACTTTACCTTTGATATTAATCCCAGGTTCATAATTATCTTTAGGTTTAAAATCTTTGTCTAAACCCATATCACCTGTTTGAACACCAGCTACCTTTTGATCATTATCATAAAGTAATTTACTAGCTGCAAATCCTGGAAAAATCTCTACTCCTAAGTTTTCGGCAAATTCACCTAACCATTTGCAAAGATTAGATAAGCTAATAATGTAATTTCCATGATTTTTTAAAACATTTGGTAAAAAAAAGTTTGGCACCTTCATACTTTTGGTTTTTGTATAAAATAAAAAATCCTCTGATGTTACTGATGTACTGATTGGACTATTTAGTTCTTTCCAATTTGGAATGAGTTCATCTAAAGCCTTAGTTTCAAAAACATTACCACTTAAAATATGAGCTCCGACTTCAGATGCTTTTTCTAGTACACAAATAGACAAATTTGTATCGAGTTGTTTTAGTTTAATTGCTGTTGATAAACCAGCTGGACCAGCTCCAACTATTACAACATCGTAATTTAATTCTTCTCTCTGCACTTCGCTCATAATGTTGATTATATATTAAATATTACGATTCTATCTGATTAAGTAGATCTAACTCTTTAATAATTTCAGGTATTGCTTGAAATAAATCAGAAGAAAGTCCGTAATCAGCTATATTAAATATTGGTGCCTCTAAATCCTTATTAATAGCGACTATGACTTTGCTTTCTTTCATGCCCGCTAAATGCTGTATTGCACCTGATATACCTACGGCAATATAAAGCTCAGGAGCAACCATTTTACCAGTTTGTCCGACTTGGTATTCATTGCCAATATATCCTGAGTCAACAGCAGCTCTAGACGCTCCAACTGCTGCATTAAGTTTATCAGCTAGATCATATAAAAGTTTGAAATTATCAGAGTTTTCTAGTCCTCTGCCACCAGATACAACTACCCTAGCATTACCCAATTCAGGTCTATCACTTTTTGATACCTCTCTACTAACAAATGTTGTTTTAACCTCTGAGTCAATGAAAGTAATATTTTCTACAGCAGCATCACCACCTGCCTCTTCACATTTTTCGAAAGAAGTGGGTCTGACAGTAATTAAATTAATTTTTTGATCAGTTTGAACATAAGAAATAGCGTTTCCCGCATAAATAGGCCTGATAAAAGTATCTTGGGACTCTATACCTATGATATCGCTTATTTGTGTGACATCCAACTGAGCAGATACTCTAGGTAAAAGATTTTTTCCAAATGTACTAGAAGGCGCTAAAATGTGTGTATAGTTTTCAGCTAAATTAGTAATTATAGGAGATGAAAATTCTGGTATTTGATTTTCTAATTTCTCATGATCACAAATAATTACTTTTTTCACTAATTGTATTGATTTTGAACTTTTAGCAAGATCTTCAATTTTATTCCCTAAAATTAAAAGATGAATGTCTTCACTTAATTTTTTGGCAGCGCTAATAGTATTAAGAGTTGATGATTTTAAATTTTTGTTATCATGTTCCGCTACTACAAGTACAGACATTTAAATTACTTTTGCCTCGTATTTTAGTTTTTGAACCAATTCTTTAACATCATTGACCATAATCCCTGCTTTTCTTTTTGGAGGCTCAATTACTTTTAAAGTTTTAATTTTTGATGATGTATCAATTCCAAGAGTGTCAATGTCAATTGTCTCAAGAGGTTTTTTTTTTGCCTTCATTATATTTGGAAGAGAGGCAAACCTTGGTGTGTTTAATCTTAAATCACATGTTAAAACAGCTGGAAGTGAAGTTTCTAGGTTTTCAATACCTTCATCTATCTCCCTTGATATAAAAACTTTATTATTTTCAATTTTTAAATTTGAAATAAAACATCCTTGTGGCCAATTTAATAATGCAGATAAAATCTGACCTGTTTGATTTGAGTCATCATCAATAGCTTGTTTGCCCATTAAAACAAGATCTGGTTTTTCTTTATCAATAATTATTTTTAGTGTTTTAGCAACTGCTAATGGCTCTAAAGAGTTTTGACTCTTAACCAATATGGACCTGTCAATTCCCATAGCCATGGATGTTCTTAAAACATCTTGTGATTTATCATCTCCAATAGATACAGATATTATCTCATTTGCAAGACCTTGTTCCTTAAGCTTTACTGCCTCTTCAATGGCATTTTCATCTGGTGGGTTAACAGACATTTTAACATTTTGGGTTTCTACTCCACTATTGTCGCTTTTTACTCTAATCTGAACTTTGTAATCAACGACCCTTTTAACAGCAACTAAAACTTTCATTTGAATTTCAATAAAATAAACTAAGTTAAATAACTTACAAGATCCAAAAAATATGACAAATATTAAGAAGAGGAAGATCTATAAAAACATTTATGAATTATTTATTAAATATACTAATAAACTTGATTTTAAAGAGATAAGAGAAAACTACATTTATAATGGAAATAGTGTCTCAGCTATTTGTTTTAACAAACAAGATCAAATTTTTTATTTCATAAGACAGATGAGACCAAATTATTTTTTTAATAAATTTTCACCCTACCCTCTGGAAATAGTAGCTGGTGGGATTAACAAGAAAGAATCAAGTAGACAAGCTATTATTAGAGAAATTAAAGAGGAGCTTGGAGTCAAACCTATTTCGATAAAAAAGTTGGAGTCACTTATTATTGCTCCAGATATTTTAGAAGAAATTACTGATATCTATCTTGCATACATGCCTAGAATTACAAACTTTAAAATTATTAATCCTAATGAGGGAGAATATATAAAGATAATCCCGATGAAAAAAAAACAAATAATAGAGATTTTAAAAACAAATAAAAGACAAAATATTGTTACAAAATACGCTTTTTTAAAAATAAAAGAGCTTAAGATTTAATCTTAATCATCTCTTTATCATAGATAGGATAAAGATGCACATTGCAAGGAACTTTTTTAGTAGCTATCTCTAATTCGTAATTACCACTTTCTACAAAGTTTTGATCAATAAAATCTTTACTTCTTATGTACCCATAACCAATAGATTTGCCTATAGTGTATCCGTAACCCCCACTTGATAACCAACCTACTTGTTTACCATCTCTAAATATAGTTTCTCTTCCTAAAAGTATTTGATTTGGATCATCACACGTAAAACCTGCAAAAATCTTATTCAAACCTTTTGATTTTTGATTTAACAGTGCTTTTTTTCCTATGAAATCTTTTTCAGAGTTAATTTTTGTTGCCCATCCTAGTCCAGCCTCAAGAGGAGTATGGTCCGGCCCAATATCTGAACCCCAAGCTCTGTAGCCCTTTTCTAAACGACAACTCTCTATACATCGATATCCAGCATTAACTAGTCCAAATTGATTTCCATATTCCATTATCTTTGAGTAAATTTCTGAGGAAAAATCTATTGGGAAGTGAAGCTCCCAACCTAACTCACCCATATATGTTATTCTAATCGCATAAACATCTTTTGATGCAATTTTGATTTTTTTACATGTAGCAAATGGAAAATTATCATTTGATAAATCTGTATTTGTTAGTCCTTGGAGGATTTTTCTAGAATTTGGTCCCATTAATGAAAAAACTGAATTATCAAATGTTATATTTTTAACTTCTACTTCTAAATTATTTGGAATATTTGAAATTATCCAATCATAGTCATGTGTCATAAAACCTGTTCCGGTAATGATATAAAAGGTGTTTTTATCTAAGACTGTTATTGTTAAATCACATTCAATTCCACCATCGTCATTCAACATTTGGGTATAGATTGTCGAACCAATTGGTCTATCAATTTTATTTGCACACAAATACTCTAAAGCTTGTAGTGAGTCTTTACCTGATACAATAAACTTAGCGAAAGATGTTTGATCAATTAGAACAGCGCTCTCTCTTGCGGCCTTTACTTCATTTCCAACAAATTCAAACCAATTTTGTCTGTCAAAGGAATAAATATCCCTAGGCTCACTTCCTTTTGGTGCAAACCAATTAGGTCTCTCCCAACCCATTTTTTCACCAAAGCATGCATTTGAGTTTTTAAGTTTTTCATAAATTGGAGATTTTTTAAATTCTCTCACTGAGGAGTTTTCCTCAAAAGGCCATGCCATAGTGTAATGTTTGGCATAAGCCTCATAAGTTCTTTTTCTTACCCACTCCAAATCTTGATGGGGTTTTCCAAATCTTCTTATATCAACTGGCCATAAATCGTAAGGTGGTCTTCCATTGGCTACCCATTCTGCAAGTGCCATACCTGCACCACCTCCAGCAGCTATCCCATATGCGTTGAAACCTGCACCAACATAAAAGTTTTTTAATTCAGGGCTCTCACCTAAAATAAAGTTTCCATCTGGTGTAAAACTCTCTGGTCCATTTATTAATTCTTTGACTCCAGCAGTTTCAAGACTAGGAACCCTTCCAAGAGCATTATTCATTATTTGTTCAAAATGATCGTAATTTGAGTCTAAAAGTGAAAAATGAAAATCTTCTGGGACTGATTTTTCAGCCCATGATAAAGGGTTTGGTTCATACCCTCCCATTACAAGGCCTCCAACTTCCTCTTTAAAATAAATTAACCTATCAGGATCTCTTAAAGTAGGAAGGTCTGATTTAACACCCTCTATTTTTTCAGTTACCAAATATTGATGTTGAAAAGATACTAAAGGGACATTAACACCAACATCTTGTGCAAACTGTCTGGTCCACTGACCACAACAACAAACAATTTTTTCACACTTTACTTTACCTTTAGATGTTTCAATACCTTCAATTACGCCATTATTTATAATTACCTTTGATACCCTAGTTTCCTCAAATATTTTTGCTCCTTTGTTTCTAGCTCCTTTAGCCAATGCTTGTGAAATATCTGTCGGATTTGCTTGTCCATCTGTAGGAAGGAAAGCTGCTCCATAAACATCATCTATATTCATAATAGGCCATAAATCTTGAGCCTCTTTTGGAGTAAGTAGCTCCATCTCCAAACCAAATGAATGAGCTGTAGTAGTTTGTCTTAAAACCTCCTGCCATCTCTCTTTATTACAAGCCAGTCTCAATCCACCATTCATCTTCCATCCTGTTCCTAGTCCTGTTTCTTTTTCAAGTTTGTCATACAAATCAACAGAATATCCTAATAATTGAGTAATATTTGCATTTGTTCTTAATTGGCCAACTAGTCCAGCAGCATGCCATGTACTACCAGAGGTTAATTTGCCACTTTCAATAAGTACAACTTCATGTCCTAAATCAGCTAAGTGATATGCGGTAGAGCAACCTACTATACCGCCCCCAATTACTACAATTTTTGAACTATCTATCATTATAGTTTATCAAATGACTCCTCAAATTTTTTGAGATTATCTGAAGTATACTCAACATAATTAAATTCTATCTTAGAGGTGATCTCAGAGACCATACTCCACATTGTCTCTCTTAGTAAACTTGCGGTTTTCATTGCGTTATATTTAATTATTAAATCTTTTGATGGTTTTTCTTTAAAATACATTTCTAAAACTTCATTTTCTAGATTTTCATCTAAATCATTATTAGAAGATAAACCTCCTATATCAAATAAAGGATCATTAAAACCACCATACTCCCAATCTACTACCCATATTTTAGAGCCATCATCAAGAAAATTTGCAGCCAATAAATCATTATGACCAAATACAATTTCTCTTGGAGAAGAGAGTTTTTCTAACTTTTCTGCTTTTTTTAATAAACTTGGAATTAATGAAATGTAAGAACTATTATTATTTAATAAGTAATTTGAATAGTACTTTATGACATAAAAAACCCAGAAAATTTGAGGCTGACCTGATAACTTATTAGGTATTTCATCATGAATTTTTCTTACGATCGGAACAATTTTATTTAAATTTTCTCTTACAGTTTTTGGTTCAAGAGTTTTACTTTCAATGAACTCTAATACTAATACTCCAGGTTCATTATAAATTAATTTTGGAGATACCCCTATTTGATATGCTGCTTCACTAACAATAATTTCGTTTGATCGATAAACTAAATGTTCTGGTATATCTGATCCTAATCTAACAACTGATTTAGAACCAGAGTCTGATACCAGGAAGTTAAGATTTGTAATTCCTCCCTCTAAAGGTTCAATATTTTCAAGATTTTTCCATATTGGAAGACTCTTAATTTTATTTTCAAATTCCATTTGACTAAAACATACTGATCTTTGAATAATTTTCTATGGGTAAAATCTAAAAATATTTTAAAATTTTTTTATAGAATTTTTTTTAAAAGCTATAATAATCTCAATATTATTTAGGAGGTAGAATGGATCTAATTAAGAGACTTAATGAAGGACCTATTTTGTGCGCAGAAGGCTATCTTTTTGCCATGGAGAGAAGAGGATATTTACAGGCAGGAACTTACGTGCCTGAAGTTGTTCTTGAGTATCCTGAAGTGGTAACTCAACTTCACAGAGAGTTTATTAGAGCGGGTAGTGATGTTGTTCAAGCATTTACTTATTACGGTCACAGAGAAAAGTTACGTTTGATTGGAAAGGAAGAATTATTAGAACCTCTTCAAAAAAATGCATTAGAAATTGCAAAAAATGCTGCAGCTGAATTTCCCCAGTTAGATTTAATGGTAGCTGGTAATGTAGCTAATACTAATATTTATGACCCTGATGACAAACAATCTCACATTGATTGTCAAAAAATGTTTGAAGAACAAATAGCTTGGGCAAAAGAAGCCAATGTTGATTTTATTATTGCTGAAACAATTAGTTGGACTGAGGAGGCTAAATTAGCATTAAAGGAAATTAAAAATGCAGGTTTAATAGCTGTCGTAAATCTTGCTATACCTAAAGGTGACAAAACAAGAGAAGGTCATAGTGCTGCTGAGGCTTGTAAAATTTTGCAAGACCATGGAGCTGACGTAGTTGGTCTTAATTGTTATCGTGGTCCTGAAATGACAATGAAGCTGCTGCCAAGCATTAGAGAAAAAGTATCATGCCATGTCGCTGCATTACCTGTTCCATACAGAACAACTGAAGAATTCCCAACACACATGTATATAGAAGATCCAAATTGTAATTGTTTAGATGGGAATGTCTCTCATATTGCTCTTGATGGATTAACATGTAACAGATTTGAAATGGCAGAATTCACCAAACAATGTATGGGTATTAATGTAAATTTTATTGGTATTTGTTGCGGTGCCGACCCTCATCATGTAAGAGAAATGGCAGTTGCTATGGGTAGAAAACCAATTTCTTATAAATATTACCCTGATATGAGTAAACATTTTTCTCATGGCACAGAAAGCAGTCTCAAGGACATTAATAAAACTAACGAATGGCTTAAATAATTAACTAGACTTATAAGAATAAATTTTAGATGAGTGTATGGGGAAAACTTCTAGCTGGGACTTTTGGTTTCGCTCTTGGGGGGCCAATAGGAGCTATGTTAGGTGTAATAGCAGGTCACAGTGTTGATCGTATAAGAAACCAAAAATACGACTCTAATATAGCCTCTAATTCACCACAAGAAATTATAACGATTGGTATAATTATTTTAGCAGCTAAACTGGCTAAGGCGGATGGTCAAGTTACAACTGATGAAATAAGCGCCTTTAAAGAAAAATTTAAAATACCTCCTGATTTTCAAAGCGATGTTAGCAAAATATTTAATGAAGCTAAAAAAAGCTCTGATGACTATCATCAATATGCTCAACAAATAGGAATGCTATTTCGCGGACAGCCTCAAGTTTTGGAGCAGATTTTAAACTTACTTTTTTATATCGCAGAGGCTGATGGTGAAATCAGTGACTCAGAGATAGTATTTATTCAACATTGTTCTGATTATTTTGGACTAAATAAAACTCAATATGAAAGTATAAAAACTATGTGGCTGGATAAACAAATTAATCCATACAAAATTTTAGGAGTTGAGAAAAGTTCTTCTGATGGTGAAATTAGAAAAAGATGGATACAGCTAAGTAAAGAGTTACACCCTGACCAATTAAGAGCACAGGGTGTTCCTCAAGAATTAATCATTAAATCTGAAGACAGACTATCCGAGATAAATCAAGCCTACGATAAAATAAAAAGTATTCGCAAAATCAATTAAACTTTTTTTAACTGATCTGCTTTGGATTTGCCTTTGTCTTCAACAACTTCAAATTCGACTTTGTCGCCTTCATCGAGGCGGTCTAAACCTGCTTGTTGAACAGCTGTGATGTGGACAAAGATATCTTTATCTTCTCCATCAGGGGCAATAAACCCATATCCTTTTTTTGGGTTAAACCATTTCACTGTTCCTGTAGTCATTTATAGTCCTTTCTTAATCTTAAGTAGTAAATATTTAGCATATCCAAACATAGTTAAAAATTTTATGAGATTTTTTTAATTAGTATTCAAATAGTAAGCCTAAATATTGGTAAACTTTTTATAGCAATTTTTCTAAATTTAAAGTTAAAAATGGTAAACCGGACCACTACCTTTACCAATTTTATACAAACTTCCTTTAATTATGGCTCTTTTTATGTAATTTCTTGATTTTTTGACAGAATTTAAAATATCTTCACCTAAAGCTAAATTCGAAGCAATTGCTGACGATAAAGTACACCCAGTTCCATGTGTGTTTTTACTTTTAATGATTCTAGACTCAAAAAAGTGAATTTTTTTATTTTTTTTTAAAAATAGACAGTCGAATATTTTTCCATTTTTGATTAGACCTTTGATCAGTATATTCTTAGCGCCAATTTTTTCTAAAATTTGAATTGCATTAATCATATCATCTTTACTATTAATCTTGGTATTTGTAAGAATTTGTGCCTCCTCCAAATTAGGAGTAATTATCATAGATTTTGTTATGAGGTTTTTAGTTAAACTTGATATAGCGCTTTTCTTTAAGAGTAAATAACCAGATGTTGAAACCATAACAGGGTCTAAAACAACTTTAGATATTTGATAGTTGTCAATAAATTTTGAAATTTCTTGAATAATTTTTTTATCACTTAACATACCAATCTTTATTGAGTCTGGTTTAATATCACTACAAGTCGTATTAAGTTGTTCTCTTATAAAATTTGGGGTTGTATTAAAAATACTTTTTACCTCTTGAGTATTTTGTGCAGTTAAAGCAGTAATTACAGACATCGCATAACATTTAAAGTATGTTATAGTTTTAATATCAGCTTGGATACCTGCCCCTCCTGATGAGTCAGAACCTGCAATTGTTAATACAGTTTTATATCTTTTCATAACTTGAAATAATTTTACTTACATCCATACAATTCTTTTTAATATTACCTTTTAATAAAGAGGATATCATAGCAACTCCATGGATTTTTAGTTTAAGTATACTATTTACATCACTAATATTGATTCCTCCTATTGCTATTAAAGGAATTTTTGTAGCTTTAGCACAAATTTTAAGCCCGCTTAAACCAAAATAATTTTTCATTTCTTTTTTTGTATTTGACGAGAAGGCTGAAACCCCTATGTAGTCAACTCCCTTTAACTTTTTTACCTTTATGAATTCATTTTTATTACTTGCTGAAACTCCTATTATAGCTTTTCTTCCCAATAATTTTCTAGCTTGATTATAGGGTAAATCATCCATACCAACATGTGCACCATGAGCATTTATAGATTTTGCAATATCCACACGATCATTGACAATGAGGGTTTTTTTAAATTTAACACAATCTTTTTTTAAATCTTTTCCTAAGTTGTATAAATCAATTGTTTTTAAATTTTTAAACCTTAATTGAATACAATCGACCTTACTCTCAAATATTATTTTCAAATAATTGTCCAACTTACTTAATGGTGTAAGTTTATCGTCAGTAACAAAACAAAATTTAAACACTAGTAATTTTTAAATTATCTAAAATTTCTTTTTCTGTAATATTATTTAATTTGTTCAAGAAATTTACTTGAAAATCTCCTGGCCCCTCTGATTTTGATGCTGCGAGTTCTCCTGCGATTGAAAAAATAGCCGCTGAGCTTATCGCAGATTTGTACAAACTTTCACCTACAGCAGCAAATGCTCCTACTATGCACGATAAAGAGCAACCGATAGCTGTGACCTTCGTCATTACACTTGATCCATTTGAAATTTTAGTGACATTATCTTCATAAATAATGAAGTCGTCTCTACCGCTTATAAATACAACACAATTATTCTCGTTAGATAAAATTTTTCCAGACTCAATAGCTGCGTGACTTTCAATTGATGAGTCAACTCCCTTTGAAGATATTTTATTTTGATCTACTAGTGATTGAATTTCAGATGCGTTTCCTCTGATAATTAATTTTTTAGAGCTTTTAATAATGTCAAGAGAAGTTTGAGTTCTTAACTTACTCGCACCTGAACCTACAGGGTCTAATATGATTGGTTTTTCTTGTTCAACATAATATTTAGAAGCCTCTAAGAAGCTAGGCCTCCAATTATCGTCTAACGTTCCAATATTATTAACAAGACAAGACGATATAGCAGCTATTTCTTTAAGTTCATTTGTTGCATGAGACATCAAAGGAGATGCTCCGATAGAGAGAAGAATATTAGCGTTTATATTCATTGCCACGTAATTTGTAATACAATGTACAAGTGCTCCTTTATCTCTTAAGTTTTTTAAATCATTATAAATATGTTCCATTATATACCTTTCCTTTTCATCAAAAGTGTCAATATTGTGGAAAATAGAATTGGCACTAAAAATGATGAGAATAATTTATAGTTATTAATAAATGTGAAATTAATATTCAGAAAATCGCTCATTATATTTTTGCTGAATGAGGGATCAGGAAATATTAATACTCCCAGTAGTAAGCTCAAAAAAGAGATTATATATATTTTTTTTGTAGAGATATTAAAACCAAATAATCCCAACAGAAAAGGTAAAACTAAGCAACAACAAATTAAATCAGCAATTAAGAAGACGTATAAGACATTGTAGCCTTGCGAGGATAGTATGAAAACTGCCACCAAGAAAACAATAATAAAGTATAAGTTTGAAGAGGATTTTAAGGAGTAACTTGTGCTTAAAGAGACTATCTGAGAATTTATAGCATTTATTAATGTATCAATACTACTCAATACAAGAGAAGCAGCTAATATTACAAAAATGTATTTTATAAATGAAGTCTCGAGTAAACCGAAAAGTTTCACAAATGTTAAATCAGGATCATCCATTGCGTAAAGTGAGATTGAAACTAGTCCAGAGTATCCAATGAAATAAACAATTATAAATATAATTAAAGCAGATATAACTAAGCCAATACTAAGCGTTTTATTATCTTTAGCAGCATAAATTCTTTGCCAATTACCATGGTGAAAAAGATTGGTAAATGTAACTGCTACTAAAAAAGTCAAACCTGTTATCCATAGGAATTGATTATTAAAATCAAATAAATGTGTATTTTCGATCATAAATGAAGAGTTATCTGAAAAGTCTTGGAATGGAATTTTAAAAACTAAAAACAAACAAATTCCTATAATGAATATGAATTGAATTAAATCGGTAAATATTGTTGCCGACAATCCTCCAATTAGAACGTACGATAAAGCAATTAATATAATTATCATTGAAGAAATCCAATAAGGTGTATCATTTAAAAAATTAAAGAACTTTGAGATAGCTGTAATTTCAGCTATTAAGAAAACTGTCATATAAACTAAAGAAACTATTATAACAAAGTGAGATAAGTTCTTACCAAAACGATTTTCGATACAATCGTGAAAGCCTGTTGAGTTTGGAAAAACCTTTCTTACATATTTTCCTATAAAGATGAATAAAACTAAAGGCATCGCAGCTCCAAGAGCATAACCAATCACATTACCCATTCCACCCCAAGTAGCTGCTGCGGCAGGCGAAAATATTATCCAAAAACCCAATGCAGAAGATACAAAAGAAGATATTGAAAAAAATAAGTTATATTTATTTTTAATAACAAATTTATCATCTGATAATTCATTTTTTTTCAAAAAAAAGAATGATGCAGTAAAAATTAATCCAAATAAAATTAAAAAAAGAATTTCCATCTAATTTGCTCTTGTTTTAAAAGTATTTAAGGGAAACTTCCTACGCCAGAATTACCTGGATCAGGTTCGAGGGTTAAGTATTACCTTTCTCAGCCTTTCAGCACCCCTTAAAGGTCCATATTATCAAACTAACTAAAATAAATCAATTATCTTTACTAAAAACAAATTTAATATTAAAAACATCACATGAAAATAATTGAAAACTTCTCTGACTCTAAATTAATATCTAGTAATTCAAAAGACTTCATAAAATTATATAAACCTAGTACGGGTGAGGAATATGCGCATATTCCAAAAACAACAAGAGATGAGTTTGAAAAAATTATCAATAAAATGAAATTAGCACAACCTTTATGGGCTAATACACCCATTACAAAAAGAAGTGAAATTTTATTTAAATTTAAAAATTTAATTGAAAAAAATTTTGATTTAATAGCAAAAATAATATCTGAAGAACATGGGAAAGTTTTTTCTGATGCTAAAGGATCTTTGCAGAGAGGTCTTGAAGTAGTTGACTTTGCATGCGGTATTCCTCATTTATTGAAAGGAAATCACTCAATTAACGTTGGAACAAACGTAGATTTGTTTGATATTAAGCAGCCTTTGGGAATTTGTGCTGGTATTACACCATTTAATTTCCCAGCTATGGTTCCAATGTGGATGTTTCCATTATCAATAGCATGTGGAAATGCCTTTATGCTAAAACCTTCTGAGAAAGTTCCTCAATGCTCTTTAAAACTTGCAGAGTTAATGAGTGAAGCTGGTCTACCTGATAACGTTCTCACGGTCGTAAATGGCGATAAAAATATTGTAGATCTTATACTTCAGTGTGAAGATATTTCTTCAGTAAGTTTTGTTGGCTCAACACCTGTTGCAAAGTACATTTACACAGAATGTTCAAAAACAAATAAAAGAGTTCAGGCTCTTGGTGGTGCTAAAAACCATATGCTTATAATGGAAGACGCGAATTTAGAGGATGCAGTAAATGGACTAATTGGAGCAGCTTTTGGATCTGCTGGTGAACGTTGTATGGCAACATCAGTTGCTATGCCTGTTGGAAATATTCAAAAACCATTTATGGATCTGCTAAAGGAGAAGGCAAGTAAAATCAAAGTTGGGGAGTCTTTAGACCCTCAAAGTGAAATGGGACCTCTCATTACAAAGGAACACAAACAAAAAGTTCTATCATATATTGAAAAAGGTGTTCAAGAGGGTGCGAAATTAGAGTTAGATGGAAGAGGAATTAGTCTTCAAGGTTATGAAAATGGTAATTTTGTTGGTCCTACAATATTTAATAATGTTACTGATGGTATGACTATATACAAAGAGGAGATTTTCGGCCCTGTTTTATCTGTGCTTAATATGAATAATTTTGAAGAGGCTATAAAACTGATTAATAAACATCAGTTTGGCAATGGCACTTCTATTTATACATCAAGTGGCTCATTAGCGAGAAATTTTATGAAAAATGTCCAAATAGGAATGGTTGGGATAAACATTCCTATTCCAGTTCCAATGTCTTTTTATACTTTTGGTGGCTGGAAAGGCTCAATATTTGGTGGTCATGGAATGCATGGAGAAGAAGGGATTAATTTTTATACCAAACGTAAGACAATAACATCGAGATGGCCAGATGATGTCGCAGGGGCTTCACTCAACATGCCAACTATGAAATAATGAACTATGGACAAATTTAAAGACAGACAAAAAGCCTTTGAAGCAGAGCAAAGCCAAAAAGAGCAAACAGAATTTGAAAAAAGAAATTCAAGAAACAAAATCTTTGCTCAATACATTTTAGATGATATTGGACAATCCGATAATTCAGAATTACTGAGAGAAATAATATTATCTGATCTTGAGGAACCAGGAGATGAAGACATAATACGTAAATCCTTAGATGTATTAGCTCAAAATAATGGTAGTCTGACTAGAGAAGATCTAGTGAAAAAACTCTCAGAAATATAATCTACCAAGACCCATTATTTTGCATACTGGCCCAAGGCTCTTTTATTTCAAGGCTCTCACCTTTTTGAAGTAACTCTATTGATATGCCGTCTGGTGATTTTATGAATGCCATATATCCATCTCTAGGAGGTCTGTTTATAATAACATTCTTTTTAATCAGATTTTCACAAACTTGATAAATATTATCTACTCTAAAAGCTAGATGACCAAAATTTCTACCACCTTTGTATTCTTCTTTGTCCCAATTGTAAGTTAATTCTAAAAGAGGTTTCTTTTTACTATTAGCAGTGTCTTTATCATCAGGAGCACAAAGAAAAATTAGAGTAAATCGACCCTTTTCACTCTCTTTTCTCGAGTATTCAATTAATCCTAATTTATTACAATAAAAGTCAAGTGATTGCTCAATATCACTTACTCGAACCATTGTGTGCAAATATTCCATTAAGATTAAATATCAAAAAATTTTAAATCTGTCTAAAAATTTCTAAAATTGCTTATTGCTTCCAAGGACTATTTTTTTTCGAAGGACAGTTTCACGATAAAAAATATATCCGACTGAAAGTAAAATTAATGGACCTCCTAGTAGCACCTCTTTCGAGAGAAACTCACCAAAAAAAATATAACCGATGACAAATGCCCAAACAACAGAAGTGAAGTCTAAAGGAGCAAGAACAGAGGCATCTGCTAATTGAAAAGATTTAGTAAGACAAAATTGAGCAGTAAACCCTAAAAAACCCGAGGCAATTAGAAAAACTAAGTCTAAATTATTTGGCCATATCCAATCATCACTATAGAAAAATAAACTTGAAACTGTTCCAAATAAAGTAAAGGCCCATACCGTTAAAACATTATTATTAGTTATTAATATTTTTTTTAGAATTATCACTGCCATTGACAAAAATATACTAGCTAAAAGTGGTAAAACAGAATAGTTGTTTAATAAATTCACGTCCGGTTTCAAAATAATTACTACTCCTATAAAGCCAATAATGATTGCAATTATCCTCCTATATCCAATTTTTTCACCCAGAAAAAAAATTGATAATATAGATATAAAAAAAACAGATGAAAAACTGATTGTTTGCATTTCGATCAGCGGAACATATCTAAGAGATATGAAGAAAAGACTCATTGCTGAAATTCCTACAAAACCTCTAAAAAAATGAAGTTTATAATTGTTAATAGAAGATATTTTTAGATTTAAATAATAAATGACAACTATCAATGGAATAAGAGCAAATAGATTTCTGAAAAAAACTACCTCAAATAATGGTAAGTTGTCGCCTGTTGCTTTTATACATACACTCATTAAAACAAAAAAAAGTACGGACAAAGACTTGTAGATAAATGCTGACATGTGGTTAATCTAAATATATTAAATATGAATGAATTTACTAATAGTTAATGGATATGACAAAAACGGATGGGGTAAACTAGCTAGATATGGATTACAACCAATATGTGAGTTTTACAGAGACCAACTAAAAATAATTAATTCAAAAATAAAAACTACATTCATTTATCCATCTATGAACTTAGATGAAAATTATGACGAAAGTTTCATCAAATCATTTACCGGCATTGTGTGGACAGGTTCAAGTCTCAATATTTATGATAATACAAGAGAAATTAAAAACCAAATTTCTCTCATGAAAAAGTTATCAAAATTAAAGGTAAATATGTTTGGTAGTTGTTGGGGTATGCAACTTTTTACTGTTGCAAATGGTGGCTCAGTTAAAAAAAATCCCAAAGGTAGAGAAATTGGAATAGCCTATAATATAAGTATTAATAAATATGGTGTGCATCATCCAATGTACAAAGATAAGCCCTTGATATTTGATGCTTTTGCTTCTCATATTGACCATATATCCCAAAAGCCTAATAGATCTCATGTTCTGTCAGACAATCATTACTCAATTCAATCTCTTGTAAGCAATAAATTTTGGGGTACCCAATATCATCCTGAATTTAATTTTAAATACACAGGACAAATTTTAAATGCAAGAAAAAATATTTTACTCAAAGAAAAACTGTTTAGTAAAAATCAAATACAAGGGTTAATCAAAGACTTTAAAAGACCTAATAACAAGAGTTATAGTCAATCTTTGTTAAATGATACGTTAAGACACAAAGAATTAAAAAATTGGCTAAGTTATTTGAGAAAGAATTAATATAATTCTTTAAATTCTTTTAGATTATTACAAACTGAAAATAAATCTTTAAAGTTTTTATAAGCAAATTTGGAGTTCATTACTTTCTTGTATTGATTAATTATATCAGACCAATAATTATTATAATTAAACAAAATACATTTTTTACCCTTTATAATACCCAATTGAAGAGCGCTGATTACTAAACTAATTTCTTCTATTGTACCCCCACCCCCAGGTAAAGCGACAAAACTATCTGACAATTGTAAAAACTTTTTTTTTCTTTGCTCCATTGTTTTCGTAACATATATTTTGTTAATTTTTGTGTGAATTTTCTCACGCTTATCTAGAAAAGATGGGATGATACCAGTTACATGGGCGTTATATTTTAATGCTGTCTTAGCAACAACACCCATTAATCCATTTTCTCCCCCTCCATAAACAATGTTATAATCATTTTGTGCTAGATATTTTGTAACTGTTATAGCTAAATCTTTAAAATTTTTGTTTGATCCAAACATAGATCCGCAAAATACGGCAACTTTATGTTTAGAATTTTTTAATTTCATATAGATTTACTGTACAACAATATTGAAAAAAATGACTAAAAAAAATAACATTGAAGAGCTTAAAAAAGTAAGAAAGAAAATTGATAATATTGATAACAAGATTATTGAGCTGATTGGTGATAGATTTAAAGAAATACACAAAGTCACTAAATTAAAGGAAAATAGAGAAGAAATAATTGATCACGAAAGAATTACTCATATTTTAAAGTCTGTTCAATCAAAAGCAAAAAAAAATAAAATTGACGCTGAAATAATTGTTAGAATTTGGCAAATTTTTATACAAGAAGCTATTAAACTAGAGTCTGCAAAAATAAAAAAATAATCACACCAAAACGATTACTAACATTATAAATAAAATTGATATTAGAATTGTGCCTGCAAAACTAGGTGTTGTAACTTTAATGTAGGATAAATTACTAAATTTATAAGATTTACTTAATACTTGTTTAAAAGATAAACCTAAATTTTTATATAAACTATCTGTTAATAAACCTATTTTTTTAAATAAGGGTTTACCAATACCAGGTAACATTTTTCTGTAAAACCAATCAGAATTTAAAACAGTTGATCTAATCTCGGAGGGATAAAGTTTAAATTTAACTAAAAATAAAAATGCAATAATTGCAAAAACTAAAAGTTGTAGCTGACTTATTACATG
Source organism: uncultured Alphaproteobacteria bacterium (assembly GCA_902543855.1). Lineage (GTDB taxonomy): Bacteria > Pseudomonadota > Alphaproteobacteria > HIMB59 > HIMB59 > HIMB59. The sequence continues at coordinate 16,963 of CACBZW010000003.1, read as the reverse complement.
GTCTAAAGTATAGGGCTGATACTCAACTGCGTATGGAAGTATTTGATACAAATATTTTGGGAATACACCTATAGCAATACATAAAAAAGCAGCGATGCCCATTGCAATGAGCATATTAATTGGAGCCTCTTTAACTTTATTCTTCCTCTCGTGTGCAAAAAAAGCAAAGTAAGGTATCTTTATCCCAGAGTGCTCCAAAACACCTGCGGAAGCAAAGAATAAAATAAAGTAAATTAAAACCATTCCCATACCTCCAAGCGAGGACATTATTAAAGATTTGGCGACAAATCCGCTGAACAACGGAAATGCAGAAATAGACATGGCCCCTATAATGCAAAATATTGTTGTGAATGGCATATATTTGTAAAGGCCACCTAATTCAGAAGCTTTTGTTGTTCCAGCTCTGTATAAAACAGCACCCATACTCATAAACAAAAGAGCTTTATAAATTATATGAACGAACGCATGCGCTACCGTTCCATTAAGAGAAAGTTCTGTCCCAATACCAATACCAACAACCATAAAGCCTAATTGGTTATTAAGACTAAATGACAAAACTCTTCTTAAATCATTTTCTATGACTGCAAAAAATACAGGAAAAGCTGTCATTATTGCACCTATCCAAATCAGTGAGTCAGTGCCTGGAAAAGTTCTAGCTAAAGCATAAATTGCCAATTTTGTTGTAAAAGCAGAAAGTGCCACTGTGCCAGTAACCGAAGACTCAGGGTAAGAGTCTTGTAGCCAACCATTTAAAAGAGGAAATGCAGCCTTAATTCCAAAAGCAATAAATATAAAAATTCCAAAATTTGTTTTTAAATCTAGAACAGCTAAATTATGGTTTCCTGTTTGATATAGCATTAAACATGCGCCAATTAAAAGTAATACACCTGAAGAAACTTGAATGATCAAATATCTCATAGCTGCATCTTTTGCTGCATTTGTATTTCCAGCAAAAACTATAAAGACTGAAGTAAGAGCTGTTGCTTCCCACCAAATAAATAAACTAAAAAAATCTCCTGCGTGGAGAGCACCAATAGCAGAGCCTGCATAAGCTAGTGTCGCCATGTGCTCCATTAAATTTTTACTGTGCCAGCTAAAAATTATTACAAGTATAGCTGCAATATGAAAAATAATAGCAAATGGAAGAGTTAAACTATCTGATTGATATAATATTAAATTTAAACCAAGTATGTCCCACTCTAAAAAAGTTCCATAACCATTAAATAAAGATAAAGCTGATAAACCCACCGATAATAACATCGCAGGATGTCTAAAATATTGAGGAATGGTTGGCAATAAGAATGAAGTAATTATCATAATTAAACCGGGAATAAAATTACTGATCATAATAATCCTCCTTCCTCATTAAGAATTTCCTCAGCCACTTTCCTAACATGACTATAAAAACAAAACTTACAAAACCGAAAAATGCTGGGAAGCCATATATCTCGGCAAAGGAAAAGTATTCATGTCTGTGAAACGTAAAGTCTAAAAGAATTAAAAGTGCTCCGATTATAAGTATGTACTTTGTAAAGCTTTTACCCATACTCTTTAAATCATTTTTTTTCATTTAATTCACTATTACTCCACTAATATTATTCAAAAAATAGTTTGCATAAAAAAAGAAAACTAAACAGCCTAAACCTGTAATTAATGGTGGCCAAACAGTTAAAGGGGCTTTAATTAATTTTATTTCTTTCTTAGAGTTTTGGGTGAAGCCTATTACTACAGGCTGTAATAGATAATAAATATTTAGCAATGAGGAAATACCTAAGATTATTGCAACGATTATAAATTCTCTCTCAATAGAGCCCATGATTAAATAAAATTTACTCCAAGAACCAATAAAGGGAGGAACCCCAATGATAGAAAGAGCCCCTAAAGTGTAAGCAAAAAATATTAATGGTAATTTGTAGCCCATACCTTTTAGGTCACTTACCTTTTTAATATGGGCAGTTACATAAATAGCACCTGCACAAAAGAATAGAGTTATCTTACCTAAAGCATGAGTTATAATATGAAAAGATGCCCCTTTTAGAGCTAAAGATGAAGCCAAAGCTGCTCCCAAAATAATATAGGAAAGTTGACTTATAGTAGAATAAGCTAATCTCGCTTTTAAGTCATCTTTTGTTATCGCTATGATACTAGAAGCCATTATAGTGAAACATGCTAACCAGACTAACCAGTCAGAGCTTTTTGTTTGAAGTAAAAAGTCTGGACCAACAATATAAACAACGACCACGAGAAAGCTAAATACACCAGCTTTTACTACAGCAACGGCGTGGAGTAATGCAGAAACTGGAGTTGGCGCCACCATTGCAGCAGGCAACCAACGATGAATAGGCATAATTGCTGCTTTACCTATACCAAACACAAGCATAGCTATTAGAAAAGATAGGTACTCTGCTGGGAATTTATTCATAAGTATTCCCCCATCTTGAAAATCTAAAGTCCCTGTTTTAAGCCAAATCCAAAATATAGCTGGTAAGAAAAATATTAAAGAGGTACCCACTAAAATCGACAAATAGAGCCTTCCTGCAGATTGCGACTCAGCGTTTTGCTTATGTCCAACCAAAGGGAAAGTTGAAAAAGTTAATATTTCATAAAAAATAAATAAGACTAGAAGATTTCCAGACCAAGCTATTGCCAATGCAGCATGGATTGCGATTGAATAAAAAATTACAAATCTTGTTTGATTTTTTTCACCAGCACCCCTCATATAACCAATAGTGTAGATAGATGCCAGTATCCATAATGAAGATGCCACTAAACTAAAAATAGATCCAAGAGCTGATACTTTAAAAGCAAAATCTACCCCATCAAAAAGTGTAAAAAAAGTTATTTGATATACCTCATTATTTTGTATTCCATGAAAAATTTTTAAACTGATTACAAAGGTTATGAGACCTCCAATTATACCAAAAGAGTCTCTTAAGTTATTATTATATCTACAGACATAAGAAAATAATGCTGCAAAAAGTGGGGTGATAATACCCAGTATAATTAAAAACGAATTACTCAATTTTGATAACCTGATATTAAATAGTCTGCGGACAAGTTAGAAAATTCAATTATTGGTGTTGAATATATCCCAAAAACAATGATTGAAATTGTAACTATCCATATTGGTAAATAAATATAAGCATCTTCTTTTTCAGATTTAAATTTAATTTCTGAAAACCACATCTGTTCCACTATTTTCCAGAAATATACAACAGCTAATGCGGAGCTTACCGCAACTAAAGCGATTGAAAAATACATCTGGTTTGTATAAAGAGCTTGAAATAAATATAATTTTGAAATGAAGCCATTTGTTAGAGGTAATCCAATTAAAGATAATCCACAAATTAATAAAGCAAATGAAGTTATGGGGTATTTATAGCCAAAACCTTTTAAACTGTTTAGGGTTACTCGATCCTTATAAAGAATAGCGAAGTAACCAACAGCCATAAATAATCCTCCTTTGATCAAAGCATGATTTAATATATGCACAAAGCCCGAAGCCACTCCACTGTGGTCTTTAAGGCTAAAAGCCAGTGTGATGTAACCAATTTGCGCAATTGAGGAAAATGCCAAAAGTTTTTTGATATCATCTTGATAGATGGCTATTACAGTCCCAATGAATATAGCGAGTAAAGATAGAGGATATAAAACAAAATCTAAAAACAAACTTAAATAGCTCGGATAAATTATGAATACTTCGTACAAAAGTCTCACAAAAAAATAAAGAATTGTTTTTGTTGCTAAAGCAGCCAAAAGTGTTGAGACAGCTGATGGAGCATAACTATATGCAGGTGGTAACCAAATATGGACAGGAAAAATTGCAGCCTTTACCATAAGACCTATAAGCATGAATGACATACCTGCGAAGATGGCTAACTGGCCATCGGAATATTGGGCCAGTTGAATTACAAGATCATTCATGTTCAACGTACCTGTCATAGCGTAGGCAAAGCCAACCCCAATTACATAAAACGTAGCCCCGATCGCCCCGATAATTAGATAATTAAAAGCTGCAAGTAATGCTTTTCTATTTTGTCCTGCACCTAAGGCAATTAAAGAAATAGAGGCTAATGCAGATATTTCTAAAAAGACAAATAAATTGAAAATATCATTAGTTAAAATTATCCCGTTCAGGCTTCCAACTGCCAATAACCACAAAGAGTAGGCCTTTCCAGAGTCCCTATAATCAATTTCATTCAAGAAGATTTTTCTTGAGTAAAATGTTGATACCAAAACAAAAATTGAAAATAACAATTGAAGTCCAATATTCACCCCATCTATTTTAAAAGAAATACCCCATGGTGGTTCCCAATTTCCAAACTCATATATAATTAAACCAGAAACAGAAATTTCTTTAAGAAGATGTAAAGATAAAAATAAATGTAAGAACAAAGTGATGATTGAAATTATCCAAGGCCATATTTTTGATGGCATAAATGCAATAATTGCAGAAATAAGTAGAGGTAAAACTACTACCAATGCAGGAGCATCGTCTAAAAATATATCAAACATTTATTTATCTGACTTTAGCTCCAAAGACTCTATTTCTTTTTCTTCAATTGTTTCGTAGTTCTTGTAAATTTGTAATACTAAAGCTAATCCAAGCGCAGAAGTAGCCACTCCAACGACGATAGCGGTCAGTATTAAGACGTGTGGCAATGGATTTGAATAGGCATTTGCCATTTTTGTTAATATAGGGGCGGTTCCATCTAAAACTTTTGCAAGTGATACAAAAAATACAAAAACTGCAGTTTGAAAAATTGCTAAGCCAACTACTTTTTTTAAATAGTTTTGACTTGTGATGATTATAAATAATCCACCAACCATAAGTAAAATAAAGGCAAAATGATTCCAAAAATAAATAAAATTACTCATTAATTTCCCCAAAGGAAGCAAAAGAGTGATACAAAGCAATCATTACAGTTGCAACTGTAATGCCTACTCCTAGCTCAACTAATATAATACCAATATGTTGACCAGTTGATGGGTTTGATGACAAAACATTGTAATCTAAATACATCCCATCAAGAAATATTGAAACTATTCCAACACCTGCATATAACAAAACACCTATGCACATTAAATATCGATTGATCATTATTGGAACTAAAGTTTCTCCTTTTGAAAGCCCAAATATCATTGAATACAATATAAATGCTGCCGCTACTATTACCCCAGCCTGAAATCCACCGCCTGGTCCATAGTCACCATGAAATTGAACGTAAAGCCCAAATATAATAATCGGTGCAAAAAGAATTTTGCTAACAACGCTTAATACTGGACTAGATGAAATTTTATCTCTCATTTTTTTTATTTTTTTTAAAATTAGTTTTACGATTAAGAGTGTTGCTAGTTAATAAAGCAATGACACCTAAGCCTGCGGTAAATATTACTATTGTTTCTCCCAAAGTATCAAAACCTCTATAACTTGCTAAAATATTAGTAACAACATTAGGTATATGAAAAAAATCTTTACTTTCCTTTAAGTACTCTGGAACTACATGAAGATGTATTGGTGCATTAGGATCTCCTAATAAAGGGAGGTTTGCAATTATAATAATCAATATAAGTGATATCGCTACTGCAAGAATAATGCTTGGAAATAAGTTTATTAATTTATTTTTTTTTCCTTCTGGTAATTTCGCAGCAGCCATTACCATTAAAATTGTTGATATACCAGAACCAACTGCAGCTTCAGTAAATGCTACATCAACCGCATCTAAATTCACATATATAGCTGAGCATAACAAAGTAAAAGCGCCTGTGAGTGCAACAATACTTATTAATGACGTGGTTTTAAAAATAAAAAAGGTTGTTACCAATAGAAGCGAAATTAAGAAAAAATTAATTAATAAAAAGTTCATTTTTTATTTTTTCCCTTTGGCTTATACCCCGACTCATGTGCAAATAGAGCTATTGCATGGCCTGTTACAGGGCTAGTAAAAATTAAAAATAACGGTATTAATAAAAGTTTAAGACTTAATAAACTAAAACCAGAATAAACTATCAAAGCTAAGACTATAAAACCTGATCCTAGAGTATCAATTAAACCAGCAGCATGAATTCGACTAAATACATCGGGTAACTTTATAAGGCCTAGACTTCCAGATAAAATGAAGAAGCAGCCAATAGCTAATAAGACTAAAGAAATTAACTCGATATAATTATACGACATTACTTTTTTTTCTTTTTATTTTGTAATACCTAAGTATTGCAATGGTGCCTAAAAAATTCAAAAGTATATACATCAAAGAAATATCGACAAAATCAGGTCTATCAAATGCAAAACCATGAACACTGATACCTATGGCTATAATAGTTCCAATGCTTGATATAGATAATATCCTATCAAAAGGAGTTGGTCCTTTGATTGCTCGAACTAAACATAATGCTACAGAGACGCCCAGAACAATTAAAGTTGCAAAAAAAATCATTTATCTAAATCCGTAATTACTTTGTTCATATCATCTGTTTGCAAGTCTTCTGATAGCTTCTTACTTAATGCGTGAACTAGAAATGTTTTTTTATCTACTTCTATTGTTACTGTACCCGGAGTAAGAGTTATAGCGTTTGCATAGTTTGCAATACCTGTTCTATTCTTCTGAGATGCTTTAACACTTATTAGTTGTGGAGAGTATTTACCATTCCATATTAAAGCTGTTGTCGTAATTCCAGATTTAAAAATTTCTTTAAATAACCAAATCCAATAAAATGGTAATCTAAGAATAATTTTTAAAGGAAGAGAGTCTTCCTCGAGAGCTTTAGCTCTATAAGACATCCAAAAAACAAAAAGAACACTGACTAGTCCAAAAAAAAGTAAAAGCGATTTAAGGTAACCAGATAAAATAAACCAGAATACAAAAAGTATTATGAAATAAGTTATATATGATAAGGTCTTAAGTGAATCTTTATTAAGTTTAGCCACTAAAAGCTATTATGAGAATAAATCACCCTCTGTAAATACTGCAGTATTCATGTCTTTAACAAATAATTTACCTTGGTCTGATTTAAATCTTGATACCTCAATAAATCCACCTTTAACTGCGATTCTGACGTTTTCAGCATTAATTGATATGATTTGACCTGGAAAATGCTCAGCACTTTGCTCGTCAATAAACTTAGTGTCATAAAAGACATACTCATCACCCATGAATTCAGCCCATGCACCAGGCTGAGGGTTGCAACCCCTTATTAAATTATAAATTTCGTTTCCGGGTTTTTTCCAATCAATTCTTGCATCACTTTTTTTACACCAAGACTCATATGTTGCTTTAGAGTCATCTTGAGGTGTCTTTGGTGCATTACCAGACTCAATTAAATTTGCAGCTTCAACACAAGCTTCAAGACCTAATGGAAATATCTTTTTAAAGTAAACATCTCCTAAAGTATCATCAGGACCAATATCAACTTCTTTTTGAAGTAATATTTCACCCTCATCTAGCCCATCATTTGGATAAAAAATTGAAAGACCTGTTTTTGTGGAGCCACCAATTATAGGCCAGTTTATTGAACTTGGTCCTCTATGGAGTGGAAGTAGTGAGGGGTGAAAACAAATAGATCCATGAGTAGGAATATCTCTCGCTCCTTCAGGCACAAAAATTATTACATAAGCCATGACACATAAGTCCGCACCATGAGACTTAATTTGGTCTAGTACCTCTTGGTCTTTAAAATTTGAGGGTTGGTAAACAGGCAAACTAACACTTTGAGCGTATTCTTTAACAGGATCGACTGGTTTACCCTCTTTGTCAGGTGCACAATATACCGCTACTACTTCATGGTCTGTTTCTGTATGGAATTTTTCTAAAGCACTTTTTCCAAATGCCTGTTGCCCCATTAAAATTATTTTCATTATTGCTCCTTAAATTAAAATATATCTTATACTGCTCCGGCCTCTCTTACAGCTTTAATTTCATCGTCACTCATCTGACAAAATTCTTTTAATATCTCATCAGTATGCTCTCCGAGAAGTGGAGATCTTTCAACTTTTGCTGGGGAGTCAGATAACTTAATTGGATTACCAACAGTCAAATATTTCCCTCGTTCAGGGTGATCGACTTCGACTATAGTATTAGTGTCTCTCAGGCCTTGATCTTCAGCTAATTCTTTTAGAGATAATATTGGACCAACTGGTATATCTAAAGGGTTACATATATCCATAACCTCAAATTTAGTCTTAGTCATTGTCCATGACTCAATTGTATCAAATATTTCGTTTAACCTTGGTAGTCTTTTAGCAGGAGTTGAGTAATTTTCATCCTCTTTCCATTCGGGTTTACCAATAACATCACATACTTTTTCCCAAACAGCCGCCTGGGTAATAAAATATGTATATGCATTAGGATCCTTTTCCCAACCTTTACATTTTAGAATTCTTCCTGGCTGACCACCACCTGAGTCGTTACCTGCGCGAGGCGTAGAGTCACCAAAAGGAATGTCTTCTCCAAATTGAGAGTATTCTTTTAAAGGCCCTCTTGAAAGTCTTTGTTGGTCACGAAGTTTAACTCTGCAAAGATTTAAAACTCCATCTTGCATTGCGGCAGATACTCTTTGTCCCTTTCCTGACTTTTCTCTATGGAATAAAGCAGTAACTATACCCAATGCTAAGTGTAGTCCTGTTCCACTATCTCCTATTTGTGCACCGGTGACTAAAGGAACTTCTCCAAGCATACCTGTAGTTGAAGCAGATCCACCTGCGCACTGAGCAACATTCTCATAAACTTTACAATCTTCATATTTGCCAGGACCAAAACCTTTAACAGACGCATAAATCATTCTTGGATTTATTTCTTGTATTTTTTCCCATGAAAAGCCCATTCTATCTAAAGCACCAGGAGCAAAATTTTCTACCATGACATCACACTCTTGGATTAACTTAGTAAATATTTTTGAACCCTCTGGTTTCTTTGGGTTTAATGTTATGCTTCTTTTATTTGAGTTTAGCATTGTAAAGTACAAACTGTCTGCATCAGGAACGTCTCTTAGCTGACCTCTTGTAGCATCACCCACTCCTGGTCTTTCAACTTTTACGACATCTGCACCAAACCAAGCTAGTAATTGTGTGCAAGTTGGTCCGGACTGGACGTGTGTCATGTCTAATATTTTGACACCTTTTAAAGCTTCCATAGTTTCCTCCTAAAGTTTATTTGTACATAGTCTGGTTTTTTGTACCAGGAGCAAATTCTTCTTTATCCACCCAAATATTTACGATTGCAGGTATACCTGACTTTACGGCTTCTCTAGCTCTTTGAAGGGCAGGTTGGATTTCTTTTGCTTCTCTAACAGCTTCGCCATGACCACCAAAGATTTTTGCAAACTCATCAAAGTTAACATCACCCAAGATGTTTCCAACATTTCCTTTATCTTCACCATACTTCATAATTTGACCAAATCTGATCTGGTTTTGAGCAGAGTTATTACCAATAACTGTTAAAACAGGTGCTTTGTGTCTGACAAAAGCCTCGAAGTCCATTCCGGTCATCGAAAAAGCACCATCACCACAATATAAAAGAATTTCTTTTTCAGGTGCAGCTAATTTGGCTGCAAGCGCGTATGGTACTCCGACACCTAAAGTTCCAAGGGGCCCTGGGTCCATCCAAGCACCAGGCATTCTAGGTTGAACTGCTTGAGCACTTATGGTTACAACGTCTCCTCCATCACCTATGTATATAGTATCTTCATTTAAAAACTGGTTGAGTTCCCAAGCTACTCTATAAGGACTAATAGGAGATTTATCTGTTGTAAATGTAGGCATCAATTTTTCTAAAGCTGCCTCTTCTCCAGATCGAAGTTCATTAAACCAATCTGATCGATCTTTTTTTGTTCCTGCTTCAGAGATAGCCTTTAGAGTTGTTCCTATATGTCCAACTAAACCAAGTGATATATCTCTATTTTTTCCAACAGTTCTATAGTCCATATCAATTTGAATAACAGTTGCGTTAGGATTTAATCTTTTACCGTAACCCATTCTAAAATCAAAAGGTGTTCCAACAATTATGATACAATCTGACTTGGTAAAGGCATTTCTTCTTGTTCTGTGAAAGTGATGTGGGTCTCCAGGAGGCATTGAACCTCTTGCTGCACCATTTAAATAAGCAGGGATATTCATATTTTTAACAAAGTCGATTGCATCTTTCGTAGATTGGCAAGTCCAAACCTGTTGACCTAAAAGTATGCATGGTCTCTCTGCATTTGAAATTATGTCTGCAGCTTTTTGTACATCTACTGGGTCTGCTAATGTTTTTGATGAAGCACTATATTTACCAGCTTCTGGTAAGACGGCTTTGCTCATTGGAATTGAAGAGTCAAGTATGTCTCTTGGAATTTCTAAAAATGATGGACCAAAAGATCCATTTCTAGTTTCCCTAAAAGCCATTGATACCATGTCTGCACATCTCTCGGTTGACATTACAGTTGCTGCAAATTTTGTAATTGGTTGCATCATGTCTACGTGAGGTAAATCTTGTAAAGATCCCATTTTATGTTGTGTGAGTGAACTTTGTCCTCCTATTAAAAGCATTGGGATTTCAGCTCTAAAAGCATTTGCTACTCCTGTTAATGCATGTGTCGTGCCTGGTCCAGCAGTAACAACTGCACACCCAGGTTTACCTGTCATTCTTGCATAACCATCAGCTGCATGAGAGGCAACTTCTTCATGACGTACGTCAATAATTTTAATTCCTTCGTTTAGACATCCATTGTAAATATCAATAATGTGTCCCCCACATAAAGTGTAAATAACCTCAACTCCCTCTGCTTTAAGAGCTTTAGCAACCAGCTCCCCGCCAGTTATCATTTGTTCATTAGATCCTGTAGACATTTTTAACCTCTCCCTGGTGGTATAATGTATACCAGATTTAGAGGTCTTGCAAAGAATTTTGCCTTAAGAATTAATGCTTTCTTGTATCTTATCAACTAAAGTAAGTGCGTGATTTTTAAGAAGTTTTTCTGCTTTTGATCCCTGACCTGCGACAAGAGATCTAACAATGTCATTATGTTCATCAATTGATTTCACAGCTCTATGAGACTCTATTACAAATTTTTTCCTCAAGTATTGTAAATGAATTAACTGTGACTCTAAAATTTCTCCCATTAATTTTACTTTAGTTAATTTCATAATTTGATTATGAAATTTAATATTATCATTTGAGTAGTTATCAAGTTCAGACAAAACGTTCTCTTTTGAGTAATGACAATACTTATTTAAACTTTCAATCTCATCTTTGGTGGAATTAGCAATAATTAAATGAGCTGCATAACCCTCTAGACCTGCCCATACAGTTACAATATCAATCAATTCTTTTTTTGATTTTCTGTGCACAAATACGCCTCTTCTTGGGACTGTTTTAACAATTCCCTCTTGCTCTAATTTAGCTACAGCTTCTCGAATAGGTGTCCGACTAACTCCTAGCTTTTCAGACAATTGTCTTTCATCTAGATGAAAATCACTTTGTTTTAAATATATATTAAGTGACAAAATATATTTTTTTAGTGAATCGTATACCTTACCTTTTAGGTTTACCGGTCCTATTTTTTGGATCATTTAAGTTGTCTGTGCTTTTTTAAAAAATTTTCTATAGAGAGGGCCAAATGCTGGCATAATTAAAAGTACAATTGCAATATACATTATGATTGCAGCAATAGGTTTTTCTGACATATCAAAAAATATTCCCATACTACCATCAGATAAAATTAGAGACTGTCTTAAGGCTTTTTCAGCTAATGGACCAAGAACAATAGATAAAACAGCTGGTGCCACAGGGTAATCTAATTTTCTCAAAATGTATCCTGCAAAACCGAATAGCAACATTAACCATACGTCGTGAAGACTTTGTGTAGGTGCATAACCGCCTGTTACACAAAGAACAAAAATAACTGGGGCCAAGATGGCAAATGGTATCCTTAATACCATTAAAAAAGCTGGAATTAACGCAATATTTAAAACCAGTGTAAAGAAGTTAGCAATGTAAAGACTACCAATTAAGCCCCAAACAAACTCGGGCTCTTGAGTAAATAAAAGAGGACCTGGTGTAAGTCCCCATAAAATCATCCCCCCAAGTAAAATAGCAGTTGTAGGTGACCCTGGAATACCTAATGTTAACATAGGGAGCATGCTTCCAGTGCTAGCAGAATTATTTGCACATTCTGGAGCAACAACTCCAGCAGGGACACCTGAGCCAAATTCTTTTGAATTTTTTGATAATTGTTTTGTAATTCCATATGACATAAGTGATGCCGGTGTGGCACCTGCCGCAGGGAGAATTCCTACAAAGAAACCTAGAAAAGAACCAATGTTCATTGCCATTATAGTTTTTTTAAGAGCGCCAAATGCTCTTCCAACTTCCTTCATGTTGACTGATAATTTTGACATTTGAACTTTACCTTTTGTTTCTTCAAGGGTCCAAAGCATTTCGCCAATTCCGTAAATTCCGATAGCAAGTACAAGGAAATTAATTCCATGAAGAAATCCAGGGATATTAAAGAAAATTAATCTTGGCTTTCCTGTAATTAGATCTAAGCCTATAGTTGATAAAGCTAATCCAATTAATATAGAAAAAATAGTTTTTGGAACGTCATCTCCACCTAAGCCTACAAATGTCGCAAATGCCATTACCATTAATGCAAAGGTTTCAGGCGCATTAAATCTTAGTGCTACCTCAGCCAGAGGTGGTGCAAATAAAGTAAATAAAATTACAGATACAGTACCACCAACGAAAGAGCCGACTGCTGCTGCAGTTAAAGCTGTCATAGCTTCTCCTTTAACAGCTAAGGGTCTTCCATCAAAAACTGTAGCTACAGCAGTTGAAGCTCCAGGTATACCTAGCATAACTGAACTTATGGCACCTCCATACATAGCACCGTAATAGACAGCTGCTAAAAATATTATTGCTGCAGTGGGTGGTATAATAAATGTAATTGGAATAAGTATAGCAACACCATTAACTGAACCAAGACCAGGCATTGCACCCACGAATAAACCAATTAGACAGCCGAATATTAAAAGACCAAGGTTTAAGGGTTGAAAGGATACAAAAATTCCCTCTAAAAGAAGTATAAATACATCCATTTTTTATGTCTTTACTTTACCAATCTCATTATGAATACATAAAATCGTATACTGGATAAAATAAGGGCTCTGAAATACCTTGAGGTAAAGGTATTTTTAAAAGCCATTCAAAAAATAAAAAGGTTAAAACTGGTGTGATTAAAGAAAATACAGATATAAATAGGACACTTTTAGAACTAAAATATCTAAGATAAAAAGCTAAAAAAAAGATAAGTGAAAAGTAAATTCCCAAGTAGCCTATTGCTAAAACTAAAATAACTAATGAAATAATTGTTACTGCAATATATTTGAATGCTTCAGCATCAATAAAAGGAGAGTCATCTTTAGATTGTGGTGACCTTTTTAGAACAAATTTTATTATGGTAAGGACGGTACAAATAAACATGCCAAGAGAAAGGTAAAAAGGAAGAAATCCCGCACCCATGTTTTCTTCCGCGTTCCATGTAATTCTATTCTCAGCACTTTTAATCATCAGAGCGATTGAGCATAACGCTAAAATAACCGCCACTGCAATTTCTGCTCTTTTGACAGTTATTTTGTTTGTTATGCTCATATCACTCTTAATTTAAGTATTAGTTAAAGTTTTTAATGATCTCACCGTGCTTAGCATATTCGATTGCTAAGAAATCTTTAAGACCAAAACCCTCTAACCAGCTCATTAACTTTCCGTCGTCGATGTTGAAAGTTTGGAACTCGTTATCATGATAAACAGTGTGAAGAAGTCCTGTGTAGTACTTCTCTACCTCTGCATCAATACCAGCTGGAGCCATAAATGCTCTCATCATGTAGTACTCAAGATCAGGATAACCTAATTCATATGAAGATGGTACTTCAGGGAATGCAGGATTTCTCTCAGGAGTCATCATAACTAATGCTTTTGAGTCACCTGATTGATAGAAACCCATTTGCTCTGAAGGGTTGTTTAATGTGAAGTCAGACTCGCCACCAACAAGTCCCTTTGCAACAGCACCACCGCCGCTGTATGGAACATACTTAGCATCAAATCCAAATTGACCTCTCATCATACCAAGAAGTAATTCGTCCTCAGACATACTTCCTGTACCACCCATCACTAGACCATTTCCTCTTGCGAGGTCGATGAAATCATCAAAAGTTTCAACACCAGCAGTGTTCTTACCCTCTGTTGCAATCCAAACTAAGAATGTATCAGTGATAAGTCTTGCTAAAGGTGTGAAATCATTGAAGAAGTCGATACCTAATTCTGGTTGGTTAACCGGTGTTGTAAGAACGTTGTTAAGAGTGATGATAAGTGTGTGCTCATCACCAGCTTTTTTCTTAACATAAGTCATAGCCTCACCACCTGATCCACCAGCTTTGTTAATTGGAATCACAGGCTTAGACGCATAGTCATTCTTTTCAATAACACCTTGAACTAATCTAGCAATTTCGTCAGCTCCACCACCTTGACCAGCTGGGATAATAAGTTCAACTGGCTTCTTTGGACTAAAAGGCTTCGCAGAAGACACTGAACTAACAGCGACAAGTGAAAGTGAAACAATAACTAATGCTAATTTTTTGATTATTGACATATTGTTTCCTCCTATAGGTTAAGCAGTACAATAAACTATTTAAGAGAATATTAAAAATATATTCTTAATTAGCATTTATTTAAAATTAGAAAAAACCATGTTTTAGCATTGATTTTCTTGACATTTACAACAGTGATTGTGTTATTTAATTGTATAATGTATACAAAATACCACAGGCAGTTAAATTGAAGTTTATAAATTATAAATATGGAAGTTTGTTTTTAGACGAAAAAGAGATCGCTGACCCTCTTGATGAACAAATCCAAATTGAAATTCATTTCGCTGGAATAAATAGAGCAGATATTCTCCAAAAAAACGGACATTATCCACCACCCTCAGGTGAGAGTGAAATTATTGGATTAGAGTGTTCGGGAATAGTTACCAAATTAGGAAAGTCAGTAAAAAACTTTAGTTTAGGAGACCAAGTTTGTGCAATTCTTGGAGGTGGTGGATATGCGGAGTACGTAAATGTCAATGAAAAACAAGTAATGTCATTACCAAAAAATTTAAATTTACATGAAGCTGGCTGCTTACCAGAAACCACACTCACTGTTTTTGAGAATATTTTCAATGTATCTAAATTTCAAAGAGATGAGGCGATTTTGATACATGGTGGAAGTAGTGGTATCGGCACAACTGCTATTTCAATTCTTAAAAATTATACAAAAAATATTTTTGTAACCGCTGGTACGAGTGGGAAATGTAAGAGTTGTATCGAATTAGGAGCCACTGATGCTATTAACTACAAAGATACAGATTTTGAGGAATATTTTAATGAGAAAAAATTAAAGGTTGATGTAATATTAGATATGGTTGGAGGAGATTATTTAAAAAAAAATTTAAAAATATTAAACTTTAAAGGAAGACTTACTTATATTGCTGCTCTCGGTGGGATTAAAGCAGAAACTAATCTTTTACATATAATGAATAAACAATTAAAAATATCTGGATCAACATTAAGATCAAGATCTCCATCTGAAAAGGGAAATATTGTTGATCAGGTTGTCAAAGAAATATGGCCTTTGATAGAGAATGATAAATATAAACCAACAATTTTTGAAACTTTTAATATGAGTGATGCAAATAAAGCACATGAGGTTATGGAAAAATCTGACCATATAGGAAAAATAGTTTTAAGCATAAAAGGAGAAAAAAAATGAATCTGCACGAATACCAAGCGAAAATATTATTAAAAAATAATAACGTTAGAGTTTTAAATGGCTACCCAGTATTAGATGATAGCGATATAGAAACTGCTGTAGACTCTATCAAAACACCCGTTATGGTCGTGAAGTCTCAAATTCATGCAGGTGGAAGAGGCGCGGGAAAATTTACAGATAGTGGTGATGACAAAGGTGGTGTGAGAGTTTGCTTCTCAAAAGATGAAGCCAAAGAAAACGCAAAAAAAATGTTTGGTAAAACTTTAGTTACAAAACAAACTGGTCCAAGTGGAAAACAGGTAAATAGACTTTATATTGAGGAAGGGTGTGATATCAAAAAAGAGTACTATCTAAGTATGCTCGTTGATAGAGCGACATCTTCAATTTCAATTATAGCCTCTACTGAGGGTGGTATGGAAATCGAGGAGGTAGCAGAAAAGCAACCTGAAAAAATTATTACTGTTAATGTCCCTGGGGACAGTATTATTGACCAAAATAGTTTAAATAAATTAACTGAAGGTCTAAAGATAGATCAAAACCTATCAAATGATTTTTGTGATCAAATTCAAAAAATTTACAATAGTTTTTTGTCTTCAGATGCCTCTCTAGTAGAAGTTAATCCTTTTGTATTGACTGGTGAGGGTAATTTTTTGGCTTTAGATGCGAAGGTATCGATAGATGACAATGCCCTTTATAAACATAAAGATGTAGCTTCAATGAGAGATGAAACTGAAGAGGACCCAGCAGAGATTGAGGCTTCAAAACATGAGCTTAACTACGTCAAATTAGATGGTCAAATTGGATGCATGGTAAATGGAGCTGGTCTTGCAATGGGTACAATGGATATAATAAAATTACATGGTGGCAGTCCTGCAAATTTTCTAGATGTAGGAGGAGGAGCGACAAAAGAGAGAGTAGCTAAAGCTTTTTCTATAATTCTGCAAGATCCAAATGTAAAAGCTATTTTGGTAAATATTTTTGGTGGCATTATGAAATGTGACATTATCGCTGAGGGTGTGGTAGCTGCAGCTAAAGAGCTATCTATTCAAGTTCCATTGGTAGTAAGATTAGAAGGAACCAATGTTGACTTAGGGAAAGAAATTTTAAACAAATCTGGGCTCTCAATTATTTCGGCAGATAATTTAGAAGATGCAGCTCAAAAGGCAGTTAGGGCTTTAAACTAA
>CACBZW010000002.1 GCA_902543855.1 uncultured Alphaproteobacteria bacterium | reverse complement strand
ATTAAGAAGGTAAATACATTTGTAAAGGATAATAAAATCTTTACTCCTTATTTTTTTGGGCATTTGGGAGATGGTAATTTGCATTGCAATTTTAAAGTACATCCAAATTCAAAAAAGAATTGTGCTTACCTCTCAAAATTTATTTATGATTTGACTATTCAAAGCGAAGGTAGTGTGGCAGCAGAACACGGTCTTGGTTTGAAAAAAAATTATCTATTAAAAAAATATAAACCTAGTGAAAATTACCTTTTTATTAAAAAATTAAAAAAACACTTAGATCCTAGCTCTAGATTAGGCAAAAATAAGTTATTTCAGGCTTAATTGATCTTTTAATTTAAAATAACTCATTGCTAAAACTAATAATGGCTTATCAATTACGCCAAAACCAGGAAAGTTTTTATGACTAAACTTTTCAAATAGGGTCAAATTATTGTTCTGATTTGTTATTGTTTCAGCAAGCATTTTTCCAACCATAGTTGTTATTGCTAAACCATGTCCTGAATATCCTTGTGCAAAAAAAATATTATTATCAATACTACCGATATGAGGGAATCTGTTTACAGTTATGGCAACGTGCCCACTCCAAGTACACCAAGCTTTGAACTTTTCTAAACCAGGAAGTATCTTTTTTATACTTTTTTTTAAGGATAATTCCAAATTTATCGGATCTATATTAGAGTAACTTACACCTCCACCAAAAATTAAATTATTATTAGAATCCAGTCTAAAATAATTTAGTACAAATAACATATCTCCCACTGTGATAGGTTTTCGAAAATATTTACTCAATTCTGTATTTGGAATTTCAGTAAATGCTGATACATAAGTTTTAACAGGCATTATTTTTTTTCTTAAACTTTTATTCAAATTATCAATATATGCATTACAGCAGATAATTAATTTATCAGATTTAACAGTTAAATTTTTTTCAGTTTTTATTGTTACTTTTTTTTGAGATTCATATGATATCACTCCTGTATCTTCAAATATTTTACAATTTTGATTTTTTAATAATTCTCTTGCTAATCCTAGACAATAATTAAGTGGATGAATTTGACCACACTCTGAGTCATACATTGCAGATTTGTAATAAGGGCTATCAAAATACTGGTCCATTCTATTTTTTGGTAGATACGTCACTGATTCATAATCAAATTTTGTTTGAAGCCTGTCTACGTATTTTTTTAACTCCTCATCATGGGATTTACTTACTGCGGCTAAAACATAACCCTCGATTAAGTCACATTGTATATTTAAGTCTTTGATATTTTTTTTTACTTCTCTAACAGCGTCTAATGTGAATTGCCATAATATCTTAATTTCCTCTTGAGTGTGTTTTTGGCTAGAGTAATTCTCTGAGGAAAAACCATGTAATAATTGCCCACCATTTCTTCCAGATGCGCCCCAACCAACTTTATTTTTCTCCAATATGACTATGTTTAAATCTGGATTTAATTTAGATAAATATAATGCTGATGAAATTCCTGATAAACCTGCACCAATTATACAAACATCACATTGTAAGCTCTCATTTAATTTGCTAGTATTAATGTTGAATGCTTTTGTTCTTACGTAATAATTATCTGAGTAATCCATCAGATACATAAATATCAAATTTTAAAGGTTAGTTATAGCTATGAATGATTATGTCGATTGGTTAAAGAAAAATAAAATAACAGAGGTAGAATGTATGATTCCTGATAATTCAGGTATACCAAGGGGAAAAATACTACCAACAAAAAAATTTTTAAGCTCTATTGAGTCAGGTGGATTAAGATTACCTTTAGCCCTATTCAAATTAGCAGTATCTAGAGATGTGACTTATTCAATAGATGATCAGATTTTAAATCCTACAGATGGTGATTTTATATTAAAGCCTGATTTTAATACTCTGAGAACTGTTCCATGGTATGAAGAACCAACCGCACAGGTTATTTGTGATGCTGTTGATAACAATGATAATGTTATAGAGGTCCACTCTAGAGGTATTTTAAAAAAGGTAATTGGTCTTTATGAAAAAATAGGACTTGAACCAGTAGTTGCTCCAGAAATTGAATTCTATTTAGTTAAGAAAAACAATGATCCAGACAATCCTTTAGAGACACCAAGTGGGCAATCTGGAAGAATTGAAAAAGGAAATCAGTCTTACGGTATTGACGCTGTTAATGAATTTGATCATATTTTTGAGGATTTGTATGACTACTGTGAGACTCAAGAATTAGACGTAGAGAATATTAATCATGAGGATGGACCAGCACAAATGGAAATTAACTTCAAGCATGGTAACCCCCTTGACTTGGCCGATCAAGTTTTTTTATTTAAAAGAACTCTTAGACAAACTGCATTGAAGCATAATTTGTATGCAACTTTTATGGCTAAACCGATGGAAGATACTCCAGGGAACTCGATGCATATACATCAATCAATTTTAAAAAAAGGTAAACCAATATTTGTGGATAAAAATCTTAAAACTACAAAACAGTTTGATAATTATATGGGTGGATTACAAAAATATTCAAAAGCTTTTTTACCTCTTTTTGCACCTAACGTTAATTCCTTTAAAAGGCTCAGAGGTTATTGGGAGGAAGGTACGCCATTTAACCTTAACTGGGGTTTTGAAAACCGTACCTGTGGTTTTAGAGTCCCAAATTTTAACTCTGCTAACCAGGCGAGAATTGAAAATAGACTGTGTGGATCAGATGTAAATCCATACTTAGCTATAGCTGCAACATTATCTGCAGGATATTTAGGTTTGAAGAAAAAATTAAAAGCAACCCCGGAGACCAAAAAAGCTGCATATAACGTGAATGTTTCTCTGACAGAAAGCATCTATCAATCAATAGATACTTTTTCTAGATCTAAGGAGGCAAAAGAGATATTTGGTGAAACATTTATAGAATTATTTTGTTCAATTAAAGACTTAGAGGTAAATGCTTATAATAAAATAATTACTGCATGGGAAAGAGAATATTTACTTCTTAATGTTTGATCTATTAATTAAGTAAATACTAATTGCTGCTAATATAACAATTAGCATTATTATTGCAGAAAGAGCATTAACTTCTGGACTCAATCCCAATCTAACTTTAGAAAAAACCACTATTGGCAAAGTGTTAGCTCCGGGACCGGTAGTAAAACTAGCAACGACAAGATCGTCCAAAGAGAGTGTAAATGCAAGTAACCAACCTGATAATATTGCAGGTAATATTACAGGAGCAGTTACTTTCCAAAAAATCATATTTGGAATTGTCCCAAGATCCTGAGCAGCCTCTTCTATATTTTTATCGTAACTACTCAACCTTGATTGGATAATGACTGCAACAAAAGCTACAGAGAAAGTTATATGCGATATTAAGACTGTTAGTTGTCCTTTTGAGGAAGGAAAGCCAATAATATGGTTAGATGATATAAAGAATAACAACAAAGAAAGCCCTAAAATTATCTCAGGCATAACCAAAGGAGATGAACTCAAGAAAATAAAGAAAGGCCTGGCTGGAATTTTTGATATTCTTGTTAATGAAAAACCAATCATTACACCCATGACTGTTGCAAATGTTGCTGAAAGAGAAGCAATTTTTAGACTAGTATAAAAAGCCTCTAAAATTTGTTCATTATGAAATAATTCCTTATACCATCTAAAAGAAAAACCCTTCCAAACCATAACTCTTTTATTATCATTAAAAGAATAAGCTATAAGAGTTAAAATAGGAAAATATAAAAATGAAAATCCAATTGTTAAGGTTAAAATTTTAAAAAATAATTTATTCATTTCTAAAATTATATTTTGCGTACATTAATTGAAAAATAATTATTGGAAATACAAGTATTACAATTCCAGACATCGCAAGCGCACTAGCAATAGGCCAATCTCTATTTACAAAAAATTCATCCCAAATTATCTTCCCAAAATAAAGCTTATCACTGCCGCCTAACATTTCTGGTATTATATATTCTCCAACAACTGGTATAAAAACCAACATGCTCCCCGCTACTATTCCTGGTAAAGATAGAGGTAAGATAACTTTTACAAACGTGTTAAAAGGCTTTGCACCTAAATCATTAGATGCGTCAATCAAATTTAAATCAAATTTAACCAAATATCCATAAAGCGGTAAAATCATAAATGGAAGGTAAGTATAAACAACACCTAAAATTACAGCATAATGATTGTGTAACATAGATATTGGTTCAGAAATTAGCCCAATATGTATAAGAATTGAATTTATAATACCAGAGCCTTGTAGTAAGACTTTCCATGCATATACCCTTAGAAGAAAAGAACTCCAAAAAGGTATGATAAGCATAATCAGTAGTATGTTTCTTATACTTGTTTTAGATTTTGCAACGTAAAAAGCAATGGGATAACCAATTAATAAACATAATAAAGTGGATGTAAATGCTAATGAAAGTGAATTGAGGTATGATCTGATATAGAAAGGATCTGAAAAGATAAATAAATAATTTCCAAGAGTTGAATTAATCTCCAATCCATTTTCAGATAAAGAAAAAAGATCACGATAAGGTGGCATACCCCATTCAGACACAGATATAGATATTTTGAAAATTAAAGCTAATGGAACAAAAAAGAATAAAACTAGCCATAAATATGGAGTAAATACAAACCACACGTTTTGTTTTTTAAGATTTTTAATCATTAAAGAAATATATTGATGTTTCGTTAAAACTTATCTGAACTTTATCATCCCGTCTTATTTGAAGGTTATCTGAAACTAAACTATTTTGTATAAAAGAGTAAAATTCAAATCCATTAACCTCAATTAAATACTTAGTATAGCTCCCTAAATAAGCTACTTCTTTAACTACACCAATATTTAAATTATCAGATTGATTTTCAAGTTTTTTAACAGAAATTTTTTCAGGCCTAATTAAACATTTAACATAGTTTTCTTTATTGTTAATATTTTTAACTTCATAATTTAATTCTTTAATGATGATTTGATTATTTTTATTAAGAACATTAAAGATATTGGCTGTACCAATAAAATTCGCTATATATTTGTCCTTCGGTTTTTCATATATCTCAACAGGATTACCGACTTGGAGGATTTCTCCATTTTTCATAATTGCCATTCTGTCAGATAATGACATTGCTTCCTCTTGATCATGGGTAACAATAATAAAAGTGATGCCTAACTTATATTGTAGATTAACTAACTCGAATTGTGTTTGAACTCTTAGCTGTTTATCTAATGCTGCAAGTGGTTCATCCAATAAAAGTAATTTTGGTTTTTTGACTAAACATCTTGCTAATGCTACACGTTGTTGTTGACCACCAGATATCTCATTGATTTTTCTTTTCTCTAAACCATTCAGCTCTAGTAAATTTAAAATTTCATTAACACGATGATTGATTTCTTCTTTAGAAATTTTTTCTTCTTTTAGTCCAAACTGGATATTATTAGTGACATTTAAATGCGGAAATAGTGCATAATTTTGGAACATAATATTTAAAGGTCTTACATATGGTGGAAGTTTCGTGATATCCTTTCCCTCGAGTAGAATTCTTCCTTCATCAGGCCTCTCGAAACCTGCTATAATTCTCAAAAGTGTTGACTTACCACATCCTGAAGATCCTAGGAGACTGAATATTTCAGATTTTGCTATTTTTAGATTAACTTTGTCTAAAGCAACAACATTATCAAACCTTTTTGATACATCTATGATTTGTAAAAAAGGTTCAGACATAAAAAAGATTGTGAAAAGCGCAACTTAAGTAAAAGTTGCGCTTTAATTAAATTATTGAGAAGCTTTAAAACTATTAAATACTCTCGAAGATATCCTAGACTTTTGAGGTGAGTCAGCTGTATCTGCAAAAAGTTTAGTTAATGTCTCTTCTGTTGGATAAATAGCTGGGTCTGAAAGAATATCAGGATCTATCAAACCTTCAGTTGTGTTAGCTACTAGATTAGGATTTGAGTACCACACATAGTTAGTAATCTCTGCAACAACTTCTGGTCTCAAAATATAATCTATAAATTTATGAGCATTTTCTACGTTTTTTGCGTCTGCTGGAATTCCCATCATATCAAACCAAATTACTGTTCCTTCATTAGGAATTGAATACCAGACCTCTTCGATTTCCTCGTATGCCGCTATAAATACATCACCTGACCAACCTATTGCTAAGCAAATCTCACCATTTGCTAAATCATCAATGTACTGAGAAGAGTCAAAATACTTTATATAAGGTCTAATATTATTCAATAATTCTAGTGCCTCTTGATTAGCTTTAGTGTTTTCTGTATTTGGGTCATGGCCAAGATAATTTAAAGCAATCTCAACAATTTCACTTGGTGCATCTAAGAAAGCCACACCACAATCTTCATATTTAGAAATTTGATCAACATCAAATATTATGTCCCATGACTCAACATCTCCGCCTCTTTCCTCGACGGCAGCAACATTGTAGCCAATTCCAGTTGTGCCATACATGTAATTAACAGAGTATTCCCCACCTGGATCATGAGCATCAGTTTTTTCTAAAACACTTGGATCTAAATTTTTGAGGTTTGGAATCATACTTTTATCAAGTTTTTGAAAAACTCCAGCTTTAATTTGGTTTTCCATAAAGGAGCCTGATGGAACAACTAAGTCATAACCACTTCCTCCAGCTAAAAGCTTAGCCTCTAGAACTTCGTTTGAGTCAAATACATCGTATGTTACATCAATACCAGTTTCTTCCTCAAAATTTGCAATTGTATCTTCAGCTATGTAATCGGACCAATTGTATATAAATAACTCTTCTTTAGCGCTTAAACTCATAGGGAGTGTTAACACTAAAAGAGCTGTTAAAAATTTATTCATATTACCTCTCCTCTTAAATAAGTAGAATTTGAATAATATGATAATTTTTTTTAAAAATCACAAATTTTTTTATATAGATCTGGTCTACGATCTCTAAAATTTCCCCAAGATTGGCGGTATTTTGTTATTTCTGAAAAGTCGAAATTCTTAGATACAAAGCCCTCATCTTTTTTGTCCATTTCAATTTCAATATTACCCAAATGGTTAGCGATAAAGGAACTTCCATAAAATGTAACAGATATTGAACCTTCATTTTCTGTTCCAATTCTATTAGAAGCTATGACTGGAATTTGATTTGCAGCTGCATGACCTTTCATTACGTTTTGCCAGTGATCTTTTGTGTCTAATAAAGGGTCTTGAGGCTCAGAACCAATTGCTGTGGGATATAATAAAATATCTGCACCAGAAAGTGTCATAGATCTCGCACATTCAGGAAACCATTGATCCCAGCATATACCACAACCAAGATTTCCAAATTTTGTCTTAAATACTTTGAAGCCAGTATCTCCGGGTTTAAAGTAAAACTTTTCGTTATAACCAGGACCCTCGGGAATATGGGACTTTCTATATAAATCACTTAATTTACCATCAGCATTAATCACAACTAGAGAATTAAAAAAATTATTTTCTTTTTTTTCAAAAAAACTGATCGGCATTACCATATTATTTTTCTTACAAAAATTAGAAAAAATTTCAAAAAGTTTGTCATTAGGAAATTCAATTGCGTAATTAAAAAACTTTTTATCCTGAGTTGAGCAAAAGTACTCAGTTTGAAATAACTCCTGTAGGAGGAAAATATTAACATATTCCTTAGATGCTTGCTGAGCAATATGTATAGCCTTATTTATATTTAAATCTTTTTTTTCTTTTATTGATTTAAATTGTGAAGCAGCAACCTTAATTGACATTTTTTGGCACATTCATAGTAACACAATGGATATTACCCCCACCATAATTTATATGTGAAGTTTCAATCATCTCAATTTTTTTATCTTTAAAAATATCTTTAAAAATATCATAAACCATTTCATCTTCTTTAACATTAAATTTTGGAACGAAGATTTTATGCTTTGAAAAATAAAAATTTATATACGAGGCAATAAGCTTTTTATCATTGACAACTATTTTTGAAGGTAGTGGTATATCAATTAATTCTATATTACCGTCAATGCTAGATAGGTTATTTAGAATAATTGATTTAATCTTAGTTAAATTATTTGAATTCAAATCGTCTAAATCATAACTTTTAGCTATTAAATATTTTCTATTTCCAATAGGGCATAAAATATTGTCTATGTGCCCATCAGTATCGTCATCTTTTAAACCTTCGGGGATCCAAATTATTGAATTTAAGTCAAATAAACTAGTCAGTGTTTGCTCTATTTTTGCTTTTTCAGGATTATTTCTATTTGGGTTAAGTAGCACACTTTCAGTGGAAAACAAGTTTCCGTATTCATCGTAAGTAATAGCACCCCCTTCTAACGTAAGATCATTTAAATATGAAGTAATTGAAAATTGATTTGAGATATACTCACCTACTTTATTATCATTTAAATAATTTGGATATTTTCCATAACCATTAAAATTAAAGTTAATACATTTAAGTTCATTGTCCTCTTTTATAAAGATTGGTGCAATATCTCTCATCCAAGAGTCATCTAGTTCTAGTTGAAAAATATTTATTTTTTGATTATTAATATATTTTTTACAATCATTATAATCCTCTTTATTACAATACATATAAACTGTTTCTTCATCTGAAATACAATTAGCTAAATTAGCCATTTCTAATCTGGCATCTTTAATTATTTCGTTATAAAGATTTTTATTACATGGCCAAGCCATTAGACATTTATCATGTGCTTCCCATTCTGGAATTAACTTCATAAGATTATAGTATATATTTTTTTTTAATTATGAATATTTGTATGCTCTCAGATAAGGCCAAAAAAGAAACAAGAATGCCCCTTGTACCAGATGATATTATTGAACTAAAAAATGCATCAGCAAAATTCAACTTTTATATTGAAAAATTTACTAACAGAATAATTGAAGATAAAGAGTATATTTCGGCAGGTTGTAAATATTATACTAATCAAAAAATAGATTTATTTTTATCAATGCAAGGTTTGAAAATAAGTCAAATTAAGTCAAATCAAAATTACTTAGTCTTATTCGATATTTTTGAATATGTTGAGCAAAATAGAGCAATGTTAAATAAAATTTTAAAAAATAATTGCTCTCTATTAATTTATGATTTATTGAGCGGTAAACACTCAATCAAAATTTTAAAATCTACTAATAAAGAGCATTTGCTAAAATCAACTATTAATATAAGTAAAAAATTAAAAGCAAAATTACCAGTATTTTGTAATTCTTTAAAAAGAGATAGCATTGAAAAATTTTATTTATCCAAAAAAGGATATATTAATTTTCGTTATTTAAATTTACTTGAAAAATTAGTTTAATATCAAATAAATTCCCGTAGATACTAATAATAATGCAAACAAATACTCAAAACTTCTTTTTAATTTGGGATTCGATACTAAATTTTTAATCAAACTTCCAAAAAGTGCCCATAAACTTATACATGGAAAGCTTACCAATGATGACATCAACCCTGTGAAAACAACAGCTATCCAAAACTTTTCTTCTAGAGGCATAAAACCAGATGCCACTGTAATAGCAATCGTCCATGCCTTAGGGTTTATCCATTGAAAAAGAGCAGCTTCGTATATATTTAAAGGTCTACCTGTATCTTTCTTGTATTCCTTTAAAGATCCAATCATTTGATAAGCTAAATAAATGAGATAAAAAAAACAAAGCCATTTTAGTATCATTTGAAATTCTGGTTTATTGATCAAAATTAACCCTAAACCTGTACAAATTAATGAGACTTGAAGAGCATGACCTAAAGAAATACCAGTAATATGCGGTAAAGACCTTTTAAAACCAAATTTTAAACCTGAAATCGTTAACATAGCATTGTTAGGCCCAGGTGTAATAAACATTACAGTGTAATATGATACGATTGCTATAATTAAAGCTATATCTATCAATTAATTAATCTTTAATACTAAACTTATTATCTTTTAAGATAACATGTATCGGAACACCAGTTGAGAGTTCAACAGAATTAATATTACTTGGTTCATAAATATTCATTACAATTAAAAGCGCTCTTAGAGAGTTCCCATGTGCTGCAATTAAAATATTTTTATTTTCATCGCTTTGAATAACAGGTTTTATAGCTTCTTCAAAATATTTTGTTACTCTTCTGACCACATCTTCAAGACTTTCACCGTTAGGGGGTTGATCAGAATAACCCCTTCTCCATTTATGAACTTGTTCTTCTCCAAATTTTTCAGCAGTTTCTTTTTTGTTTAAACCCGTTAGATCGCCATAATCTCTCTCATTTAAATTAATGTTTGAAATTATTTTTCCTTCATTATTTAAAAAATCCCACTGATCAAGGTTTTTAAGAATTATTTTAGCAGTTTCTTGTGCTCTTTTTAATTCGCTTGTAAATACAATATTGAATTTAATATCTAAATTTTTGAAATTTTGCCCCGCTTTATTCGCCTCCTCAATGCCTTGTTCAGATAATTCAATATTTTTAAAGCCAGTAAAAAGATTTAATTTATTCCACTCGCTTTGACCATGGCGAATTAATAAAATATTTTTCATTGAATTTGATATATATTATTAATTACTCATGGTCAAATTTCGCATTGAAAAAGATAGTTTAGGTAAAATTAAAGTTGAAAGCACAAAACTTTGGGGGGCACAAACTCAAAGATCATTAGAAAACTTTCAAATAGGTATTGGGAAATTTCATTTTCAAAATATTTTTATAGAAGCTCTTGCTTTGCAAAAAAAATCATGTGCTTTTGCAAATGCAGAATTAAAACTTTTACCAAAAAATCATGTCAAAATTATCGGAAAAGTTTGTGATTTAATACTTTCTGGAAAATTGAATGATCACTTTCCTCTTGTTGTGTGGCAAACTGGATCTGGTACACAAATCAATATGAACCTTAATGAGGTTATTGCGAATAAAAGTAATCAGTTATTAGGAAGAAAACTTCCAACAAATACTCCACTTCATCCTAATGATCACATTAATAAATCTCAATCATCAAACGATAGCATTCCTACTGCTATGCATATAGCTACAGTGCTATCATTAAAAAATAATTTACTTCCTGAAATAGATTTTTTTAAAAAAACTTTAAAAAAGAAAATTACTGAATTCAAAGGAATTATTAAAATCGGTAGAACTCATACTCAAGATGCGACACCAATTAAATTTTCAAATGAATTTTTAGCATTTCATGATCAAATCTCTTATGCAGAAAATGTTATAAAAAAAAGTTTAAATAAGCTTTACGAACTAGCTCAAGGAGGAACTGCTGTTGGATCTGGAGTAAATGCACCAAAAAATTTTTCTAAAAAATTTATTAAATATTTAAAAAAAGAAACAGGACTTCCTTTTAAATCTGCTCCTAATAAATACGAGTCTCTTGCTTCTCATGATGTGTTTATTGAGGTAATGTCAGGTGTTGAAATTTTAACGAGTGCTTTATTTAAAATGGCAAATGATATTAGGGTACTAGCATCTGGACCAAGAAGTGGAATTTCTGAGTTAATTCTTCCTACAAATGAACCTGGCTCATCAATCATGCCAGGAAAAATAAACCCTACACAATGTGAGGCATTATCGATGGTGTGTACACATGTGAGTGGTCTTAGAAATTCTATAGCCTTTGCCTGTACTCAAGGCCATTTCCAATTGAATGTTTATAATCCATTAATTATTCATAATACTCTTGATGCAATTAGTTTGATTAGTGAGGCTATGGCTTCATTTAATAAAAAATGTTTGAGAGGATTAAAAGTTAATAAAAAAAGAGTAAATGAACTTTTAAATCGCTCATTAATGCTAGTGACTCCTTTAACCAAAGTTATTGGCTATGATCTTGCCTCAAAGGTAGCACTAAATGCATATAATAGAAATATATCACTAAAAGAGTCGTGTATGGAACTAACTAATTTATCTGAGGAAGAATTTAATAAATATACTAATCCAAAAAAGATGGTTTAGTTAATTTTATGTATCTTATAGTTATCTTTTGATTTAAATAACTCTTTTAGCAAATTATTTGTAATGAAGTGGCCTGTTTTATAACCATTGTAAGTTCCAATAACAGGGTAGCCGGATAAATAAAGATCGCCGACTACATCCAAAACCTTATGACGCATTAATTCATTATCAAACCTTAATCCATCTTTATTAAGTGGTTTTTTATTTTTAATCACAATGGCATTATCTAGTGAGCCACCTTTGATTAAATTTTGTGACTTGAGGTATTCTATTTCTTGAAAAAAACCAAACGTTCTTGCTTTTGATATAGACTCTATGTAGTTACCATTTAAGTTTGAAATTTTAATATCTTGATCCTCATACTTTCCATCAAAACTAGATTTTAAATTTATATTTAAACCTTCATCATTTGAAGAGTTAGGTATTAACTCAGCATATCCATAATCACATGAAAATTTAACTGGATTAGTTATTTCTAAAATATTTTGTTCAGAGTCTTGCTCTTTTAATCCTTTTTTTAAGATACTATTGACAAACACATCAGAACTACCATCAAGAATAGGAACTTCAACATTATCAATTAAAATTTCACAGTTATTAATATGCAGACCTGCTAGAGCGCTCAATAAGTGTTCAACAGTTTTAACTTCAACTCCATCTGAAGCAATGTTAGTTGAAAATTTTGTAGAAATTACATTATCCCATTTTGCAGGTATAATCTTAGATTTATCTGCTCTGTTAAAAAATATACCAGAATTTACAGGGGCAGGTTTAAGAGTAATATTTGTATTGACACCAGTATGTAGACCGATTCCATTAAAGCGTATAGGGTCTTTTATAGTAAAACTCTTCATTTAAGGAATATTAAGAAAATACCCAAAAAGTATTACTTTATAATTGTAAAACTTTGTATTATTTAAGTTTATTGGTTTGATCCTTTACGAAGATATGATGGGGTATCTATATCCTCAATAGCATCATTTTCATTACTAAAATCTGAAATATCTGAAATCTCTGAACTTTCGGTAAGATCATTTTTTTCATTTGATAAAACAGTGTCATCCTCAACAATATCACTAAATAGAAAAAGGTTAGGATCTGTCTTTGTTTTTTTTGCCTTTTTCCTCTTATCTGGACTTTTGTCACTAACTACAGTTGATTTTTTATCAGATGACATCAAATTAGAGAGCATGCTAAAAAAACCAGTTTTCTTTTTCTCTTCAAGATTTCCAAAATTAACACTATTTTCATTACTTTTATTGCTTAAATCTTCTTCATCATTTACTTTTTGTTCCATATCACTAGATAAATTAAATCCATCTTTGTCATGTGTACCCAAATTTTTCTCAACTATACTTGAAATATCCTCATCAGGCACAATATCAGTTGTCTCCTCTGTTAAGCTATCATCAATCTTATTTTGAATAGAACTAAAACCTGAATTATTTTCAGACTCAGGATAATATAGGATTTTTTTTCCAGTAGCTTCTATACCTGTTGCAAAAATACTAATTTTGAGTTTGCCTTGAAGGGTGTCGTCTATCAAAGAACCAAATATTATATTGGCCTCAGGATTTACACTTTGTCTTATAATATTGGCAGCATGATCTACCTCTAATAATGTCATGTCATTCCCACCAGAAATATTTACAATGACTCCTTTAGCAGTGTTCATATCTATATTTTCAATTAGAGGATTTGTCAGAGCTAGATTAGAAGCTTCTACGGCCTTATTATCTCCCTCTGCAACAGCTGTGCCCATCATTGCAAATCCCATTTCTTTTATAACAGTTCTAACATCTGCAAAATCTAAGTTTATCAGTCCTGGTTGAGTAATTAAATCAGTAAGCCCTTTTACTCCATCAAACAGAACATTATCTGCTTTTTTAAATGCTTCAGCAAAAGAAGTTTGCTCATTAGATACTTTAAATAAGTTTTGGTTAGGTATTATTAATAATGTGTCTACATTACTTTTTACTTCTTCAAGTCCTTGTAATGCTAAATTCATTCTCTTGGTGCCTTCAAAGTTAAATGGAGTTGAGACTATTGCAACAGTCACAATTCCTAGTTTTTTTGCAATGCTAGCAATAACAGGTAAAGCACCTGTTCCTGTGCCTCCACCCAAACCAGCTGTTAAAAATAACATATTTGTATTTCTAAGTTCTTCTGATATTAAATCTATACTTTCTTCAGCAGCATCTTTTCCAATGACTGGATCCGCACCTGCGCCTAAACCTTTAGTTTTTTCTAAACCTAATTGTATACGATTATAACAAAGAGAATTTTCAAGAGCTTGTGCATCGGTATTTGCTACAATAAAATCAACATTGTTTAAATTTGATTGGATCATATTATTGACAGCGTTGCTGCCTGCACCACCAATGCCCATTACAGTTAAAGATGGCTTTAAGTTTTTTTGATCAACTACTGGTTCTATATCTAGTGTCATTTTTTTCCCCGCAAATCAACCTATAGTAGGTCTACGAATCTTTTGTACCATATTTTGTTTGAAATTGAATCAATTTTTTGAATAAAGTCATCATTTTTAGAGCTTTTATTAGTTAATAACCAAAAACTTGAGTAAAGAGACATAATACTTGCGTCATTTAAAACCTTAGTAATACCACAAGTCTTTGGAGGTTCTAGAAATTGAATGTCATAACCAAATTTTACTCTAAAGTAATTGTAAAAATTTTTTAGCTTAGAACCACCTCCTGTAAATATGTAAGAATAAAAAGTCTTATCTTTTGGTAAAGATTTTAAAACTAATTCAAAAGTTTCATTTAGACGATCTAATGTAATCTCTTTTAAATTATCATGTCCAACATTTTTTTTCTTGTTATCCCCAAACTCCTCCCAAATAGGAATTTCAACAATTGAATTTCTAGTATCAGATAAATCGATTGTAGAAATTTTAAGTTTTTCAGCAAAATCAAAACTAATGTTATGAATATTTACTAAATCATTTGATATTTTTATACTACCTTGAGGTATTTTTTTTATAAAATGTAATACCTTATTTTTGATCATAATAATATTTATATTATTGAAGCCATAATCAATAAGTACAACATTTGTTTTAGTTTTTGGTTTATTTTTTAAATAGAAATAATAAGAAGTCGTAGAGTCCAAGAAATTTAAAATTTTAATTTGTAGTTTTTGAAATATATTATTCAAGAGATTAATTTGTTTTATATCAAATATTGAAACTAGTGATATTATAGATAATTTGTTACAGTTTAATCCTACAGGATTATCTGTGATTAATTTGTCATCGATTTTATAATGAGAAGTATAAAGGTTATAATAATAATTTTCATCTTTAGGTATTTTGATCTTAGAAATTTTTCTTAAATCATTTTTTTCAACTATAGCACCATTAAGATTAAGATCTTTTTGTGTTTTCTTAATTTTAACACTTTGATTGGTAATAAGAATGTAAGTATCTCTTATTATGTAATTAGCTTGTTTTTCAGCTTGAACTATAGAATTTTTAATACTGTCAATAAAATCATCAAAATTCTCTATTTCTTCCCCTGTATAACCTCTTGATCTAGTTTTACCTGTTCCAATAATTGAGAATTCTTGATTTAATTCAGAGTATATAATTGTCTTTATTGAAAAGGAGCCAATCTCAATTATTGATTTGTAACTATCCAATTATTTTAATCTTATGGTTTTATTGTAAAAATTTCTTAAATCCAAAAATTCCTTATAATTTGTACTTTTTTCAATTATATCAATATTGTTCTTAATAAAATTTAGAAAATCAGAATTTATCACTTTAGGCAGCATAACAATTTTACCGTCACTTAATACTAAATTGTATCTCCTATCGTCTATATATTCTATTTGATCAATATCAAATAGAGACGACAATATTTGAAAATTTTCTTTTAAATAATGATTTATGTAAATACTATTTTTAGAAATATCAATAAGTTTGATTTTATCTAGATAACTTTTTTTGAAGTAATTGATGGAAGCTGTGGTATTATCATAAAATATCACTTCTTTAGTCAAAGTATTAAGCGCGAAAGATTTTTTTAAGTTTATTTGTATGTCAATTTCGTTGTCTTTTCGTTTAATTAAATGGTTTTCAATAAATAAATATTCTTTCAAATAATTATTTATATCATCTAAATTATTTGTTATTTCGACTTCAAAATCTTCATTTATATTAGAGTCTACGAAATTGATAATTTCAAATGGCTTTTTTGTTAAATTAATTATTATTATATTAAAAAAAATAATCAAAGTAGAGATTGAAAATAAATAAATTATAATTTTTCTATAACTGAAACTCATAAAGATGAAATAATTATTTGCTTTAATAAATATTGATAAGATAAATTATTATGATTAGCCTGTTCAGGAGCAAGTGATATTTTTGTCAACCCAGGATGAGTGTTCATTTCTAAAAAATATACCTTTCCATTTTTGTTACTCATTATAAAGTCTAGTCTCGCTATTCCTTTACAACGACAAACTCTAAAAATTTTTTTAGAAATATTTAGTAGATAATTATATTGAGATTTAGATATTTTGGCTGGTAAAAAATGAATACTTTTATTTTTTGTGTATTTTGCAATATAATCGTAATGTTTACTATTAAATTCAATTTCAGTAACACCAAGTGCATGAACTTTGAAATTATTTTCGATAACTGTTACAGTTAACTCTTTTCCATGAATAATTTCTTCAATCAAATTTTTACGATCATAAATTCTTGTTCTTAAATCATTTTTATCATTTATAAATTTAATACCTTTGGAGGATCCACCCCAGTTTGGCTTTAATATAAATGGAAAATTAATTTTATCTTTAAATTCAATTTCTTTTGGAGACAAGATGTCTAGTTTTTTTTTTAAATAATTTTTCAATAAACGTTTATTAAAACATAAGGCAGATGAAATAGCATCAGAATGAGTAATGGTTATTTTATTTTTAATTGCAAAAGAATTTAAACCACCATCCTCACCAAATTCACCATGAAGAGAATTAAATATTATATCTGGTTTATAATTTAAAATTTTTCCAATATTATTTTTTCGAATATCAAAAAACCTCACATTATATTTATTTTTTTTGAGACAAGAAAAAACATTTTTACCTGACAAAATAGATATTTCTCTTTCATCTGACCATCCTCCTGCTACAACAAGAATATTGAGCAATTTGATATTTTTATCTTTCAATCTATTATTCTTAATTCTTTTTCAAGTGTAATGTTATGCTTATCTCTTACTCTTTTTTGAATTTTTGAAATAAATAATTCTATGCTGTTTGCACTTATATTTGGCTCATTTTCAAAAAAATTTGAGTGTATCTTAGATAATTTTATTGGACCATTATAAAAACTCTCATCTATGGATGACTTAATTAATTTCCAAGCACTTTGATTTGTTGGGTTTTTAAATATACTTCCACAACAATTAGCTTTTTGAGGTTGTGTTTTATTTCTAATATTTTCATATTCTTTCATTAAATTTTTTATTGAATGCTGATTACCTTTAGTAATTTTGAATTTTCCATATAAAATAATTGTATTACTTTTTTGGAAACCTTTTCGGTAATCAAAGTTTAATTCTTTAATATCTCTTTCGTAGATCTTATTATGATATATATCAAAAAAAATTATGCTTATTAATTTATCTTTAATTTCTTGATTATAACAGCCAGCGTTCATAAAAATATTTCCACCAATCGAACCTGGGATTGTAAATAAGAATTCATAACCTGATATATTATTTTGAAAACAAAATTTAGATAAATAATTATCTAAAACAGCAGCTCCAACTAACATATGATCATAGTTTATTTGTACATTTGCAAAATCACCTAAAAGTTTAATACCTGTACCTTTAAAACCTTCATCCTTAATTAAGGTATTTGAAAGATTACCAATAACTAGTAATGGTTTTGATTTAATTTCATTTCTACTGAATAAATTATATAAATCATTTTTTTTATAAACTTTATATAGATTATTAATTACTCCACCGGATTTTAGCCAAGAATATTTAGCTGATGAGTAGTTAGTTTCTATATTTTTATTTCCTAGAGTCATAAAAAAAACGAATTTGATTTGAAATATCTCCAGCTCCTGCAGAAATAATTATACTTTCACTTTTATTTAATACAAATTTATCTAATAGAGCAAAAAGGTTGTGATAATTTTCAACATATCTAGTTTTTTGATTATTTAAAACATTCAAATCATTAACTAAATTTTTTGAGTCTTTCATACCCTTTTTATAGTTTTCACCGGCCTCATATGTTTTTAAAATAATTAAATTTTGTATATTATTTAACACTTTCAAATATTGATCATATAAATCATTTAATCTTGAATATCTGTGGGGCTCTATAATAAAAAAAATATGTTTTTTGTTATATAAACGAGAAATATTAATTAATTTTTCAATTTCAGTAGGATGATGTGCATAATCATCTATGAATACTGTTTTTTTTATTTTACCGAGAATATTTAATCTTCTTTTAGTACCTTTAAAATTTAGTATATGAGATTTATTAATTTTGAATCCTAGATCATCAATAATAGAGAGGGCTGCTGTTAGATTCTGAATATTATGTTCTCCAAGCAAATTCGTAGATAAATTTTTTTTTAAAATTTTTTTACCTTTAAAAATATCAAAAGTTGACTTTTTATTAGACAGCTTTAATAATCTATAATAATAATCTGACTTTGTATTTGAACCAAATGTTTTGATTTTACTAGAATATTTTTTTAATGAAGATAGAAAGTTGTCATTATTATTAATAAAAACTTTTACATCTTTTTGAATTTGATTAAGAATAAAATTCTTAATTTTAGTTTTCAAATTAGAATAAGTCTTATAAAAATCTATGTGCTCTCTATCAACATTTAAATATAATAAATATCTTGGGCTTAATTTGAATACAGTCCCATCACTTTCGTCTGCTTCTACTACAACATAATTACTATTTGTAAGATATATATTTTGACCGAAATTCTGCATTATCCCCCCAGAAATAATAGTCGGGTTTAAGCCAGCATGAACTAATAAATTTCCTAATATTGAGGTAGTTGATGTTTTCCCATGAGAGCCGGATACAACGATGGTAAATTTATCTTTGCAAATAAGCTGGAGTAGTTTTGATCTGTTATAACAAGGTACTTTATTTTTTTTTGCAAAATTAATTTCTGGATTATTTTTAATAGCTGAAGAGTAGAATATAATTTCCCTATCTTTAATATTAGATGTTTTATGCCCAATATAGACTGGGATATTAAATTTTTCTAAATTAATAGTATTGGAGTTATAGGTAATATCACTGCCCGTAACATCTATATTATTTTTTTTTAAATAAATAGCTAAAGCACTCATACCAATACCATTAATCCCAATAATGTGTACTTTTCTTGATGTTAGATCAGAAAATTTCATCTAGTAGTATAGCAAATTATTTTTTCTATCGAATGAGGATTAATAAGTGAATTGAAATAGTATTGGTTTTTTTTATTTTTAATGTTTGGTATGAGAAATTTACTTAAGCTCATTTTGTGAGATAAAAAATAATTTAAATTAAATTTTTGATGTTGGTCTCTTGAAATTAAATGAGGGATAAAATAGACATTATTATTATAATATAAAATTTCATTAAGAGATCCAGATCCTGATCTTGAAACTACAAAATCGTAATCTATGAAATTGAGATTATCTTTAAAAGAAAAAAAAGTAAACCTATCATCATCGATTATAGCTTCATACTTTTTTTTTATGATATCTAAGTGTGAATTCGGTATTTGAATAAAGAATTTTAATTTATTTAGATGTATTCTGCTTAAATTTGATATTTTATTTAACATTTTTTTATTTAAATCTAATGATCCGGCACTTCCACCCATTAATAAAATATTTACAAAATTATTATCAATTTTTTCTTTTACTTTATCTCTATCCAAGAAAAAGTTACCAACAAATATTTCTTTTCTTCGCAATTTAAGTTTTGGGAACGAAATAAATGAATTTTTTGCAATAAAATAATTTATTTTATTTGCTAGACCATAGATAATATTTTGTTCATGAATATAAATTTTATTTGAAGAAAGAAAAAAAATGTTAAAAAATTTTGAAATTATTAGAATAGGGCTTGTAATAAAGCCACCAAAACCTAATAAAGTTATATTTCTATTTAATAAAAATAATGGAGTTACATATAAAATTATTTTTAAAATATAAGTAAATTTATTTTTGGAACTTAAGATAAGTTTATTTATTTTATTACTGTTAATTCTTTCTATATAGTTATCTCCAACCTCATTTGAAATAAAAATAATTTTGTTTGGATCTTTGATTTTACTTAAATTATTTAGATACTTTATTGCAGGTAAAATATGACCTCCTGAAGACCCAGCTATCACAATAAATTTAATTTTTTTCAATGACTATTTCTTTCAAGATCTTATTTGTTTTAATATCTTTTATTTGAAATATTGCCTTATCATCTAAAATATATTTTTGCTGATATTGCTTTTCATTTATTAATGAAACATCATTCAAATCAATATTTTTATTAATAATCTTTGTTGAATTATAGTTATTACTCATTTTATAGAAAACGCCAAAAATAATTGCTATTATACCTGCAATTATTAACAATCCTTGAAAAACGACTAAACTAATTAAAAAATTTTTTTTTAACATATATTTAATGGGCAAATCATATAATCATAAAGGTTTTAGAATTGAAATATTATACGAGGACAATGATATAGCAATATTAAATAAACCTTCTGGACTTCTTACACATAAAAAGAATGAATTTGATGTTAGTCCAAATTTACAAGAAAGTTTAAAGGATCGATTTATTATAGATAATAACGAAAATTTTAAAGAGGGTATTGTTCATCGCTTAGATAAAGATACAAGCGGTATCATAGTTATTACTAAAAATTTAACTTCCAAAAATAATTTTAAGGAAATGTTTAAAAAAAGGAATATTAAAAAAAACTATCTTGCTTTTGCCTATGGTTTACTTAGTCAAAATAATTTTGAAATAAATAGAAATATATCTAGAAATAAAATACAGAGAACAAAATTTAAGGTATCAAAAAACATTGGGAAGAATGCGATTACTAAAGTATCAAATGTTAAAATATATCATGGATCCATAAGTCTTTTGGATTGTCAAATTATTACAGGTAGGACACATCAAATCAGAGTTCATCTTTTGAGTTTAGGGCTTCCAATAATTGGTGATAAAGATTATAAATTAAATAAAGAGCAAAAATTTCGTTTAAATAACATGACTGATAGTGTTAGAGATTTAGTGTCATTATTTCCAAGACAAGCTTTACATTCATACAAAATAGAATTTGTTCATCCAATTTCAGAAAAACTTATTAAAATTACTTGTGATTTACCTAATGACATGAAAGATTTAAGCACAAAATTACTATGAATATTGAAAATAAAAATCTTCTTCCTGTTATTACTTCTGAAAATGATGTCTATCCTTACTTAAAAAAGATAAATCAATTTCCTATTTTATCAGATGAAGAAGAAAAAAAGCTTGCAATAGATTGGCTTAAGAATGGTGACACTAAAGCTGCTCAAAAGCTTGTGACAAGCCATTTACGACTAGTTGCAAAAATAGCAATGGGTTATAAAGGATATGGGTTGCCTTTATTTGATTTAATATCTGAAGGAAATTTAGGTTTGATTCAAGCAATAAGAAAATTTGATCCTGAAAAGGGGTTTAGGTTAGCAACTTATGCTATATGGTGGATTAGAGCTTCTATTCAAGAATATGTCTTACATAGTTGGTCTTTAGTTAAAATAGGAACAACAGCTGCACAAAAAAAACTTTTTTTTAATCTTAGAAGGCTAAGAAATCAACTTAAGAAATATGAGGAGGGATACCTCACTAATGAACAAATCAAATCGATTTCTGACGATCTTGGAGTATCTGAAGAAGAGGTAAAACAAATGGAAGGTAGAGTCTTTAATCAAGATTTTTCATTAAACACGCCTTTAAATGATGAAAATGACTCAGAGTGGATAGATCATGTTGAAGATGAGAGAATTGATACAATCTCAAAAGTTGAACAAAGTGATGAATTAGAAAAAAGAAAAGTACTTTATAATCAAGCTGTAAGTAAACTTGAACCTAGAGAATTAGAAATATTAACTGCAAGAAGACTACAAGAAGAGCCAAAAACATTAGAGGATTTGAGTCAGAAGTTTTCAATTAGTAGGGAAAGGGTAAGGCAAATAGAAAATAAAGCGATAAAAAAACTTCAAGAGGAGATAAAAACTATTTCAAATCAAAAACTTTTGCCAAAATCTTGAACTATCTAAGAATAGTTTGATTTCTTTCAGGTCCTAAAGAAATAATATTAATTGGTATATTCAAATAATTTTCAATATATGAGATATATTTTTTTAAATTGTCAGGCAGTCTTTCAAACTTACTCAAGTCTTTTATTTCACCCCAACTTGAAAAAACTTCAAAATCAGTCTCTATTAAAGACAATGACTCTAAAATACTGCTTTCACTAAAATTAACATCCTCATATTCTTTAGAGTTATAGCTTTTACAAACTTTGATTTCTGCGAGATTATTTAATACATCAGCCTTAGTCATACATAGTTCATTAACTCGATTTATTTGACAGCTATACTTTAAAGATACTAAATCAAGCCAACCACATCTTCTTTTTCTTTTTGTTACTGTGCCAATTTCAACTCCCTTTTCAGCAATATAGTCACCTATATCGTCAAATAATTCAGATGGGAAAGGTCCATTACCTACTCTGGTAGTGTAAGCTTTAAATATACCAACAGTCTCATAGTCAACTTGTAAAGCAGAACCAATAACAATATTTGATGAAACAGTATTTGACGAGGTTACAAATGGATATGATCCGTGATCCAGATCAAGAAGTGCGCCTTGAGCACCCTCAAATAATATTTTTTTATTTCTAAATTCTTTTTTTATTAATGAGTTATCTATAATTAAATCTTTTACTAATTCATAAAAACTTATTAAATCTTGCACTGTTTCATCGATATTAATTTTACTTTCATTAAAACTTTCTAAAATAGGGTCATAAAATTTCTTAATTGAATTAATTTTTTCTTCAATTATTTTCTTTGATTTCAGGTCATAGAGTTTAATACTTTTCCTTCCAACTTTATCTTGGTATGCAGGGCCAATTCCCTTAGAAGTAGTACCAATTTTTTTTTCGCCATTCAAAATAGACTCATTTATTTTGTCTAGTTGCTTATGATACTCTAAAATAAGAGATATATTTGATGATAAATATATCTTTGGATTGTCAATCTTTTTTGTAATTTGGTCATATTCTTTAGAAAAATGCTTAGGGTCAAGTACAACGCCTTGACCTAAGTAACAAACCTTGCCACGAATTACCCCTGAAGGAATAAGGTTCAATTTATAAGTAGTATTATTGACAATAACAGTATGACCTGCGTTGTTTCCACCTTGGTATCTTACTACTAGGTCAAATTCTTCTGAAAGATAATCTACAATTTTACCTTTACCTTCATCTCCCCACTGTAGTCCAATAACAGCTTTATTCATTAAATTAATTCAGCTATGTAATCAACATTACATGAAAAACCAAAACCCTCAATTTTTTTTTTATTTTTTTTATATTGATACCCTCCGCCTTGAGCTAATATTTTTTTTGAAATATTTGAGTAAACATAAAAAAAAATATCCTGATGATAGTCTTGAGAGAAAAAATCTTTTTCTAAATTTAATTCAAATGGAGAATTTATATTTTTTTTAAAAATATTTACATATTTTGAAATATTGTTTTTGTTATTATTACGCTCTAATAAATAAGCTGTTTTTTTACTCATTTTTGGATCAGTAAAAACATAGGTATAATTTTTTTTAAGTATATATTTTAAAACTTTATCTAAAATTTTTAAAACTTCTTTGTAGGAGATATTTTTTGGTGAGTTTATTACTTCAACACCATGTTGCCTGAATTGCTTAATTCTGTTATTCATTTTGTCTTTTTTAAATACATCTCCCATATAATAAAGAAAGTGTTTTGAATTTGAGTCATGTGTCAAAATTGTATTAATTACCTGACCTGTAATATCTGAACGAAGAGTAGAGTCTGAGAGTGAGTTTAAAGATTTATCTTCAATTACAGATGTAAAAATTCTTCTGAATTTTTTATTAGAGTTAAGAATTTTAGTAAAAGTAATATCTAGACTCTCATATTTTGCAGCTGTTTTTGCATATTTAGTATCGAAAGAGTTAACAAGCATTTGAAATTACCTTTATTATTTGTTTTTTTAATTTTTTCAAAACATTTACTTTTATATTTCTTTTGTCATATTGCAAGTTCACTCTTAAAAGTGGCTCTGTGCCAGATGGGCGAATATTGTAAAATATATTTAGATTTTTACATAGTTTATTTAGTTTTTGGTAAATTCTGTCTTGGAATAAATAAAATTTTTCTCTATCTATTTTTTGATTGATATTTATTACTTCAATT
Source organism: uncultured Alphaproteobacteria bacterium (assembly GCA_902543855.1). Lineage (GTDB taxonomy): Bacteria > Pseudomonadota > Alphaproteobacteria > HIMB59 > HIMB59 > HIMB59. The sequence goes on along the minus strand of CACBZW010000002.1, from coordinate 29,037 downwards.
AAATCGATACCTCTTTTTAACACTGATAGTTTTTTGTTTTCTTTAAGAATTAAGGTTAATAATCTAATTGCTGTAGCCATACCATCGCCTATTAAAACATCGTCTTTGAATATAAAATGTCCTGAAGGTTCACCACCAAAAAAGTGCTTATTATCTAATATTTCTTTTAAAATATTTTTATCACCCACCTTTACTCTTTTTAACTTTAAACCTAATTTTTTTAAAGATTTATCAAGACCATGGTTTGCAATTTCATTAGTTACTATAGTTGAACCTTTTTTTATTTTTTTTTCAGAGAGATAATATTTAGAGAGAATATAAATTATTTCCTCTCCAGATAACACACAACCCTTTTCATCAGTAAGTATAACTCTGTCACCATCTCCGTCTAAAGCTATTCCGATATCACATTTTTTTTTCTTTACTATCTTTGATATATTAGAGGGAAATAGAGAGCCACAGTTTTGATTAATGTTTGTGCCGGATGGATTATTTCCAATAGTGTGTAGGTCTAAACCTAGTTCAAATAAAACCTCAGGTGCTACTTTATAAGATGCGCCATTAGCGCAGTCTAAGGCAACTTTCAATTTGCTATAATTTAAATTTCTATCAGCAGTTTGTTTAAGAGCCTCAGAATATCTTCCTAAAGCATTTTTAAGTCTTATAGCTTTACCATAGTTTGACTGTTTTATTTTAAAGTTATCAAAATCGTAATTAAAAAAAAAATCTTCTATTTTATTTTCCTCTTCAGGAGAAATTTTAAGACCTTGACCAGAAAAAAATTTTAATCCGTTATCTTTATAAGGATTATGAGAGGCTGTTATCATCACAGAAAAATCTGCTCTTAGAGACTTACCTAGGACTGTCAATGCTGGAGTTGGTAAAGGTCCTACTAAAATCACATCTATTCCCATGGATATGAAGCCAGAAGTTAAAGCAGGTTCAAATATGTATCCAGATAGTCGAGTATCTTTATTTATTACTACTCTGGAGATTGAATTTTTTTTTCTTAAAACAATTGAAGATGCTTTGGCTAGTTTAAGAACGTTTTCTGCTGTTAAAGGGTGTTTTCCTACTTCGCCCCTTATTCCATCAGTACCAAATAACTTCATTAGAGGTATTTAATATTGGACTTCGTGTTAGTTTGGAAGAGGAAAGTTTTGATCTTTTGTAAATGAAGGTAAAGGGCCCTTACTAGACGTTTCTTTTTTATTATCTGCACTATCATCAGAGCTGTCAGTGGTAAAATCATCATCTCTTTTAGGTTTAATACCCTTGATTAAGTTTTTTATTTCTTCTCCAGTTAAGGTTTCATACTCTAAAAGTCCTTTAGCGATTATATGGAGATCTTTAATATTCTCATTTAATATTTTTCTGGCTTTGGCTTCAGCTTCCTCAACAAGTTTAATAACTTCTTCATCAATTATTCTTGCAGTTTCTTCTGAAATATTTTTAGACTGAGTTACTGAGTGTCCTAAGAATACTTCTTCCTGGTTTCCAGTGTACCTAACTCTTCCTAGCTTATCGCTATAACCCATTTGAGTAACCATAGCTCTAGCTAAATTAGTAACTTGTTGAATATCCCCTGCAGCCCCTGATCCTATTTTATCAGGTCCAAATATTAGTTCCTCGGCTATTCGTGCTGCAACTGTGACTACTAATTTATCAAGATATTCGTCTTTACGATGTATTACTTTATCTTGTTCAGGAACACTCATTACAAAACCTAGTGCTCTACCTGTTGGAATGATAGAAGATTTATAAATTGGATCTGCATGCTTACAATGCAAATTCGCTAGCGCATGACCTGCTTCATGATAGGCAATTACTTCTTTCTCACTATCAGAAATTATTTTAGACTTATTTTGGGTTCCAAGCATAACTTTATCTTTTGCATCCTCAAAATCATCCATTGTAACAATTTTTTTGTTTTTCCTGGCTGCTATTAATGCAGCCTCATTTACTATATTAGCTAAATCTGCACCAGAAAATCCAGGAGTTGATCTAGCAATAGCAATAGTTTTAACTGATTGATCCATCTTAATTTTTCTTGTATGAACTTTTAATATTTTATCTCTACCAATAATATCTGGTGCAGGCACAACAACTTGTCTATCAAATCTTCCAGGTCTTAATAATGCGGGGTCAAGCACATCTGGTCTATTTGTTGCTGCTACAATTATAACACCTTCGTTAGCCTCAAAACCATCCATTTCAACAAGGAGTTGATTTAGTGTTTGCTCTCTCTCATCGTTTCCTCCACCTAATCCAGCACCTCTGTGTCTTCCAACAGCATCAATCTCGTCAATAAAAATGATACATGGTGCATTTTTCTTTCCTTGATCGAACATGTCTCTTACTCTACTGGCTCCAACGCCAACAAACATTTCTACGAAATCTGAGCCAGATATAGAAAAGAATGGAACACCTGCCTCACCAGCGATTGCTCGTGCAAGAAGCGTTTTACCTGTGCCTGGAGGACCAACTAAAAGAGCACCTTTTGGTATTTTAGCGCCCAGTCTTTGAAATTTATGGGGATCTTTTAAAAATGAAACGACCTCTTCTAATTCTTGCTTTGCTTCATCAATACCTGCAACATCATTAAATGTAACTTTTTGTTTATTTTCATTTAATAGCTTAGCTTTTGATCTCCCAAAGCCTAAAGCTCCACCACCTTTTCCTGATTGCATTTGACGCATAAAGAATATCCATACACCAATTAGTAAAAGCATTGGAAACCAAGATACAAATATACTAAGTAATGGATGCATTCCTGATTGTTCAGGTTTAGCATTAATAGTTACGTCATTTTTGTTGAGTGTTTCAATTAGATTTGGATCTCTTGGTGCATAAGTCGAGAATTCATCGCCATCCATAGTTTGGCCAAAGATATTGTTGCCTTGAATTTCAACAGACTTTATTTCACCATTTTGAGCTTTGTCTAATAAAGTTGAATAAGTATAGGTAACTGCAGAGTAATCTCTTTGAGAATTCTTAAATACATTAAATAATCCAAGTAAAATGAGGCTGATAACAATCCAAACGAAAATATTTTTTGAAAAATTCTTCATATATTTAATATAGTTAGTGTTACTTACGTTTAAAGTACTAAGTAAGATTTATATAGATTTTTTTATTAAAGGCACCAATTTTTCCTGAAAATACTGACCTTTTTTTAATTTCTTTAAACTGAGTTTTTAATATTTTAATAAAATTCCTTATATTTTCATCTCTAATTCGATTTTTAAGTGAGTATCTGTTTTCGTAATAGAAAGCCTTTATTACTAAAAACTTAAGATTTTCATTTAGTTGATTGAATTTTTCTATTTCAATTTCATAAAGTTGTTTCCTTTTTCTTTTAAAAAAATTGTAATGCAACGACTTTATATATGTAGCTCTTGAAAAAATTAATCTTTCATTATTAATTTTAGAAAAAAGTTTTTTTGAATTTAAAAAATATCTTACTTTATTTCTTGTATATTCTAATTCATGATTACTTCTATCCTCAAACCAAACTATTTTTTTCTTAATTGCGTAGCTTTTGATTTGTTTTTTAGAATATGCACTTAAAGGACGATGTAATTTCAAACCATTATAATTATCTGAAAAAATATTTGATAGTCCAGCTGTACCAGATTGTTGAATTTTTCTTATAAAAAAAGTTTCATTAAGATCGTCAAGGTGATGACCTAGGAATACATTTTCAATATTTTTTTTTTTAGATAATTTGTATAAAAAATTATATCTTACAGATCTAGATTTTTCTTGAAATCCTTTTGATTTATTATCTTTAGATATTTTCTTTATAATTAAATTATTATTATAAAGTCTATAAAACTCAATAAATTTGTTAATTTCAAATTTTCCCTCAGATCTTTTTTGGTGATCAAAAATCAAATAATAAATATTTTTATTTTTTATATATTTTGATTTTATAATTAGATTAAATAGAACTGTGCTATCTAAGCCACAAGAAACTAAAATTAATATTTTTTCATTAATATTTATGTTTTTAGTTAGGTAATTCTTTACACCAAGAGAAAGTGAAGTTTCATTAATCAATAATCAAACCACAGTCTTTTTCAGTTTGAAGTGACTTTGCAGACTGAATTACTTCATTACTTTCTATATATGTATTTGAAAAAATTATATCCTCCATAATCAAACAACCATTTTCTTGATCTCCAATACCAAAGAGTGATTTCCCAAGCCAGAAATAATTTTCAGATTTAAATTTTGAAAATGAAGAGAAATCTCTATGCCTGATCCCAAAGTATTTTACAGCTTCAATTATCTCATTCTCCATGAAATAAGTTCTACCAAGAAGATAATATGTTTCAGCCAAATATTCTTTTTGATCTGTATTAGAATTGACTATTAATAAAAGACTCTCTATGGCTGACTTGTTGTCTAAACTTGCAAAACTTGTCTTGGCACTTTTTAACTGTTTTTCAACATCAATAATTGGTCTATTTAACTCTATTTCTCTCTCCAGCATTAATTGATCTAAATCATTAAGCATAGAAATATTAGTCTCTGAAATAGATTTAATCTCAATTTCACCTAACCCCTCTTTTTCAAGACCTGTTGAAGAAATCTTCTCATTGGAGTGGTCATTAGAAGTATCCGAAATATTTATAGCCTCTCCCTCGAGATCAGAGAGACTTATTTGTCCTAATAATTGCTCCTCTTGAGAGTTTTCAATAATTTTTGAAGAGCTTTCTTCTATGTTTAATTGATCAGAGGTGTTAATTATTTTTTTTTCAACAGAGTCAGTTGTTGTGTATAAAGAATATAAATTACTTACATCATCTTTAATATCCTTAATTTGTTTTTCCAGTGAGATTAGACTTTTTGAAATATCATCAATTGATATTTTTAATTCATCTAAATCAATATTTATGCTTTTATCACTTGAAATATTTAATGAAGATTGATTTTCATTTTTGTAAACGAATTTCTGAAGATCAATTATATCGTTTTTTATTCTATCTAATTCTATAGATACTTGGTTATGTTTTTCAGATTGTGCGTAATTAGTTGAAAAAAATAGAAAAAAAATAACCAAAAAATTGTTTATCTTTTTCATGAGATTTTAGGTGCTCCTAAAAAAAGGAACACCCTTATGAAATTTAAATTAATTACTTACTAATGTTACGCCTCGTCTATTTTGACTATATGCAGTTTCATCAGAACCAATAACCTCTGGTCTCTCTTTGCCCCAACTTACGTATTCCATTCTATTGGTATCAATACCTGCTTGAGCGAGATAAGAGTAAACGGAAAATGCTCTTTTATCACCTAAAGCCAAGTTGTACTCGCGAGTACCTCTTTCATCTGCGTGCCCTTCGACAGTTATGTTAGTATCAGGGTATTGCATTAACCAAGCAGCTTGAGCGTCAAGTGTTGCTTGAGCATCCACAGTGAGTTCTGAGCTATCAAATTCAAAGAATACTCTATCACCTACGTTGACAATAAGATCTTCTTGTGTGCCAGCTGTGATTTCTCCGCCTGAAGATGAACTTGCGCTAGCAGCATCAACGTCTCCACCTTGTTCTGTCTTAGTAGCAGCACATGAAGCAAGGAAAAAACCTGCAACAATAAGCATAAACAATTTTTTTAACATTATTATAATTCTCCGCGTAAATATATTCTTACTATAGTTAAGCTAAATAAACACTGAATTTTATGGAAATCAAGATAATAATTATTTAATTTTTATATAATTTGTTGAATTTGAATGAATTTTCATAATAAAGGAGACCACGCTGGGTCACTACCGTCCCTTGGAGTTGGAATAATCCTCTCATTATAACCTGTAATATCGATGAAATGGATTGTTACTTCCCCACCTGTTCCATCTAAATTTGATCTCTTTTGTCTATGAAATATTAAATACCTTCCATTTGGTGACCAAGCAGGAGACTCAAGCGCAAAATCTCTAACAATTACTCTTTCATTGTTTCCATTTGTATCCATAACTCCAATATGAAAATTGCCCTGTGTTAACTTTGTAAATGCAATTAAATCTCCTCTAGGTGACCACACAGGATTTCCGTATACACCTTTACCTTTTGAGATTCTTTTTATGTTATCTCCATTCTTTCCCATTATGAACAATTGAGGACTTCCTCCTCGATCAGAGTTAAAAACAATTTTTTCGCCGTCAGGGGAAAAAGAAGGGGATGTATCTATCCCAGAGTCTTTTGTTAACCTTGAGAGAGATCGGGTGTTCAAATCCATTAAATAAATTTCTGAATTTGCCGTGTTTGGGTCGGAAAAAGACATCACAACACTTTGACTATCTGGTGAAAATCTCGGTGCAAAAGTCATTCCTGGAAAATCTCCAACAATTTCTCTTTCGCCAGTTTTTAAATTGTAAATGTACACTCTAGGAAGATTATTTTTATACTCCATGTAAGTTATTATTTGATTGTTTGGTGCAAAGCGAGGAGTTAATACCAGATTTTTTCCATCTGTTAAAAATTGATGACTATCTATATGTCCATCTTGATCCATGATTGCTAATCTTTTTACTCTTTGATCTAGCGGGCCAATTTCAGAGACATAAACAATTCTTGTATCAAAGTAACCTGTTTCACCAGTAATCCTTTCATAAACAATATCGCTTACAGTATGACCCACTCTTCTTATTAAATCTTCATTTGGTATAGTTAGTTGTAATTTTTCAATCTCTTTCCCATTAAATACATCATATAATCTCATACGTAATCTTATTCCTTTATCTGATTTACTAACATCTGCACTTAATAAAAACTGTGCCTTGATTAATTTCCAGTCTTCAAAACGTGGAACTTTTTCAACTAAATTGTCTGATTGAATATAAAGGTCCTCATTCACAGTGTAAAAAAGTCCAGAATTAGTTAGATTATTTGAAATTATTTGTCTAAGTGTGTTTCCGTATCTAGCTGTGTCTGAATCAGCTCCAAAAATTTGAGTTATAGCTATAGGAGTGGGCTCAACTTTACCTTGTGCAATAGTTACCTCTAGTGCAGCGTTTGCATTAAGTGAAAAAAACAAAATTATTAGGATTTTTTTGATCATAAAAATATTTGTAGTCGATTACTCAATTCTTATCTTAAATTTTTATTAATCAAACATCCAGCTGAAATCAAAAGTAAAGTTAATTTCTTTCCACTGTTCATATTTATCTACAGGTAACAAAAGAGGGCTACAATCTGGATTATTTACAGCTCTCATTGCAGCTTCAGCAGCAGTTCTAAATGATGGATCATTTAATTTTTCTTTATTGACTACTTTAGAACTTTTTACAGTTCGATCAGGGTTAACTTCAATGTAAATGACAGGTTTTATTTCTTTTAAATTAGCTACGCCAACATTAAGATTTAGACAGCCGTGTAATTGTTGTCTTAATAAATCAATTTCTGAAATAGTCATCTTTGGACCAACCTTTTCTGTGAAAACTTCCTCTTGTTTGGCTTCGGTTACTTCCTGTTCTTTTTTAAATTCTTTATCTTGATTTTCTAAATCTTTTAGAACGGTACTAACATTAAAAGTTTTCTTTACAGGCTTTTTCTTAACAACAATCTCAATATCTTTTTTGGGTTCAGGAATCTCTTTAGGTTCAGGTTTTTGTTTTAATTTAATCTCAAAATCATTTTCTATCGGTGGCGGTGTCTCCTCTTCTGGTTTTTTAATTTCGGGTTTTACTTTCTCATCTATGGTAAATTCATTTTTTTTGTCTGCAGAGTTATCAACTAATACATCTTCATTAGTATCCTGAATTATTGGATCAATTGACTCTTGAGATGCTATCTCTTTTATATCTGGTTCAATAGCCTCTGTTTCATTCTGTTTTGGAGTCTCTTCTTGAAATGTTGGAACAATTTCATTTATCTTCTCAACAAATTCAGGTGCGGCTGTCTCTTCTTCAATAATGAACATTTCAACTGGTAAAATCATTGGAATATCACTGATTTTATTTTCAAAGGTAAAATTTATCATTGGTATTAAAATTAGTAGATGTAATAGAAAAGAGAATATTTGAAAATAAAAATCACTTTTTTTGTAACTGAAATTTTCAATGAATAAGATTAGGTTTCTAATAGGATTAAATAGTGAAATAGTAGACACTTAACTTGGTTTTTTCGTTACAAGAGCAATTTTTAAAAAACCAGATGTGTTTAGAGCACCAAGAACCTTCATTACTTCTCCATAATTAATTGTGGTATCAGCTCTTAAAAAAATTCTTATGTCAGTATTTGAGCCTGCAATAGTTTTAACTTTCAATATTAACTCATCAAAAGGTATTAATTCTTCACCTAAGTAAATTTCATTATTTTCATTAATTGAGATTTCAAGTGGTTCCTTTTGTGCATCTAAAGAATTAGTCTCTACTTTTGGCAAATTAACTGGAACGCCCACAGTTAGAAGGGGAGCTGTGACCATAAAAACAATAAGTAAAACCAACATAACATCAACCATCGGAGTAACATTTATATTAGAAACAGGTCGATGTTTTTTTCTCATATAATTATTTAACTTGGCGTGAAATTATATTAACTAAGTCCTTCCCAAAACTCTCAGCCTCTGACAAATAGTTATCAATTTTAGAAGTTATGAGGTTGTAGTATGCGGTTGAGGGGATAGCAACGAAAAGGCCCAAAGCAGTTACAAATAAAGCCTCTGCTATACCGGGTGCAACTACAGCGAGATTAGTATTTTGAGCAATTGCTATTGCTTGAAAACTATTCATAATTCCCCAAACTGTTCCAAATAATCCTATAAAAGGTGCTACGGATCCAGAGGAGGCCAAAAAAGACAATCCTTTATTTAAATTTGTATCTTCAACAGCAATACTTAAATCAAGAGAGGTATAAAGTCTTTGAATGAAAGCCGAGTCTATTTTATTTTTCTGAATTCGAGATTTTTCATATTCATTCATAATATTTCTAAATATATTTGAGAAACTTTCTTGATCAAATTCATCAATTTGTTTGTATAGTTCATCTAAAGACACCCCAGACCAAAAATGGTTTTCAAATTTTTTTGATATTTTCTTAAGTTTATTTATTAACAAAATTTTTTGAATGATTGTCTTCCAAGATTGAATTGAAAAAATAACTAGCAATATTATTACAAATTTTACAACCCAGTCAGATTTTAGAAACATTCCCATCATTGAGAAATCTACCGAACCTTCAAGGGATGCTAAGTTGACTACTTCTTCCATTAATTATTCTTCATCAATTATATTTTTATTTTTAAGTTCTTTAGAGACTTTCTCAAAATCATCTGAATGTACCATTATCCAAAAACCAGGTCTATTTTTTTCACATAATGCAATGACTGGGGTCTTTTTTTCCTTGTCTGCTAAAGATTTTGTATCATCCCATAATTTAATAGCTGTATGTTTAGCTCTTAATTTACACTCAATGAATAAATTATCGTGAATTACATCTGAATGAGTAACTTTTGAATTAATCCCACTAAGGGCATTTCTCATACCTCCAAAAAACTTTGCTACAAGTCTTTCCCTATTTTTCCAAGCTTTATCAGGCATTGTTAACCTCTAGAAGATCACTATCAAAATCAAGGTTTGAAAAACAATTTTGAACATCATCGTTATCCTCTAATTCTTCATTTAATCTAATAAGTTTGTCAAGATCTTCCTTTTTTTCAATTTTTACAGTTAAATTTGGCTTCCAAATAATATTTGCACTTTCAATGTCAAAGTTTTTATCTACAAGTATTTTCTCAAAAGAAGCTAATTCCTCAAAGGAAGAATAGAGATATGTTACATCATCATCTGTATTGTAATCCTCTAAACCATGTTCAAGTAAATCCTCCAGTGCACTATCATCTATTTCTTTTTTGACTTGTATTTCTCCTACTTTATTAAAATTAAAACTTACACTTCCTGTCTCCCCCAAATTCCCCCCATTCTTTGAAAAAATAGATCTAATTTCTGAAGCTGTTCTATTTTTATTATCTGTTAAGGCCTCAACTATAAAAGCTGTTCCAAATGGACCATACCCCTCATAGCGAACTTCTGAATAATCAGAAGCTTCAGTATTATTTTTATTAATAGCTCTATCTACATTATCCTTTGGCATATTTACACTTCGAGCATTTGTTATTGCTAGTCTCAATCTTGGATTGGACTCTGGGTCAGTTCCTCCAATCTTCACGGCTATTTGAATTTCTCTTCCTATTTTTGCAAATTGTTTTGCTCTTTTTTTATCTTGAGCACCTTTACGATATTGAATATTTTTAAATTTTGAATGTCCTGCCATAAGTTAAGATAATAAATTACTATCCAAAACACCACCTATTTGAATAGATCGAATTGAATTTTTATTCCCTACATCTGTAGTAATGACTGCACCAGAAATAGTTGCCAATCCATCTGCGGGTTCCAGTCTGTGAGAGTTTGACCCAGTTCTCATTCTTTTAATAGCACTTTCTTTTTTCATACCAATAACAGAATTGTAATCTCCTGTCATGCCAATATCAGTTTGAAAACAAGTTCCTTTTTCTAATACCCTGGCGTCTGAGGTTGGAATATGAACATGAGTCCCGTATATTGCTGTAAATTTTCCATCATAATTTTGAGCTATGCCATTTTTTTCAGATGTTACCTCAGCATGGACTTCTAAAAATGAATAATCTATTTCATGATCATTAATTATAGATAAAAGTTGTGTGTCAATGGAATTAAAAGGATTACTTAAGGGAAGGTCAATAAATGTTTGGCCATGAACTTGGCTTACTAATATTCTTTTTCCATTTTCATGAGTAAAAATTTTAAATCCCCTGCCAGGAGATCCAACTTCGAAATTTAAAGGTCTGATAATGTTATGATTTGGGTTTTTATCCATATATTCTATGATCTCTTTTTGTTTCCAAGCATGATTTCCCAGAGTAATAGCATCAGCTCCCCAACTTATAAGCTCTTCATATATTTTACCTGTTAGTCCGTAACCACCAGCTGAATTTTCAGCATTAATTATTGTAAAGCTAATATTAAATTGATCTTGAATCTTTTTTAAATTTTCTTTAAGAGCTATTCTACCTGATCTTCCAACAACATCTCCTATAACTAAAAAATTCATAAAGAATAGATTTTTTGTTCTGAACAAATATAATCAACTTTTTGGTCAAAACTCTCCTGAAAATTGTAATTAGTTTTTTGTATTTCAAAGGCAGCTAAAATAGTTTTTAGATTTCTTTTTTTTCTCAATTCTTCAATAGTTCTATCAAAAAAACCACCTCCATAGCCTACTCTAAAACCTTGTTCGTTAAATGCAGAGCAAGATGCTATAATTATATCAGGATCTAATGTCTTTTCATCCTTGGGTTCCATGATACCGCCAAAACCTTTTTCTAAATTTGGACTATGAGGGTTGTATTCAAAGTACTTTAAAGAAGATCCTTTTGATATTACTTTTGGAAGTGAGCATTTTATATTTTTATTAATTAAATCATTAGAAATTTTCAATACATCAACCTCATTTTTATATGGATAAAATAAGCCAACAGAGCTATTTGGATTAATTTTTTCAACTAGACCTAATATTTTTGAATTTATTTTATTAGAAAAATTATTTAAATCCGAAGTACTTAGTTGCATTCTTAGATCCAGGTGGTGTTTTCGAATTTGTTTTTTATTCAATAATTATATTATCACTTAGTTTTTTGAAAATTTGCTCAATGTCAGATTTTAAATGATTATTTTCATTTTGTAATTCTTGTATACGACTCTCATAAAATAATTTTTTGTTCAATGAATCCTGCAATATTTTTTCTTTTTTCAAAATATCTTCCATAGATTTAAGATAGGCAATAAGTGTGGATGTTAAAAAAGGTACATTCTCTTTCTTCTCATCATCTATGAGTTTACTAATTGAGGAAGCGATCTCTTTTACCGTTTCAACATTATCATCGGAGCATTGTATTTTTAGTGGTCTTCCTCCAATTGTTAAAGTTAAATTAGCCATCTATATCTATTGATCCGAGTAATTCCTCAATTTTATTAGTTGCTTGATCAATAAGTTGAGATTTTTCAGATAGCTCAAGTTTGTTATTTTCTAATTCAGTTACTAATTCTGACTCTCTTCTCTCTAAATATTCTATCTTGGCTTTTAATTCTTGTCTCTCATTGATTAATTCTTGATTATTAGTTTTATAATTTTGAAGTTTTGATGCAATTTGCTCGATTTTTTGAAGTATTTGTTGTTGAAATTCGTTCATACTTTAATTATTAGTTATTAAGAAAAGTTATTCCATTGAAAAATTACACCAAATTAGCGAATTGTATCAGATTTTTATCAATTGATGCGGTAGAAAAAGCAAAATCTGGTCACCCTGGTATGCCGATGGGAATGGCTGACATTGCCACAGTGCTCTTTCACGATTTTCTTATTCATAATCCCAAGGATCCGAACTGGTTACTTAGAGATCGATTCGTTTTATCTAATGGACATGGTTCGATGTTGCTTTACTCACTTTTATACCTCACCGGTTATAAAAAAATGACAATATCTCAAATTAAAAATTTTAGACAATTGGGCTATATAACAGCGGGACATCCTGAATATGAACCAGATGCTGGTATAGAAATAACGACTGGTCCTCTTGGACAAGGAATCTCGAATGCGGTAGGAATGGCTATAGCACTTAAAAAGCTTTCAAAAGAGAAAAAATTATCTAAAGCACCAAAGGTATATGTTTTTTGTGGTGATGGCTGTTTAATGGAGGGGATAAGCCAAGAGGCAATTAGTCTAGCTGGGCACTTAAAACTTAATAATTTGATACTAATATACGATAACAACAACATTAGTATTGATGGATCTACAGACCTAGCTTTTAGTGATAACACAAACCTTAGATTTAAATCAGTAAATTGGGAGGTACATAGTGGAAAAGGTCATGATCATAAAAATATCTATAAACTTTTAAAAAAAGCACAAATATCAAAAGTCCCTTGTTTGCTAAATTTAAAAACTACTATTGGATTTGGTTCTCCAAATAAATCTGCAAAAGCATCATCACATGGCTCACCCTTAGGTTCAGAGGAAGTAAAATTAACGAGAAGTAAATTATCTTGGAATGAAAAACCTTTTCAAATTCCAGATAAACTTTTAAAAATTTGGCGAAATTCATCCACCAAAAATTTACAAATTTACAAAAAAACTAAATCAATATCTCACACAACTTTATCAAATAAAGACATAGATAAGTTGTTTAATAAAATAGAAATAGATTTAAAAGATTTTAAGTCTGATCAGGCTACTAGAAAATCCTCTGAAGCAATATTACATTATTTTAAGGAAGATCATTCGATACTTGGAGGCTCTGCAGACTTAACAGGCTCCAATAATACAAAAGGTAAACAAATGTCTGTTCTGGATAGCGTGAACACAACAGGACAATATATCCATTATGGTGTAAGAGAGCATGGTATGGCAGCAATAATGAATGGTATTGCCGCTACCAAAATTTACAAAACATATTCAGGAACTTTTTTGAGCTTTGCTGATTATATGAAGCCAAGTCTTCGTTTAGCTGCACTAATGAAAATTAATCCTATACAAGTTTTCACACACGACTCTATTGGATTAGGTGAAGATGGTCCTACTCATCAACCTATTGAACAAATTAATATGTTAAGACTCATACCAAATAGTTATGTATTTAGACCCTGCGATCTTAAGGAAACAATTGTATGTTGGAGAGAGGCTTTAAAAATTAATGATGCTCCTTCATTTATCTGTCTTTCAAGGCAAAATCTGCCACAAATTTCAAATAAAAAATTAGACTCAAAAAAATTTAAAGGTGCTTACGTTATATATGGTCCAAAAAAAAATAATAATATTACTATTATAGCTACTGGTTCAGAAGTGTCTTTAGCTGTAAACGTAGCTGTAAAAATTAGAGGCGATGGTATTATTGCAAAAGTCATTTCAATGCCATCAACTTCTGTTTTTGAAAAACAATCAAAAACTTTTAAAAACAATTTATTAAAATCAAAATCTAGTGAAACTTATGTAATTGAAGCTGGATCAACTATGTATTGGAATAAGTACACAAAATATGAAAATATATTTGGATTAGATAATTTTGGTGCTAGTGCACCTGGGAATGAAGTTTTTAAAAAATTTGGTTTAACAACAGAAACCGTATCTAATAAAATAATAAAGAAAATAAAAACAAAATGAAAAAAAAAGTAGCTATTAATGGTTTTGGTAGAATAGGTAGGCTTGTTTATCGAGCATTTTTGGAGAGATTAGATGAGTTTAGTAATCAATATGAGATTAGCTATATAAACGACTTGGCTGATATTGACTCAAATATTCACCTACTTAAATATGATAGTATTCATGGATCTCTAAAAAAAGAAATTAATAAAATCTCTAATGAACAATTTTCAATAGGGGAAAATACAGTTACTGTTACATCTGAGAAAAACCCTATTGATTTGAAATGGAAAGATAAGAAAGTCGACATTATTTTAGAGTGCACAGGTGTTTTTGCATCTAAAGAAAAGGCAATGTCTCATATCGAAAGCGGGGCAAGTAAAGTTATAGTTTCTGCTCCATGTTCTGGTGCTGATATAACTGTCGTGCAAGGAGTTAATAACAAAAATATTAATATAGATCATCAAATAATCTCTAATGCCTCGTGTACAACTAATTGTCTGGCTCCTGTAGCTTTTGTAATTGATAAAGAGTTCGGAATTGAAAATGGATATATGACAACTATTCACTCTTTTACAGGAGATCAAAATACAGTAGACACGTTTCATAAAGATCTTAGAAGAGCAAGAGCAGCATCAACTAACATTATACCAACAAGCACAGGTGCAGCAAAAGCTGTCGGTCTCGTCCTTCCTCATTTAAATGGAAAATTAGATGGCACAGCTATAAGAGTTCCAACACCAAATGTATCTCTAGTAGATTTTAAATTTAACACGAACAAAAATATCACAGTTGAAAATTTAAATAATAAATTTCTAGAATATGCAAATGGCCCTCTTAAAGGTATTTTGGGAGTGAATACAGACCCTAAAGTATCAAGTGATTATAATCATGACGCAAGGAGTTCTATTTTAGATTTAAGTGAAACAACAACGGTGTCAAATAATTTTGGTAGAGTATTGACTTGGTATGATAACGAGTGGGGATTTTCAAATAGAATGCTTGAGACAACCGCTCAAGTGTGTAATTTATAGGAGCTATTATGAAAGTTACAAATACTACAAGAAAAATTATATCAAACTACACTCACGAAAATATTGGAGTGAGATCAAATCTTATGAAAATTTTGGGACATGGAAAGTTAGGCGGAACTGGAAGAATGATAATTTTACCTGTCGATCAAGGTTTTGAACACGGGCCCGATAGAAGTTTTGCTTTAAATCCCCCAGCATACGATCCAAACTATCATCACCAACTTGCAATAGATGCTGGTTTATCTGCTTATGCTGCTCCTCTTGGTTTACTGCAAATGAGTTCTGGGAATTATAATGGTCAAATTCCAACTATATTAAAAATTAATAGTTCTAATACTCTTGCAACATCTCTTGATCAAGCTGTTACTGGGAGTGTAAATGATGCATTAAAATTAGGATGTGCTGCGATAGGTTTTACGATTTATCCTGGGTCTGATCATAATTTTGAATTAATGGAAGAATTTAAAAGACTTAGTTTCGAGGCCAAAGAAAAAGGACTTGCTGTTGTTTTATGGGCTTATGCGAGAGGTTCAAAGATTAGCAAAAAAGGTGAAACGGCAATGAATATAATTTCATATGCAGCACACATGTCTGCTCTATTGGGGGCAAATATTATTAAAGTAAAACTACCTAGTGATTTTTTAGAAGAAGACCCAACTAAAAAAGCATTTGAAGATAATAATATACCTATAAGCACTTTAAAGGATCGTGTGGCTCATATCAAAAAAGTTGCATTTGATGGAAAACGCTTAGTGGTATTTTCAGGTGGTGATGCAAAAGATGATCAAGCTTTAATGGATGAGGTGCTTGCAATTCATCAGGGAGATGGAAACGGCTCAATTATTGGAAGAAATTGCTTTCAAAGATCGAGAGTAGATGCATTGGCTTTATTGGAGCGAATGATTCAAATTTACAAATCTAAATGAAAATTAATGCTAACGACTTAAAGATAGGAAATATAATTCAGCATAATAATTCGCTTTGGAAAGTCGCTAAATTATCCCATACACAACCTGGAAAAGGTGGGGCATATATTCAAGCTGAGTTGAAAAATATTTCAAACCAGTCAAAATTAAATGAGAGATTTAGAAGTTCTGAGTCTCTTGAAAAAATTCGTGCTGAAGAGATAGATCATCAATTTTTATTTCGTAATGGAGAGGATTTTACTTTTATGAATAACCAAACCTATGAACAAATAGTTATGAATATTAGCCAAGTGAATGAAAATACAGCAAAATTTCTTGAAGATGGAATGGAAGTCTCTATTGAGTTTTATGATGAAAAACCAATGAATGTTAATCCTCCTGAAAGTCTTACAGTACAAATAGCCGAAACAGAGGCTGTTGTTAAAGGACAAACGGCTTCTTCATCATATAAACCAGCATTGTTAACTAACGGTGTAAGAGTTACTGTTCCACCTCATATTGAAACGGGTGACAAAATTAGAATAAATACGTCTGAATTAACTTACATAGAAAAAGCAAAATAATTTTTTCTATGGCTATTGTCCCACCAGTAATTGTTGTTATGGAAAAGGCATGTAGGAATGCTGCTAAATCTTTAATAAGAGATTTTGGAGAGCTTGAGAAACTTCAGATTTCTAAAAAAGATAAAAATGATTTTGTATCCTCTGCAGATATTAGAGCATCTGAAACTATCAGTTATACTTTGGGAAAAGATAGACCTGATTTTCTTCAAATTGACGAGGAGACTTTTAAAGCTGAAGATTTAGATAAGCTTAAAGGTAATACTCCTGTGTTTATCTCAGACCCACTTGACGGAACAAAAAATTTCATACATGGAAATGGTTACTTTGCAGTAACCATTGGATTGATGCAAAAAGGAGAGATTATTGCTGGTGTTACATATAACCCGATTTTGAATGAATTATTTTGGGCTCATAAGGGTTCTGGATCTTGGATTAACAACCAAAGGCTCAGGGTTTCCCAAAGAGATAAGTTAGATGGATGTATGTTTACATCTGGTGTACAAATCAAGCATGAAGATATTCTTGAAAAAGGAATTGCTCAAATAGGATCGCTTCAAAGGAAAACAAGTGTCAGAATACTTGGTTCTTCAGCTCTTGATTTAGCAAATGTGGCATCAGGAAAATTTGATGGATTTTGGTCATTAAGATTAAATCTTTGGGATATCGTAGCAGGTATTATTTTAGTAAATGAGGCAGGCGGGATATGCCTAAATGAAAAAGGTAATGTTTTTGATCCCTTAAAAGATGAAAGTTTAATAGCCTCTAGTGCAGCGATTAGCAGCGAATTGCTGAAAAGCTTATAAATATTTACTTGATTTTTTAACCTTTGATCTCTATTTTCTCATAACCATGAAACAAAAAATACATCCTGATTACCATGAAATTACTGTAGAACGTACTGATGGATCAACATATAAGACAAGATCTACTTGGGGTAAAGCTGGTGATACTATGAAGCTTGAAATTGACCCATTATCTCATCCAGCTTGGAATCAAGGATCTGGAAAAATGGTTGACTCAGGTGGAAGAGTTGCACGTTTTAAAAATAAATATAAGTCATTTAATATTTAATATTTTAACAAGACCATGTCTGACAATAAACCTTTAATGCCCTTAGCTACGGCCGTATGGTTGGTAGACAATACTGCCTTAAGTTTTTCCCAAATATCTCAATTCTGTCAATTACATGAGCTAGAAGTTCAAAGTATTGCAGATGGTGAGGACGCTTATCGTATGCAAGGATTAAACCCTATAGCCAGTGGTCAATTAACTATGGATGAGATTAAACGTTGTGAGGGAGATCATTCACTTGAACTCCAATTGCAAAATAAAAAATCTGAATCCATTCAATCGAGCGTTAAAACAAAAAAATACTTACCATTATCAGTAAGACAAGAAAGACCTAAGGCTATAGCTTGGCTAATTCGTGAGTATGGACAAATACTAACAGATACACAAATAGCTAAACTTACAAGTTCTACTAAGCCTACTGTTGCTAATATAAGAGCTGGTAATCAATCTCAACCAATTACAGAATTTAGAAACCCCACTGATCTTGGTTTATGTACTTATGAAGAGCTCGAAGCACTTGTTGAAAAAGGTCAGCGAAAAGCAGAACGCGAGAGAAAAGCAAAAGAAAAGGCAGAAAAATTACAGTCTACTACTGCTTAGTGAAGAATAAATAAACATCTCCTAATCTTATACCAAATTTTTTCATAGTAGCTTTGTTGAATACATTTTTTTCATCTTGCATAATCATCCAATCATCAAATTTAACATTCATTATTCCATCACCATACTTGAGTTTTAATGTGTAATGCCAATTTAAAGCATTACCTGAACTTTCACCTAAAGCTACACCTATAATATCATCAGAAATTCCTTCGTAAGTATTTTCACCAGTTTTTTTTATTTCCCATCTTCTGAATTCTTCCTCTCCATCATCATAGAGGAAGGTCTCATTGAGAATAAAATTATCTTCCTGTTGAATACCTTCCATTTCAACAGTAAATTGTCGCCTTACCTTTCCAAGTCTATCAATAAAAAGACCACTCGCTGTTGTTTTTCCTAAAAAATACTCTTCTATTTTGAATATTGGTTTTTTGTTTGCAAAGTCTTCAAGTTTCATGTTATTGCACCCACTGACAAATATTAATAAAATACTCGCTATTAATACATTTCTCATACACACAATCAATACGCTCATTGATGAAAGTAGATCTTTAACAGATTTAATTTACTTATTGATAAAATCTATCTGATATACATCAATAGTTTTTGCCTTAAAACCTCCTGAACAATATGATAAGTAAAAATTCCACATTCTTTTGAAATCTTCAGAGTAACCTAAATTTTTAATTATATCCCATTTATTGTTAAAATTTTTTCTCCACATCTCAAGTGTTTGATAATAACTATCGGCCATTTGATTTTTAATTTGGAAGTCGAATTTTTTTTGATTAGCTATTTTTTCTAAAGCTTTTACTGAAGGTAACATTCCACCAGGAAAAATATATTTTTGAATAAAATCAATTTTTCGAGTATACCTCTCAAAGAAATCTTCAAAGATTACAATAGTTTGCATTGAAAAGACTCCTGATGGTTTTAACAAGTCTTTAATTTTTTCAAAATAAGTTTGCCAATATTGTATTCCAACAGCCTCAAACATTTCAATGGAGTAGATCCTAGAATATTCTCCTTGATGTTCTCTGTAATCTTTATATATGACATTTAGCTTATTTTCTAAATGATGTTCTCTAATTTTTGTTTTTACAAATTCGTATTGCTCTTTTGAGATAGTTAAAGTATCGATTTTGATATCAGGGAATTTTGAAATTAAATAAAAAGCAAAACTTCCCCATCCAGACCCAATTTCTAAAACATGATCGCCTGGTCTAGGCTCATTACCCTCAATAAGACTTTCAAATTTATTTTTTTGTGCCTCAGATAACGTTTCCAAGCCTGTTTTAAAAAAACCTGAGGAATAAGTTAAAGTATCATCCAGCCACTCCAAATAGAAGTCGTTACCAAGATCATAGTGAGCATGAATATTTTTTTTACTCTGAAATAATGAGTTTTTAGTTTTATTCATATATTTTTTTGATAAAAATCTGTAAAACTTAGACCCACTCATTTCGTTACCAAAAGCTCTTTCATTTAGTGCGCCAAATTCTAAGAATTTACTTAAATCGTCTGCTTCAAATTTCTTTTTTATATAAGCTTCACCAAGCCCGACTGAACCACGAAAATACAAATCCCATATCATAGAGATACTACTAATTGTTAAATGCACTGAAGGACCCTCTAATTCACCGTAAAACTCATAAGATTTACCCTTAACATTTAAAGTCAAAGATCCATATCTGATTTTAGAACAAACTTTTTTTATATATCTATCAATAAACAAGATTTTACCTAAATTTAATTAATCTAAGTATAGATTATCTTTTATTCTATTGGAATATTTAAAGAATTTACTTTTTTTTAAAAAAAGCTTGATTGCCTGATAGTGAATAAGAGTGATTGTTTTTACACTCCCAAAAATATTTAAAATTAAAAACAAAATAAAATTATAGAAAGTTATTTCTTTTAAATTTAAATCTATAGAGGCATAAAATATTTGCTCCTTTTTAAGGTTAAATTGATTAATATTACAAAAAAAATGGTCTTTTCTTTTATTTTTTGAAGAAATCTTATAAGTGCAGTCCATTTCAATAAATGGTGATACATACATATTTTTTTTAAACTCTTTATCTTTAAACTTGTTCAAAGTTAAATAATGAACTTGGTCTCCAAATGTATTTTTCACTTCATATATGATCGACTTAACTTTATTTTTACTATCAAGATATAAATAAAAGCTAATAGGATTAAAAGAATAACCAACAATTGATGGGATACATATAAATTGAATACTATTAAAATTAATATTGTGTTTTTCAGCAACATTTTTTGCAAAATCATATAAACTCTTTTTTTTATTTCTAAATCCGTGCTGTTTATAAAAAATTGAAAAAAAGTTAAATCTATTTAGAGATATAAATGGATGGATATTTATTGTGTTACTTAGATTTATACTTAAGTAAGGTGCATTATATTGAAAAAAATTATCAGTATCCCTTGTTCTTTTATGAATTATTTTACCTATTCCAAAACAATGAGAGGAAATTAATTCCATTGCACTCTTGATGTATCCGCATTTTTAAACTCCTTCAAATCAATATTTAACCTTTTACAAACTTTTATAGCAGATTGAATACCGTCTTCATGAAAACCATAGCCAAGATAACTACCAACATAATAAGAATTCTCATAGCCTTGAATTTGTGAAATATTTTTTTGGGCATTTAAAGTTTTAGGTGAGAATATTGGATGTTCGTAAATTGTTTGATAGTGATTCTGATTTTGATCCTGATTTAAAGAGACAAAGAAATTGTCATTAGTTTCTAGTGGTTGCAATTTATTCATCCAATAACTTAAAGTGCATTTATTATTTAAATTCGTATGAAAATTCCAACTTGACCAAGCTTTTAAATGAGTTGGCATAAGAGAGTTATTTTGATGCAATTGTGCTAAATTTTTTTGAAAATCAAATTCATTTAAAACCTCATGCTCTTTCTGATGTATTTTATCTAAAAGAGGAAAAAAATGGTTGGGAGGACATGCAAATATTATAATGTCAAAAACAGATTTTTTTCCTTCAAAGAAAATTTCAATCTTGTCATTTCTTGAAATTTTTTGAATTCTACATGACTTTTTGATTTTAAATTTTGCAGATTTAATTAATAAATTGATATATTGTTTAGAACCATTTCTTATTGTTTTCCATTGTGGTCTATTCGTGAAATTAAACAATTTGTGATTTTGAAAAAAATTAATAATACTTTTTAATGGCTGATTAAGAGAGTCTTGATCGGGAGTTGACCAAATACTTGAAATTAAAGGAACAAGATGGAAATTAATAAATTCATCAGAGTAATTTTTTGTTTTAAGAAAATCTCTAATTGAAATATCTGATGTAATATTTTTTTTTTGATAAACTTTATAAAAAATAATGATGTCTTTTAACATTTTGTAGAATTTTAAATTAAAAAAATTTTTACGATCTGCAAATAATGCACTTAAACTTCCTCCCCCGTACTCGAATTTGTTTTCCTCATTAAGAAAACTAAAGGACATATTGCTATTAACAGTTTCGACTTTGAGAAGATCAAAAAATTTTGTTAAATTTGGGTATGTCAGTTCATTGTAGACAATAAAACCTGTATCTATTGGTATAGTATTTCCATTACTATCTTTGACTTCTCTTGTATTTGCATGCCCACCTAAATAATCATTTTTCTCAAATAGTGTTACATCAAAATATTCTTGTGAAAAATATGCTGTAGATAATCCCGCTATACCAGATCCAATTATAGCTATACTTTTTTTCAAATTATGATTTCGTTTGTTGATAAGCATCAAGTGCTCTGTTGCGGGACTCTTTCAAATCAACGATTGGATTAAAATATTTTTTTTCTTTGACTAAACTATCTAATAATTTTTTATCTAAATATGGCTCAAATACTGTTTTTGATGAATTAAATATTTTTAATTGTGGAATATACTTCAAGATAAATTGAGCCTGTGGATCGAACTTCTCTGACTGAAGCACAGGATTAAATACACGAAAATATGGGGAAGCATCTGCGCCACAGCCTGCTATCCACTGCCATCCAGCTGCATTACTAGCTTCATCATAATCTAGTAAACTTTTTTGAAAATACTGCTCACCTAATGTCCAGTTTAATAATAAATTTTTTACAAGAAAACTTCCAACAACCATTCTAAGCCTATTATGCATCCATCCCTCTTCATAAATTTGACTCATTGCAGCGTCTACAAGAGGTATGCCTGTTTTACCCTCAGTCCATAAAGCAAAATCTTTTTTACTACTTCTCCATGGGAATTTTTTAAATTTTGGGTTAATCGGTTTAGTTGATAAATCTTCAGAATAATACAACAATGAATAAGAAAATTCTCGCCAGCCAATTTCTGATAAATAAGTATTTACAGCATTATTAGATTTTTTTGAATTTTGGATTTTTTCAACTATTACCCGCGGGGATATCTCTCCAAATCTTAAGTGAGGAGATATTCTTGATGTTTGATCAAAATCAGGCCTATTTCTATTTACATCATATTTATCTATATGAGAAGAAATGTAAGTCTCAATTTTTTTCAAAGCTGCATCCTCTCCTGGACTCCAATAATTATTAAACTTCTCATACCAACTTCTATTTGATAAAAAATCGATTTTAGTTTTTTCATTGTGTTTAAATGATTTGATTAATGAATTTTTTTGGTAAGAAAATTTCTTGTTCAAATAAACTTTAAAAGCAGTTTTCCAATAAGGAGTAAAAACTTTAAAGAACTGACCAGAGTTATTTTGTATTTCCCAGGGCTCATTAAGTAAGTGTGAATTAAAAGTTTCAACATGAATATTTTTATTTTTAAAAAAACTCTTTATCTCAGTGTCTCTTTTAATAGATTGGTCTGAGTAGAGCCTATTCCAAATTAATGATGAAATTTTGTATTTTTCAATTAGGTGTGAGAGATTTTTTTTCGCTTCACCATCAGTGATAATAAGCTTTACATTAAATTTTTGTTCTAAATTCTTGGAATGCAAATGAAGAGTTTTATTTAACCACCATTGACCAGCATCTCCAGTGGCTTTCTTTTCAATGTCATCATAAATATAAACAAGTAATGCTGGGGATTTTTGTTTTGATATAAATTCCAGACAGGGATTATCATTAATCCTAAAGTCTCTTCTCAGCCAATATAAAGTTCTATTTTCGATGATAAAATAATAACAAAATTATTTACTATGAGGAGGCATTTTCTTTTCTACAAACCAAACATGCTGTTTCAAAACAGGGTCATACTTTCTCTGGCGAAGTTTGTCAGAAACTTTCAATCCTTTAGTGGGTTTACGTACAATATATTTTGTGCCGGTTTCAGGTTTTTCTTCAGGTATTAGCTGTTTAAGTTGGTATGTAGACTTTTTAGCCATTGGCGTAAACTAAACTAATTTTGAATTTGGTCAACATTGATATTTAATGAAATTAAAGAACTTTTTTCCAATGTTCTCGCTTATCTTTGAGAGAACGTCTCTTTTTTTCTGTCATATTATCAAAACAGATGGAACATGAATATCCCTCTTCATATTTAGGAGATTTTCTCTCTCTTGGAGTTAAAGGCATGTTACACCCGTAACAAAGCTTACTCGTACCTTGAGAAAGTTGCTTGTTCAAAGATACTCTGTAGTCAAAAACAAAGCACTCACCCTTCCATGAGTCAGCAGATGTGGTTTCAAAATATTTTAATATTCCTCCTTTAAGTTGATATGTCTCAATACCATATTTTTCCATTAAAGGTCCTGCTTTTTCACATCTAATACCCCCTGTACAATAAATACCAACTTTTTTATTCTGAAATTTTTCTTTGTTATTCTTTATATAATTTTTGAAATCTTTAAATGTTTCAATTTTAGGGTTGATAGCATTTTTATAATGACCAATTTTAAATTCATAATCATTTCTTGTATCAAGAATTTCTACATTTTTATCATTAGCAAATTTATCCCAATCACTTGGTTCAATAAATTTAGATTTTTTAATGTCTGAAATTTTTAATCCAAAATCAGATGTAACTATTTCCTTTTTAAGTTTAATTTTAAACTCGTTAAAAATTCTTTGGCCATTAAAGTCTGATATTTTTATATTTTCTTTAGTGACTCCTAAAGACATTAAATAGTCGATAATTTTTTTTTCTAATTTTGAAGAGACTGCTATTGTACCATTTAAACCTTCCTCACTGACAATAATCGAACCTTTTATTTGTTTTAAAAGAAAGTGTAAATTTAACCTCTCTTTTAATAATCTGGGATTGGATACGTTAAAGAAACTATAAAACGCAATGACTCTCATTAGTATGTTTTATAACAAATGTATAGATTGATCAAATAAGGCGTTTAAATTACTTTGATTTTATTAGTAAATTGATTTTCAAATTTAACTAACTGAGGCATAAATTTAAACCAAGCATCTTTCAAAGCTTCTACAAATTTTTCAGTAGACTCTGGGTCATGACATGGAGTGGGAGTTATTCTTATTCTCTCAGTTCCTTTTGGGACTGTTGGATAATTAATAGGCTGAACATAAACCTGGTGCTCATTTAAAAGAAAATCACTAATCTCTTTACATAATTTGCTATCTCCAATTAATACTGGGATTATATGTGAACCTGAGTCTAAAAAAGGAATACCTGCGGTTCGTAGTTCTTTTTTAACAAAATCAACATTCTCAAAGAATGAAGATCGAATTTCATCGTTTTTCTTTACTTGTCTAATGCTCTCTAGACTTCCAGCAGCTACTGCTGGGCACATGGATGTTGTGAAAATAAATCCTTTTGAAAAACTTCTAACAAAATCAATCATTGTCTCAGTCGAGGCTATGTAGCCTCCAGCTAGACCAAATGCTTTTGCCAATGTTCCATTGATAATATCAATATGCTCAGATAATCCTTTTTGATCTGCTACACCTGCTGCATTGGGACCGTATAAACCTACAGCATGAACTTCATCTAAGTATATTAATGCTCCATTATCCTGAGCAACCTGAATAATGTCTTCTAGTGGTGCAAAATCAGCTTCCATTGAATAGACAGACTCCAAGACGATGATTTTTGGTCGAGAAAAATCTACTCCCTTTAGAATGTCCTTTAGGTGTTTTACATCATTATGACGATAAATAGCTTTTTCTTTTTTACTTGTACGAATTCCTTCTATAAGTGATGCGTGATTTAGTTCATCACTTAAAACTAAACAATTATCAAAAGCAGATATAATAGACTTTAGTGCAGACTCATTAGCACTATATCCAGAATTAAATGCTAGAGCTCTTTCTTTTTTATGTAAGAGTGCGATTTCTTTTTCGAGTTGAATATGGAAATTAGTAGTACCTGATATGTTCCTTGTTCCTCCGCTTCCCGCTCCTAACTTTTCAGCAGCAGATTGCATTGCGGAAATAACTTCTTTGTTCTGGCTCATGCCTAAGTAATCATTTGAACACCAGACATCAATCTCTTCGGTTTGACCATTACTATGTCTTGTAGCTTTGGGATACTGTCCGGCTTTTCTTTCTATGTTGTTAAATACTCTGTAGTGGCCTTCATCCTTTATTTTATCAATTTCAGATTGAAGGGTGCTTAAATAATTAGATTTCCAATTATGATTTTTCACAAATATTAATTTATTTTTTACTAATTTAAAAGATACTGCAATAAAGACGCATAAAGCCTCTAATTAGGGGCTTTTTGTCCTATTTATCCTAGGAATTACTTCTTTGCCAATCAGTTCAATAGATTTGATTAAATTTTCATGGGTAATATCAGCAATATCCATTTGAAATTGGAATCTATCAATACCTCCAAGGGCTTGACTATGTCTCATAATCTTTTCAGCAACCTGATCTGGATCTCCTAAAACTATAGCGCCTAATGGACCAATTTGATTGTCAAATTGGTCTCTCGTCACAGGACCCCAACCTCTTTCTTTTCCAATTTTTGTAAACATTTTATTATAACCCTCATAATACAAATCTATTGCTTCATCCATACTATTTGCGACATATCCTAATGAATGAAGTCCTACTGAGAGTTTTTCTGGGGGATGTCCTGCTTCTTTACCTGCCTGTCTATAAATATCTACCAAGGGCTTAAAGCGATGAGTATTACCTCCTATTATGGCAATCATTAAAGGTAAGCCCATTGAGCCTGCTCTAGCAAAAGATTGAGGTGTGCCACCAACACCTAACCAAATTGGGACAGGGTTTTGAATGGGTCTTGGATAAATAGGTAAATTATTTATCGAAGGTCTAAATTTACCAGACCAACTAACAAATTCATTTTCTCTAATTTTTAAAAGTAAACCGAGCTTTTCAATAAACAACTCATCATAATCTTTGAAATCCAAACCAAACAATGGAAAGGCTTCAGAAAATGATCCTCTTCCAGCAACCATTTCTGCCCTACCTCCAGATATCAGATCAAGAGTAGACAAGTTTTGAAATACACGAACAGGATCTGCTGCACTTAAAACAGTTACAGCACTTATTAGCTTAATATTTTTTGTTTGAGCTGCAGCAGCAGATAATATCATAAATGGTGCTGAGTCTAAAAATTCTTTTCTATGATGCTCTCCTATCCCAAATGAATTTAATCCAACCTTATCTGCAAAAATAATCCTATCAATAACATTATTAATGGCTTTAACACTATCTGAGCCTTCTCTTTTATCTGCAAAACTGTCTATACCGATTTCCAAGGTGTTCTTCTAAAATTTTTCAGTGTTTGTTCTAATTTCAATTTCCCAAGACCAAGCTTTTTTATCCTGTAAATAAAAATTTAGGTATTGTTTTGCAATTTCATCAGGGTGTATCATTTGATAATTTCCAACTGGTTCTTTTCCAATTCCTCCATCTATAACGAAATGACCTATATGAATATTTTGTGGGTGCAGCTCTCTTGCCAAAGATTGTGCTAAGCCTCTCAAACCAAACTTTCCCATAGCAAAGGACGCAGATTTGGCAAAACCCTTTACACTTGCAGATGATCCTGTGAAAAAAATATTACCTTTTCCTATTTTTAACATTCTTTTTACTGATTCATGCGCTACTAGAAAAGCCCCATAACTATTTACTTTTATTGATTGAAGCATTTCATAAGGATCGTATTCAATAAAAGGTTTTACAATTCTAAGAGATGGATTATAGATAACAATTTCTGGAGTGCCTATAATTGAATCAGTCTGCAAAAATAAATTTTGAACACTTTTATTTTCCGTTGAGTCACACTTAAAAACTAAAGCGTCGATCTCTTTTTTTAAATTATCAAGTTTGTCTATGTTTCTGGCAGCAAGTACAATTTTCATCCCCTTCGAATTAAATGCTCTAGCCAAAGAAGCACTTAAACCTGATCCTGCTCCGACAATTAAAACTGCTTTTTGTGTCATAATTTCAAACGTTATTTAGATATAACATATTTTAAAATAAGTACATATTGACCAATAAGTCTCGCTTAAATTGTATTAGCGTTGATTATTTGTTATTTCTTAATGTCATCAATGGTTATGAAAAAGATTGTTTTATTATCAAGAAAAAGTTTTCTCGCTAAAATTCAGACACACATTGCGGAAATAGAAATTAATAAAATACAAAAAAATATAATTGATACGCATTACTCATCAAGCGTTGGTGACACGGACATGTCAGCTAAAGCTTGGGAAAAACATGGATTTGGAATATTTACAAATTCACTCTCAAAAAAATTAATCTTAAAAGATGTAGATGTGGTAGTTCATTCATTCAAAGATCTCCCTGTTAAAAATCTTAATAAGACCTCTTTTATTTGTCTCAAAAGAGATGATCCAAGAGATGTTATTCTTATTAAAAAGACTTCATTAAATAAAAAGAAATTAGTTATAGGGACATCCTCTCCTAGGAGAAAATATTATTTAAAAAAATTAAGAGAGTTTTTACCCTTTGAAGAATTGAAGCCATTCGACATTAGGGGAAACGTACCATCTAGGCTGGAAAAAATATTAAATTCCTCAAAAGAGGACGGGGTGTTTATGGCAAAAGCTGCTATAGATAGAATTTTTAAATATGGAGAAAAAATTAATAAAAAAGATTATAGAAATTTTAAATTGAAATTTAAAAAGTTTGAAAAAATAATTTTACCAATTTCTGAATTTCCTAGTGCTGCAGCACAAGGGTGTATTGCTTTGGAATATAGGAGAGGTGATCAAAAAACAGAAAAAATATTGAAAAAAATTAATCATTTACCTTCGTTAGATGATTGTCAAAGAGAGAGAAAATATTTATACAAATGGGGAGGTGGTTGCAATTTAGATGTAGGTGTAACTATTGAAAATATTCTTAATGAAAAAATCTTATTTGCACAAGGGAAAGATAATCAAACAAAAAAATATTTTAAAGAAAAAAAATATCTAAATAATAAAAAAATTAAAAAGGTTAAAAATATATTTCCTTCAAGCTTATCAAAATATCAAATGTTTCAGAGAAATTTGCATGAATTTAATAAAACAGTAAAAAATAAAAATGTTTTGGCCACAAGATCAGAATTTAAAGAGTTTAAATCTTTGAAAAGTGTATCAAATCTTATAACTTCCGGCGTTAGTTCTTGGAAAAAAATAAGTAAAATGGGCATTCTTGTAAATTCTTCTCTCGATAGTTTTGGTGAAAATTATCGAGAAATTAAAAATTTTTATAAA
>CACBZW010000001.1 GCA_902543855.1 uncultured Alphaproteobacteria bacterium | reverse complement strand
CATCTTGAACAGCAAATAATATTTTTTTATGTAATTCTGATTTTTCATCTTTTATAAATATCAAATCCATTAATCTTTCTATACCTGCTGCCCAGCCAACTCCTGGGATATCTCTAGAAGAAATCATACTAATTAAATTGTCGTACCTTCCACCAGCTAATATTGCATTTTGTCTTTTATCTTCATTTGTTTGAAATTCAAAAGTTGTATGTGAATAATAATCTAATCCTCTAACTAATTTTGAGTCTTCAAAAAATGTAATTTTATTATCATTTAAAAGTTTTTTAACTTGATTGTAATAATATTTACTCTCTTCTGATAAGTGTTCGCTAATTTTTGGAGCATTTACCAATATTTCAGAGTCTTTTGGATCTTTACTATCCAAAATTCTAAGTGGATTTTTATCCAATCTAGATTGCGAGATTTCTGATAAATGTTTTTTAAAATGAGTTAAATAATTTTTTAATACATTAGTATATTTGATTTGATCTTCTTTTGAACCTAAAGAATTAATTAATAACCTATATTTTCTGTCTTTAATTCCAAGATCATCAAATAATAACTTTGCAATTAGAATTAATTCAAAATCTACATAGGGACTTTTTTCACCAATAGACTCAATATTTATTTGATGAAACTGTCTATATCTACCTTTTTGGGGTCTTTCTCTTCTAAACATTGGGCCGTGTGTAATTAATTTAAGTAATCCAGATTGATAGTTTGAAGCAGCAAACCTGGCTAAACTACTTGTAGCCTCAGGTCTTAGACAAATATATTCTTCTCCTTTATCTAAAAATGAGTACATCTCTTTAGAAACAATATCGGTTTGCTCGCCTACGGTCCTAGTGAATAAATCTTGTTGTTCTAAAATAGGAGTTTGTATAGATTTAAAATTGAAATTCCTACATACTGAATAAAATTTTTCAATAATAAATTCAAACTTCTCCATTTCAGCTCCATGAATATCATGTGTGCCTTTTACTAAATTAATATTTTTTTTCATTTTAAGTGATAAGTCTGTTCAACTTTATTTTCTATAGTTTTAACTAAGTACTCAACTAAATCTTCATCTTGAATTCGATGGCTTTTTTCACCATCAACGTAAACCATATGTGTATTATTTCCACCACCAGTTATACCTATGTTTGTCATTGTAGCTTCTCCTGGCCCATTAACAACGCATCCAATAATTGAAACTGTTATAGGTTTTTTAATGTGGGAAAGTTTTTTCTCAACATTTTTTACTGTCTCAATCACATCAAATTGTTGTCTTGCACAAGAAGGACATGATATGATAGTTACTCCATAATCTCTTAAATTTAGTGATTTTAACATTTCAAATCCAACCTTAACCTCTTGAGTTGGATGATCTGAAAGTGAAACTCTTACAGTATCCCCAATACCATCATAAAGAAGCATTCCAAGACCTATAGATGATTTTATTGATCCACTAAAATAACTTCCTGCTTCAGTAATGCCTAAATGAATTGGATAATCACAATAATTAGATAACATTCTATATGACTCTACCGAAGTAAAAACATTTGAAGCTTTCACACTTATTTTAAAATTATCAAAATTTAAATCCTCTAAAAGTTTTATATTTAACTTAGCACTTTCAAATAATGCCTCAGAGGTTGGACTTTTATATTTTTCTAATATTGATTTTTCTAAACTTCCAGAATTAACCCCTATTCTAATAGGTATTTTATTCTGCTTGGCAGCTTCTACAACCTCTTTTATTTTTTCCTTAGAGCCAATATTACCTGGATTTATTCGAAGACAATGTGCTCCATTTTCTGCAGCCTCTAATGCTCTTTTATAATGGAAATGTATATCAGCAACTAAAGGTATATTAATTTCTGGAATTATTTTCTTTAAAGCTTCTGATGATTTTTCGTCAGGAACTGAAACTCTGACTATATCGCATCCCTCTTGTTCAATAAGAGATATCTGCTCAAGTGTTGCATCAATATCATGGGTAAGGGTATTTGTCATTGTCTGAACCGTAATTGGAGAGTCTCCACCAACAAAAATATTGCCAATTTGAATTTTTTTTGTTTTTTTTCTCTTTATTGTATGAGAATATTTCATAATAAAGTTTCTAAATCTTTAATATTAAAATTAGTGATATAAGAATTTAATTCCTTAATAAGTTTAATTTCTATACCCCTGTAAATTATTTTATCGATATTATCTATATTAGATAAATCAATGAAAAAATCATCGTCTAATTCAATATTAAGTTCTTTAGATTGTAATATTTCACCAAATTGTATGGTTTTTTTATTATTATTTTGTAACTTATAATAAATATTCTTATTAGACTTTGAAAAAATTGATAATTTCTGAGAATAATTAGATCTATTAGTTAAGGTAAGGCTGTTAATAAATTCGTCGTGACTTAATTCATTAAGATAATTCTTAGAGGATATGTTTAAAATATCTAAATAGAGTTGATCTTTTTCTATATTTTTTACTAAGATTTGACTATTAAACTTATTGTAGATATTAAAAGAAAGTAAAGTTAAAATTGTAAAAATCAGTAATGATAAAAAATAAGTTAATGATATTTTTGTATAGTCTTGCGGAATGTCGCTGATAGAGTCTTTTTGTTTAATTTCATAACCTAAATATCGATAAATAGATTTTTTATAAGTTGATTGATAAGCGCGATATTTTTTGGGGAGTTTTAAATTATCATCTAAAAGTCTTATTATTTCTAAATCTAATTTAAGAGCTTTGGATAAATCATTGATTGATAAACCTTTCTTAATTCTTGCCTCTTTGATTGAAATTAACTTATCCAAATAATTATTTATGTAATTTGAAGGCTTGATGTAATTTTTGTACAGCTAAATCAGTTTGATCTTCATGAATTAAAATACTTATTTTTATTTCTGAAGTGGTAATAACTTGAATGTTTATTTTATTTTTTCCAAGAGTATCAAATAGTGTTTGGGCAACTCCTGCATGAGATCTCATCCCTACTCCAACTACTGAAATTTTTGAAATATTATTAGATGAAATAATTTTTTTATATCCAATTATAGATTTCTCTTTTTTTAGTATTTTTAAAGCTTTTTCTAAGTCTATTCTTGGCAAAGTAAAAGATAAATTTGCAAACTTCCCGTCTTGTGAGATATTTTGGAGTATCATGTCTACATTTATATTACCTTTAGCTAATGGACCAAAGATTTTAGATGAAACACCAGGTTTATCCAAAACTCTTGAAAGGGTAATCTTTGCCTCATCTTTGGTATATGTTATTCCACTTACAGTATTATTTTCTAAAACACTTTTCTCATTAGTTATCATGGTACCAATTTTTTTGGGTTTGAAAGAGGATCTTACACTTAATTTAGTATTTTTTCTCATAGCTAACTCAACAGAACGAGTTTGAAGAACCTTAGCCCCTTGTGAGGCTAATTCAAGCATTTCTTCATATGAAATTTTATTAATTTTTTTTGCTTGAGGTACTATGTTTGGATCAGTTGTAAATACACCCTCAACATCAGTATAAATTATACATTCTGTTTCCATCGCTGCTGCTACAGCAACAGCACTAGTATCAGAACCACCCCTGCCTAAGGTAGTTAATTCTCCCTTATTGTTAATACCTTGGAAACCGGGAATTACCAGAACTTCAAAATTTTCTAATTCATTATATAAAAATTTTTTGTTAATAGACAAAATTCTCGACTTCATGTGCTCTGATGACGTTAAAATAGGTATTTGCCAACTTAGTAGAGATTTAGCTTTAATCTTTTGATTATTTAGACATATAGACATTAACGCACAAGATACATTTTCACCAGATGATACAGCGTTATCAAAATCTATTGGATTAGGAGATTTTGAAAAAGAATTTGTTAAACTAATTAAACGATCAGTTTCACCTGACATAGCAGATAACACAGCTATAACTTTATATTTTTTTGACCAATCATTGATAATGTCTGCTGATCTTTTTATAGCTTCAGTGCTCCCAACAGATGTGCCACCAAATTTTAAAACTTTAATTTTCATGAATTACGGTAATATACTCTTAACATTTATGATGTAAAGAAAATGGACAATTATAACAGCAAGTATTACGAACCATTAGAACAAATGATGGCTATAAGACATCAGTATATGTCAAAAATATTAAGAGATCATAGTGGGCAAGATATTTATGAATTTTTTAAGAATAAAAAGGTTTTAGATATTGGATGTGGAACTGGCGAATTCCTGAATAATTATTGTGGTATGGGCGCAAAGTGTTTGGGTATTGATATTGAGAATAATTTTAAATCTAAAAAAAAAATGAATTTTAAACTAATTAATATGGAGGCTAATAAATTTCTAAAAAATTGTAAAAAAAAATTTGATGTTGTTTTTTTATTTGAATTCTTAGAACATTTGGAAGAAGGCGACAAACATCAACTTTTTGAAAATTTAAGTAAAAATCTTAATAGGAATTCATATATATTTATATCAACACTTAATAAGAATTTATTATCAAAATATTTTGCAATTGATATTGCAGAAAATATCTTAAAACTACTTCCTAAAAAAACTCACGATTTTAATCTTTTTTTATCTCCTAATAAATTAGAAACAATATGTAGAAAATATAATTTAAATTTAGTAAACGTAAAGGGAATACAATACAATCCAATTTTAAAATCGTTCAAATTAAGTAAAATTGATTTAGTAAATTACTTTGGTACTTTAAAATACTAATTTTTATTTTTTTCTTTTTTACTAAAAGGGAGCCTCACTAAAGCTATACCCTCATCGACCAATTCTTGACTTTCTTTTTCAGTTGCTTCTCCATAAATAGGTTTGTCTTTCGCTTCACCATAGTAAATTTTTCTAGCCTCTTCTGGAAATTTTTTTCCGACATATGTAAAATTTTTTTCTATCTCTGACTTAATTTTATTTAACTGTTTATTATAATTTGAAAATAATTTGTTTTTTTCACGATTTATTTTAGCTGAACTTGTTGATTTATCTGAAATATTTGGTGCCATTACTGATTTAGATATTTTTGATGAATTGCAGAAAGGACATTCAATTTGTTTCTTTCTTTTCTGTTTTTCAAAAGAGTTTGAGTCATCAAAACTAGCTTCAAAGATGTGTTGATTTTCACAAATTAAATCAAATTTAATCATTCTTAATATTTGGTCATTCAATAATCATTTTCAATAATATTAATCAAAATTTCTATCATTATCTAATACTGGTATTGCGTTTTGACAATCTCGAACCATGTTTAAATCAAGCTCAGCAGTTACAATCATTTCCCCATTATCAGCTTCAGCTAAAGTCTTTCCCCAAGGATCTACTATTAAAGTATGACCATAAGTTGTCCTATTCTCATTATTTACGCCCCATTGATTAGGTGCCAATATGAAAACTCCATTCTCAATAGCTCTTGCTTTAACAAGATAGTGCCAATGAGCCTTACCTGTTGTATGTGTAAAAGCTGAAGGAATAACAATAATTTGTGAACCTTTCTTTGCCAAGGCCCTGTACATTTTAGGAAACCTTAAATCATAGCAAATAGTGTGACCAACTGAATGACCCATAACCTTAGTTATTTTTAATTCACTTCCGGGTGAATAAAAATCACTTTCTTTGTAAAATTCTCCATTTTTTAATGTAATATCAAACATGTGAATTTTGTCATAAATTGAAATTATATCTCCTTCAGGATTAATTAAAATTGACCGATTAAATAATTTATCATTTTCAGTTATAGGAAGTGATCCCAGCAGTAAATATACCTTATTCATCTTTGAAAATTTTTTAAAATATTTAATTGAGTCATGACTCATTTCAATCAAAATTTTCGATTTACTAGATAAAAAGAGAAAACATTCTGGTAGTAAGATAAAATCTGGTCTAGAGTTTAAACTATCTTGTAAAAAAATTTTTGATTTTTCAAAATTTTCATCAAAGTTTGAACCAGCTGTAATTTGTATAAGTGCAACCTTCATTTAATTATTTAATTTGTAAATAATAAAATTTGAAATATCTTTAATCGCTTTATGAATTTTTATTTTTTCTTGAGGTAAAATAGAAATACTATGATTTGAAAATAATATATAATCAAATTCATTGTCCTCTTTTAGTAGGGTTAATTTTAAAGTCTTATCTTTATTATAAACCACAATAGGCTCTTCAGTAGAATACAAAAGTTCATTATCATTATTTGAAGAAATTAATTCAGTAAATTCTTTATGAAATAATTCAGGATTTTCATAAAATGTAAGTCTTTTTTGATCTAAGTTAAATCTCGATATCATGGTAAGTTACTTTAGCACATTATGAATAAATTTAATTTAAAAAAGAGAAAAGTAAGAAGAGAGGCATATTTTGATAAAAATAATTTACTAGCAAAAAATGGATCAGATTTAATAAATGATAAATTAAAATTCATATCAAAAAAAATGGAAAACTGTCTAATTCTAGATGAAGACCTCTGTATGGATGTGTCCAATTTTACTAATACAAAAATTATAGATATCAATGATATTAGTGTAGTTGAAGGTAAATTCGATGCTGCTATTTCAAATTTTTCTCTACAAATACCATTGTTTTTGAATAGCAATTATATTTTTAACAAAATCTTAACTAAATTAAACGATAACAGTTTATTTTGCTTTAATATCATAACTTCAAATTCTATGAAAACACTTCAAAATATTTTTTTAGAAATTGATGAAAAGATTTTTGGTGGAGTTTATAGAAGATTTGGGCCATTTTTAGAAACTACAAAATTGATAGAGGATTTGAATAAAAGTAAATATAAAGATGTTGTAGTAGGTATAGATAACTTAGAAATAAACTATAATTCTTTGAAAAAAATTAGAAGTGATTTTAGAAAGTTTGGGATCTCAAATTTTTTTAATGAAAAACATAGATTTAAAAAAGATTTTTTTAAATTAACAAATAATGTATTTTCAAAATTAATCGAT
Source organism: uncultured Alphaproteobacteria bacterium (assembly GCA_902543855.1). GTDB lineage: Bacteria > Pseudomonadota > Alphaproteobacteria > HIMB59 > HIMB59 > HIMB59. Next base: position 84,955 of record CACBZW010000001.1, on the reverse strand, counting down.
AATCATAAATATATTCCACTAGAAATAGAGATTGCTACATTTACATCATGGAAATAATATAAATTTAGTATATTTGTAATCTTATGTTCGAAAAAATAAATAATTTTTTTTCCTCAAAAAAAAATTCTAATTTAATTAAAGAAATTTCAGATAAATATTTAAATAATATAAATCAATTAGAAGAGGACATTTCAAATTTATTAAAAGAAGAAATGACTCATAAAATGGAAACCTTAAAACAAAATTATATTTCTGATCAAAAAGACGAGTTGTCAGATGAGGATATATGTTTCGTATGTGCTCTATTGAGAGAAGTATCAAAAAGAACAATTGAACTCAGACATTATGACTCTCAAATAATTGGAGGTATTGCTCTTTATCATGGATTTGTTGCTGAAATGAAAACAGGAGAGGGCAAAACACTTGCTGCAACAATTCCAATCATATTAAATTATGTCTTAAATAAAAAAGTTCATTTAATTACTGTTAATGATTATTTAGCAAAAAGAGACTCTCTTTGGATGGGGCCAATTTTTGAATACTTAAACATAAGTTGCTCATACATTCAAAACAGCCAAACTGTTGAAGAAAAAGTGGGTAGCTATCAATCTCATGTCGTATATGGAAATAATAATGAATTTTGCTTTGATTATCTGAGAGATAATTTAAGAAGTATCAATCAGCCAAAAATGCAAAATGAGCATCATATAGCTTTAATTGATGAGGCTGACTCTGTACTAATCGATGAGTCTAGGTCACCTCTAGGTATTTCAGGACCTGTAAAGACTCCCATTGAACTTTTTAAATTATGCTATGAAATTACTCAAGACCTCTCGAAAAGTGATGTTGAAATAAATGAAGAAAGAAAAAATGTTTTGCTTATAGATAGCGGTATTAAGAAAATAGAATTTAACCTAAAAAAAATTAATTTTTTAAAAGGAAATAGTTTGTTCGATAATGAAAATTTAGAGGCTTATCAAATTATAAATCAATCACTGAAAGCACGTTTTTTGTATGAAAGAGACAAGGATTATGTTGTAAAAGATGGTCAAATTATTGTCATAGATGAGTTTTCAGGTAGATTAGCAGAAGGTAGAAGGTTTGGTGAGGGTCTTCACCAATCTTTGGAAGCCAAAGAGAATCTTAAAATACAAGAAGAGAGTATTACTTTAGCAAGTATAACTTTTCAAAATTATTTTAAAAAATATCAAAAGTTATCTGGAATGACTGGTACCGCTCTTACTGAGTCAGAAGAGTTTTTAGAAATATATGGCTTGAGTGTAATAGAAATACCTACTCATAAACCTATGATCAGAATCGATCAAAATGATCAAATTTATAAAACATCAGACGAAAAATATAAAGCTGTTTTAGACTTAGTGAAAGAAAAATATGAAAAAGGACAACCAATACTAGTAGGTACAACTTCAATTGAAAAATCAAATTTTATTTCAGATATATTAAAAACTAACAATATTCCTCACAATGTATTAAATGCAAAAAATCATGAGAATGAGGCTGAAATTATTGCTTTGGCAGGCAAGCCCTCGCAAGTAACGGTTGCAACTAATATGGCAGGTAGAGGTACCGATATTAGATTAGGTGGTAATCCAGAAATAGATAAAAATTTTAATGAAAATGATTATCAAAAGGTTATTGATTTGGGTGGGTTATGTATTTTAGGTACCGAAAGGCACGAAAGTAGAAGAATAGATAATCAATTAAGAGGAAGATCAGGAAGACAGGGAGATCCTGGACAAAGTATATTTTTTGTCTCTTTAGAGGATGACTTAATGAGAATTTTTGGATCAGAAAAACTTCAATCTATGCTTTCAACACTGGGTCTTAAAAAAGGAGAAGTTATTGAACATAAATGGTTAACTTCATCAATTGAACGAGCTCAAAAAAGAGTTGAGGGTCATAATTTTGATATTAGAAAACAATTATTAGAGTTTGATAATATTATTGATAAACAACGAAATATAATTTACTCCAAAAGAGAAACTATTATTAATGAAGATATAATTAATTTTATTCAAGAAACTGAGGAAGAATTTATATCCAATTTATTAGAAGGAGAAAAAGAGGAAATTAAGAATTTCTCAGACTTATTGTCATTTATTAATGCAGAAGAAAATAATAATAAAGATCATTATCTATCTTCGTTTAAAAAAATAAAAGATGAAAATTATTCAAAACATACAAATGCTTATATTTTTATACTAAGACAAGTAAGCCTTTCTATTTTAGATAAAAATTGGCATAACCATATTCAAGAACTTACAAATATACGCATGTCTGTTAGTCTCAGCGGATATGGAGGGAAAGATCCAGTTAATGAATTTCGTAAGGCCTCTTTGAGTGCATTCAATCAACTAATATATGAAATACAAAAGCAAATGGTGTTAGTCTTAAACAATATTAGGGTTGAAAAAAAGAGTGATAATCAAGAGGACAAAAAAATTGAACCCATTACTAAAAAAATTGGAAGAAATGATCCTTGTCCTTGTAGATCAGGAAAAAAATACAAACATTGTCATGGAAGTAATTAATTAAATAATATAATTTAAATATCGATTATTTCTTTTTTTTATTAAATCATCTTTTGATATTAATTTGAGATCCTCAATACTTTTTATTAAAGCAACTTTAAGATCATATGAGACCTTTTCAAAATGCCTATGAGCTCCTCCAACTGGCTCTTCAATAATTCGATCAATAATTTTTAATTCTAGGCAATCTTTTGCTGTAATTTTAAGAGAATTAGATGCTGTTTCAGCAAAATCAGCAGATTTCCATAGTATTGAAGAACAACCCTCTGGAGAAATAACAGAGTAAATTGAATTACTTAGCATTATGACAATATCGCTTGTGGCAAGAGCGATTGCGCCGCCTGATCCACCCTCACCTATTACAATTGAAATACATGGTGTTTCACAATTTAGAGATACTTTCATTGATTGAGCTATTGCCTCAGCTTGTCCTCTTTCCTCGGCGTCCTTTCCAGGGTAAGCTCCGGATGTGTCCACAAAACAAATTAAAGGTAAATTTAATTTTGAGGCTAATTTCATAATTCTTTGTGATTTTCTATAACCTTCAGGTTTTGCCATACCGAAATTATGTTTTAATCTAGTGTTCATATCATTTCCCTTTTCGGTGCCTAGTATAATGACAGGTAAATTGTCTAAAAATGCAAAACCTGAAATAATGGCATTATCTTCAGAATAAAGTCTATCACCATAAAGAGGTGTAAATTTTGTAAAAATACTATTTATAAAATTTTTTGTTTTAGGTCTATTTGGATGTCTTGCAAGTTTAACAATTTGCCAAGGAGATAAATTCGAGTAAATCCTATTTAACTCTATTTGTTTTTTTTTCTCAATATCTTTAATTTTTCCTTCAACATCTATATCACTTTCTTTTGAAAGCTTGATTAAGGATTGTATTTCCATATCAAATTTTTCCAATTTTTCCTCAAAATCTAAGTAAAACATTTTTAGGACTATAATTTATTTTTTAGTGGATGATAAGAGTCTAAAACTCTCTTTTTCATTGACTTTGCAACTTTAGTATAAATTTCTGTGGTTGAGATACTTGAGTGACCTAATAGTTTTTGTATGTGCCTAATATCAGCGTTATTTTCTAACATAGTGGTAGCAAAAGAATGTCTAAAAACATGAGAAGACAATTTGAATTTAATTATTGAGTCTTTATAACAATTTTCAAGAAATTTATTTACCGATCTAGTAGAAATTTTTTTATTACTTAATGCAAACACAAATTGATTATTTTTGCCTAAATTTTTCAAATGGTTCAAATAATCTTTAACTATATATACTTTTCTCTCTTTAGCACCTTTTCCATAAACGTATATAGAATTATCTTGATAGTTAATATCAGACCATTTTAAATTCAGTGCTTCTGATATTCTCAAACCTGATAAATAAATTAATTTTAGTACTAAAATATAAAGTTCTTTATTTGTCTGTTTTGAATTATGCAAATTCAAGAATATTTGCTCCATTTTTGTCTTTGATATGGCCTTTGGAATTTTTTTTGAATTTGATAGGCTTTCAAATTCTTGAAAGTCTATTTGTTCAATAATTTTTTCAGTATGAAGAAATTTCAAAAAATTTTTTAAAGCTGAGATTTTTCTATTAATGCTAGATGTTCTCAAATTTTTTTTTCTTAAATTTGTAATAAAAGATTTAATCTTATCATTAAGATTGCTAACTTTTGTATCATCAGTAAAAAAAAATTGATCTAAATCAACTAAATAATTATTTACAGAGTTTCTTGAAAGATTTTTTTCAGAAATTAAAAATTGTGTGTATAAGCCTTTATATTTTTCATATTTCATAAATTAATTAAATGTGCTCTGAAAGCTAATTTTATTAATTCATTTTTAAGATATTCATTATCTATAATGTAATTATTTAAGAAGTATAAATCGAATTCATTTATAGAGTAAAATTTTTCGCTTAAATTGACATAATATATGTAAGAATCAATCAAATTTAAATTTTCAGCTAAACTTGCCAAATATACAGGATTTACTGATATTGTATCCGTCTCTGTTCTTTTTAGGTTGTCGCTTTCGATAAAATTAATATTTCTATTTAAAAATAAAAATTTCATAAAAGGACTGTTAATATATTCATTACTATCTGCATAATAATTATTGTCAAAGTTTTTAATCAAATAATTCTTTAAAGCTGTTGCTATATTATTATTTTCAATTATACCATTAGGGACATCCTTCAATAAAATTAACAAATTTTCTAAAAAACTTGAATTTTCATAAAGTGATAAAAGCATTAAACCATTAATATAATTTAAATTTCTTGAGGTGATTCTCATTTCACTAAATTGATCATTAACTAATCTAGATACATCATATAAATCTAATTGTAATAAAGAAATATAGCTCTCTAAAATCTCAAGTTTTTTATTATAATTAATATTTTTTTGCATTTCTTCATACATAGCTAATTCTTTAGGTTTAACTTTTAACATATCTAGCATGGATAAATATTGAGATTTATTTATGACTCTATTTTTAAAAAGGTAATTTATTTGATAAAGATCTATCGTATTTGATTTGAGATATATCTCTAATTCAAGAGTATTATTAATTTCATCTACATTGACTTTTATACTATCAGAAATCAAAGCGATATATTTATCAATTAATCCTAATTCACTTAAATTATAATTGATTTCTATTGTATTATTTTTGAGAAAGTCTAACAAAAATTTTGTATTGAGTTTATCAAACTCTTTTTGATTATAAATTTCAATTATAAAATTAATTTGCTCAAATTGATTATCTTTTATTAAGCATAAAATATTATATACCAGAATATCATCAAAATTTTTTTGATTATTATCCAATTCAAATAAATATCTACATAATTCATTAAATTGATTTGAGTCGAATAAATAAGCTAAATATGACTCATTATGATTTGGGTTTTGGAATTCTTCAAAAATAACTTTTTCAAACAAATTTGAGTTAATTTGGTATCTGTAGTTTTTTTTATTAAATAAATTTATTTTTTCGAAAAAAAAATCATTTTCATTTGAATATTCAGGATAAATCATGTTATTTGTTAAAGGGTCAAACAAAGAGTAAAAAAAATTATTATTATTTTCAGTAAAGTTTATAAGTTTTAGAAGAATTTCTTCTGATTTAATTGATGAAATAATATTATTTTGTGAGAATGATTTTTCTTGAAATATGATTTCCTCATTAATTTCATCGGCCTTTAATGGGAGAACTATTACTAACAATAAAAAAGTAAGATATTTCATGTGAACTGATCTATTGGAATGTCATAAAACTTTTCTTTTGCTGGTGCAGGTATTTTTATAGAGTTTATTAAAACAAAACCTAATAAAACTAGTATAATAATTGTTGATAGTAATATTATTTTTCTCATTATTATTAATTTATTGGTTTTTCATATTATATATTTAAAACATATCAAATAACAATGGTGAAAAAAAATTTTGAAAAAATATGTATGATTGGTATGCCTGGATCAGGTAAATCTACGATTGGTAGAGCTTTGTCTGATTACTTAAAATTTGATTTTTATGATACTGATGAACAAATTGAAATAGAAAGTCAATCTAAAATAAAGGACATATTTAACAAAGAGGGTGAAGATAGTTTTAGAAAAATAGAGAGAACAATATTCAAAAAATTGATTTTGAAGAAAAAGATAGTTATTTCTACTGGTGGAGGAATTATTTTAAAAAATAAAGATCTATTGAAGCAAACATTTAATATATATTTAAAATGTGATTTAGAAACTTTAATTAAAAGAACTTCGCGAAATAAAAATAGACCTTTATTAAAAAATAATGTTGAGAAAAATATAAAAATACTTTTCAATATCAGAAAAGAAATTTACAATGAATTTTCTGATTTTACAATTAATGCAACTAGTAATACTCAAAAAACTTTAAAAACTATATTACAATATTTAAGCTAATGAAGATAAGAAAGATAATTGATAAACAAATACACGAAATTGAATTTTTAAAAATAGCTCAATTAGAAAAAAAATTAATTAATAATATTTCAAATCGCGATATTTTAATATTTGATAGTAATATTGTAAAAAATACATTAATTAAAAAACTTTTAAAAAAATTTCCTAAACGATGTATTGTAATTAAAGGCCATGAGAGAATTAAAAATATACAGAACTATTCGTCTTTAATTGAGAAAATAATAAAATTAGGTGTTCAACGTAAAACTATCATTTACTCTTTTGGTGGTGGAACACTAGGAGATCTCTCTGGCTTTTTAGCATCCACTATATTAAGAGGTGTTGAGCACGTAATGATACCCACCTCTCTTTTAGCAATGGTAGATAGTTCAATTGGTGGTAAGACAGGGATTAATAGCAAATTTGGTAAAAATTTAATTGGAACCTTTTATCTACCAAAAAAAGTATTTATATGTTCAGATTTTCTAAAAAGTTTACCAAAAAGGGAAATTGCATGTGGATATGCAGAAATAATAAAATATAGCCTTATTCATTCAAAGCAACTTCATAAGCTTCTTATCAAAGGATCCAAGAGTGACATGAATAAAATTATTAAACTCTCAATTAACTCAAAATTTAAATATATCAGTGATTTTAGAGAAAAATTAAAATCTAAAAATTCTAGAGCAATTCTGAATTTTGGACACACTATTGGTCATGCAATTGAAAATTCAAATTTTTATAAAGGTAATCTTAAACATGGAGAGGCAATATCATTAGGAATGATTTTAGAGTTAAAAATTTCTAGTTTATTAAATTACTATCCTAAAAGCATTAATAGTTTGATTGAAATTTTAAAAAAATATAATTTACCTATTAATTACAGCAAATATTTAAATAAAAAAACTATTCCATCATTAATAAAAAAAATTGCTTTTGATAAAAAAGTTATAAACGAAGATGTTAATATTGTTCTCATTGGAAAAAATGGAGGTTTTGTTAAAAAGATTTTAATTAGAGATCTTAAATCTATTCTAAATCAAATAAAATAATGACTTTAATTGTTATTATAAAAATTTTAGCGATAATTATCTTACTCTTTTTATCAGCCCTTTCCTCTGGTTCAGAGACTGCCTTAACTGCAGTATCAAAACAGCGAGCTCATAGACAAAAAGATAAAGGAGCTAAAAATGCAAATTTCATTCTAAAAATTAAAGAATTTAAAGATGAATTTATTACGGGAATCTTACTTGCTAATAACCTATTTAATATTTTAGCTACAGCTTTGATGACAGAATTACTTGTTTCAGAATTTGGTGGTTTAGGAGTTTCCGTTGCTACAATTTTCATGACATTAATGATTGTTATATTTTCAGAAGTTACTCCCAAAATTTTCGCAATTAACAAACCGATGACTTTTGCACTAAAAGTTTCTAAGTTTTTTTACTTTTACACGAAATTAATTAAACCAATTGTAAATCTCATTAATAAAGTTTCTAACAAAATTATTAATTTAATTGGATTAAATTTAAATGCAGACCAATCAAAAATTATAGAAGAGGAGTTTGAAGGAGCTGTTCAACTGCAAAAACAATACTCAAAAGATGGTGAATATGAGGCTGATTATATGAGTAATATTCTTGAGTTAAAAAAATTAAAAGTTGATGAGCTAATGACTCACAGAAATGAAATTCTATTCATTAACCTAGATGATCCCTATAAACAAAATTTTAAAGCTATAAGTTCATCAACATTCACAAGAATACCAGTTATAAAGGGAGATTTTAATAATCTGGTTGGAATTATAGATATTAGAGATTTTTTAAAAGACCCCTCTTTAGAGGAGTCAAATGAAAGTATCGAGAGAAATACTTTTCAGCCTGTTTTTATTCCTCAAAACAAACTTGCGATGAAACAACTTATTGATTTTAAATCTTCTAGAGAACATATGGCTTTAATAGTAGATGAATATGGAGAAATACAAGGCTTAATTACATTGGAAGATATTATTGAAGAAATAATTGGAGAAATTTTTGATGAAACCGACACTGATGAAACATATCTAGAGAAAATTGACTCTAATAATTATTTATTTAATGGAAATGCTAGTGTAAGAGAAATTAATAGAAGTCTAGATATCAACTTACCTGATCAATTTGTGACATTATCAGGCTTAATTCATGATTTAGCTAAAGAAATCCCTAAAGTTGGAAAGGTTTTCTATATTGAGGATGTAAAATTGCAAATTATCTCTAGGTCAATTAACAAAATCAATAAGGTTAAGCTATCTATTTGATATTTTTATTTCTAGGGAGTGTAGGCCAGATTTAAAAACTGACTCTAATTTTTCATGAATTGTTCTATGAATATCTATTTTTTTCAGATTATTTTTATTCAATATTCTGAGCTCTACATGAGTTAACATGGTTGATGTATTTTCTACACCAGCATGTCCCTTATGTTTTTCACTGTTGTTAATAATTTCTAAAATTTCGAATTCACTAATATCTTGTAAAAGAATTTTAATATTATTTAAATTCATAATTAAATCATAAATGAATAAAAAAAATAAAATAGAAAATTTATGCAATCATCCAAATTGTAAAGAGGAAGGTGTTTATAAAGCACCTTTAGACTACGATAATTTAGGTAATTATCAGTGGTTTTGTATTGAACATATTAAAGAGTTTAACAAAAAGTGGAATTACCATAAGAAAATGGATGCAAATGAAATTGAAAACGATATTCGTTTTGACACCATCTGGAGAAGACCCACAAGCTCTTTTGGATCGGGGAGGAAATTTTATAATTTTACGATCAATGGTGAGGATATGGGTAAATTTGATAACCCTGCTGGATTTCAGCCTAAATCAAACAAATTGTTAAAATCTCTTAGTATTTTAAAATTAGATATAAATACAGACTTAAAATTGATAAAGAAAAGGTATAAAGAACTAGTCAAAGAGCATCATCCAGATGTAAAGGGTGATAGTAAAAAAGTTATTGATAAATTTAGAGAAATAGTAGAAGCATATAACTACTTAATTGAAAGATACAAAAAATGAATAAAATCGAGGCTCTTAAAAAAAAGGATAATTTACAAATTTCTGATGTATCTTCCAAAGAAGTCTTTGGCATTCAAACAGATATAAAAGTTCCAAAATTTAATGAAGCTAGTGAATATTGCCCTAAATTAGATACAAATTACGTATTTGATGAAAGTACAACGATTGCTATTTTGCTTGGTCTAAAATTCAATAAACGAGTTTTCTTACAAGGTTTGCATGGAACTGGAAAGTCCTCTCATATTGAACAAGTTTGTGCAAGATTAAACTGGCCTTGCATAAGAGTTAACTTAGATAGTCATGTATCGAGAATCGATCTTATTGGTAAAGATGCAATAGTTTTAAGAGATAATAAACAAGTTACAGAATTTCAGGAAGGTATCCTTCCTTGGGCATTTCAAAATAACGTTTCTTTAGTTTTTGACGAATACGATGCAGGTCGTCCAGATGTAATGTTTGTCATTCAAAGAATACTTGAAGCTGAGGGAAAGTTAACTCTTCTTGACCAAAGTAAAGTTCTCTCACCTCATCCTTATTTTAGGCTATTTGCTACTGCTAACACAGTAGGTCTTGGGGATACCTCTGGGATTTATCATGGAACAAATCAGATCAATCAAGGTCAAATGGACAGATGGAATATAGTTGCAAAATTAAACTACCTTGATGAGGATAAAGAAATAGAAATTATTTCAAAAAAAGTTTCTGCAAACAATGAAGAGAAGAAAATAATAGCTTCTATGGTTCAAATGGCAAATTTAACAAGAAAAGGTTTTGAACAAAAAGATATATCTATTGTCATGAGCCCTAGAACTGTAATTATGTGGGCAGAAAATTATAAAATTATTAAAGATATTAAAAACTCTTTGAAGTTTACTTTTTTGAATAAATGTGACGAAAGTGAAATAGACATATATAAAGAATATTTCCAAAGAACCTTTGCAATTGATATCTAATTGTCCAAGAAACAACTAAATATTCCCAGGCAAATTTCAAATACACTCAATTCTGTTAATAAAACCATATCGGAAAACAAAGAATTAAAAATAAATGTAAATTCAAATATCGTTTTAGAGAAAGATGATACTTTAAATCTTCCCTCAATCTCAAATATATTCAATTATGAGGATATGCGTGGTGCAGCAGACTCATTTGCTCTTAAAAAAAAATACCATGATGAAAAACTGTTGAACCAAATAACATCTAAAAATATTGATATTAGAGAAGAAATAACTTTCTTAGAGCGTTTACGATATGAGACATATGGCTCAAAACCCTTCAAAGGTATTATAAAAAACATTGAGAAAAAATGGTTTAAAAGATTAGAGGTAATAAAATTAAAAAAACAAAAAGACTCTAAAGATTTATTTTATTTTACCTTAACGCATTTTTTCATTGATTTAGTAAACAGTAAAATATGGAAATCAAATAATAATCATTTAAAGAACATAACTTCTAAAGACAACATATCAAAATTTTATAACACACTTCATAAATTATCTCAGAATATTCAAGACCAAAAAGAATATTTAAACTTATCGGTAGATTTAATCAGAATTATTTTTCCATCGGTTGAGGATGAAAGCCAACCAGATGATAAAGATCTCGATGAGGGAAATGATGAAGAGGATTTTAATCAACAACAAAACCAAGAAGAAAATCAAGCCCAAAAACCTGAAGAAAGCCAATTAGAGGAAAATATGCATACTCCAGAAAATGACTCAGATAATAGTCAATCTAGTGTTCAAGGAGAAGAAATTGATATTGAAATTTCAGACCAACAAATTGAAGATATATTTAAGTCAATTGATAGTTATAGGAACCTTAATCAAAATTATAAAGCAGCTACAAATCAATATGACGAGATTATAGAAGCAATTAAACTATGTGATCATGAAGAGTTAGTGGCCCTAAGAAGGCAGCTCGATGAAAAATGTGATTTATATCAAAAGCAAATATCAAGATTAGCAAATAAATTGTATCGAAAACTTCAATCAAAACAAAATAGGTCATGGAATTTTGATTTAGATGAGGGTGTTTTAGATACTTCTAAACTTACCAGGGTTATAACTAATTCAAATAGTTCTCTCTCTTTTAAAAAAGAAAAAGAAATTAAATTTGAAGATACAACCGTAACTTTGTTAATTGATAATTCAGGATCAATGAGAGGAAAACCTATTATGATAGCTGCTTTAACAACTGATATGATAGCCGCTACTTTAGAAAAATGTAAAATCAAAGTTGAAATTCTTGGTTTTACAACAAAAGCATGGAAAGGTGGAAAAACTCGAGAGCATTGGCTTAAAAATGGTAAGCAGAAAAATCCTGGAAGACTTAATGACCTAAGACATATTATTTATAAATCTGCTGACCAAAACTCAAAAAAATCTAAAATAAATTTAGGCCTAATGTTAAAAGAGGGTCTTTTAAAAGAAAATATTGATGGCGAAGCACTTCTTTGGGCTAGTTCTAGAATTTCGAAAAGGCCTGAAAGTAGAAAAATACTAATTGTTATATCTGATGGCGCACCTGTAGATGACTCAACACTATCAGTAAACAACAGTAATTATTTAGAAAAACATCTAAAAAGCACGATTCTTGCAATTGAAGAGAAATCAAATATTGAACTATTGGCAATAGGTATAGGTCATAACGTAGGTCAGTATTACAGTAAAGCAATTACCATTCATGATGTAGAAGAGTTAGGTGGAATTATGTTTGAAAAGATAGAGTCATTATTCGACTAAATTAGACAAAATTTTATTCTTATACTCTTCAAATCTATCCTCATTTATAGATGATCTTATTTCTTCAAAAAACTTATTCATAAACCAAATATTATATATTGATAAAATGGTCATACCTAGCATCTCATTAGCTTTAAACAAATGATGTATATAAGATTTTGAAAATTTATTTATTTCCTGTAATTCACATCCTTCATCAATACTAGAATGATCGTCTTTAAATTTTGAGTTGTTTAAATTAATTCCTTTACTACTTAGTTTTGACATCATAATACCATGTCTAGCAATCCTTGTAGGTGATACACAATCAAATGTGTCATATCCAGAACTTACACCATGCAAAATATCATCTAGTCCTCCAATTCCTAGAATATGAATAGGTTTTGATTTATCTATATAATTTTCACAGATAGAAAAGATATCGTACATCTGATTTTTTGTACTCCCCAAAGAGCCACCTATTGCAAGTCCATCAAAATTTTTTGAGCATGTTTCTTCACATGCGATCTTTCTTAAATCCTCATAAACACCACCTTGTATAATACCATATAGTGACTGTTTTCCTGAGGAACCAAAGGTTGAGTTATACTTTTTAAATTTTGAGTCAAAAGAATTTTTACATCTTGCTGCCCAGCGATGACTCATGTACATAGACTTTTCTGTATATTTTTTTGAGACATTAAAGGGCGTACATTCATCTAAGACAAAAATCAGATCAGCGCCAAATTCACGTTGTAATTCAATTGATCTCTCAGGTGATAAAAATACTTTATCTCCATTTATATAATTTCTAAATGATGCACCATCCTCAGTTATTTTTATGAGAGATTTTCTCTTTGCATTATTGTTTTTTCCTTTAATTTCCTCTGAAACTGACCCATATCCTAGTGAAAATATCTGATATCCCCCACTATCAGTCATCATAGGTCCATTCCAATCAGTAAAACTCTGTAAACCCCCTTCTTTTGATATGACCTCTGGACCTGGTTGAAGCATTAAATGGTATGTGTTTGAAAGAATAATTTGTGTTCTAGCTAATTTTAATTGAGAGGGGAGTACAGATTTAACAGTGGCCTTGGTACCACAAAAAATAAATGAAGGTGTATTAATTTTACCATGTGCTGTATTAATTAATCCAAGTCGAGCATTTGATAATTTTGACTTTTTTTTTACTTGAAAAAAATTAGTCAAATTTAGGTGGCAAAAAGATCTTCGCTAAATATATAAAGATTGTGTCAAATAAACTTAATAGAATTCTAAGTAAATAAATACCTATTCCATAAGAAATAATTAGATCAAATAAAGGCACTGGGTTAGAAGATAAGATATTAAATGCAAGAACACTAAATATAATATTATCAATAAATTGCGATACAATTGTTGATGCATTATTTCTAAACCAAAGGTTAGTATTTTTATTTTTTAAATAAGAAAATATAAAAATATCAATTTTTTGACTTATAAAAAAAGCACAAATACTTCCAACTATTATTGGGAACTGTGGTAGGAAGATAGTCATAATTGACTCATGCATACCATAGCTCCAAGACCATGCAGGATGCTCATCAGGATTAATTGGAGCCATAGATATTGTTAAAAACATAAGTACGGTTGAAAATAAGTATGCTGCGATACCAAGGTATATACATTTAGTTGCAGATTTTTTATCAAAATATTCATTCAATATGTCAGTACAAAGAAATATAGAAATAAACAAAACAGTACCTAGGGCCATAGGTTCAGGAAAGAAAGGAAAGTCTACAACTTTAAGAACTTGAATATTAGCTAATATGATTGCAATCGCTACATATACATAAATACCTGTCTTTCCGAAGAACTTAAGTGAGAGTAAAATTGAAAAATAACAAAATATGATTTGAAATAACCAGATAATTACAACTGAAGAGTTATTTAAGTTATTTGATAAATTTAAAAATAATTCTTGAAACATCTAGCTAGCTTTTTTGCTAATGTTTTTTTCGATTTGTTTTTTGATTTTTAAGGCTTTATCGGTTAAAGATCGTGAACTGGTTTTATTTAAATATTGATCTAAACCTCCATGTTTATCTATAGTTCTAAGTGTAGATGAGGCTATTCTTAGTCTAAATTTTCTTTGTAAAGACTCACTGAATAGAGTGACACTGTTTAAATTAACCATAAAGCGCCTTTTAGACTTAATATTAGAATGGCTGACGTTATGACCAGTTTGGTGTTTTTTTCCAGTTATATCGCAAGATCTAGACATGAGATGAGTGTTATATTACAAAAGTTTCTTTTTTACAATAATAGTTTCTTATAGTTTTAGGTCACTTATTGCATATTTTGGTTTGTACTGTTTAATTAAATCTTTGATTTCTGGTCCGTTATTTAATTGGGATCTATGAATACCATTTTTAATCCAAAGTGTATCAAATTTCATTTTGTTACCACCATCTATATCATGCCAAAGAGAGTCTCCAATTACTAAAACTTTGTTTTTATTTTTTATTTTAAAATTCTTCATTATGTTTTCATAAATAGGTTTGTGAGGTTTGCCGTATCTAAATACTATTCCACCTAAATCTGAGTATAAATTTGCTATAGTGCCACCACACATAGAGAGATTATTTTTATTGTGAACTAAATAATCTGGGTTAGCACATAACAAAGGTAAATTAAATTTTAACATTTTATCTAGCTCTTCCGCAAAATCTAAAATTGTTAACCCATCTTTTAAATCTGCAATCATTGCAAAATTTGCTTTTTCAATGTTATTAGTACAGTCTAAATTAAAATAATTTATTTTTTCTTTCGGTAATTTTATAGGGAAACATTTTTTTCCATATCTATTATAAATATCTTTTTCTAAAAAATTCAATGCTATTTGCCCACTAGTGATACAATAATCATACAAATTATTGCTTATACCTAATTTATCTAAATTTTTTATAGAAAATTCTGTTGGTCTTGATGAATTAGATACTAAGATGACACATTTATTTTTCTTTTTTAAAAAACTTAAACATTCTTCTGCTAGAGGAAACTTGATACTTCCATTATGTAAAACACCCCATTGATCAAAAAGAAAATATTCATAATCATTAATAACTTTTTTAAAAGAAGAAATAGATTTCAAGAGTATTGTCCTATTACCTCAGAAATATTTCTAAATCCTTGTTGTTGAATTAAATTTATTAGATCGTAAGTCATTTTTTTTACATGATAAGGGCCTTCATATGTAAAACTACTATATATTTGGATTAAGGAGGCCCCTAATTTCATTTTAGTTAAAATATCATTGGCATCAAAAATACCCCCTACTCCTATAATTTTAATCTTTCCTGAAGTAAGAGTATAAAAATCTCTAATTAATTCATTTGACTTAAGAAATAGTGGTCTACCACTTACTCCTCCCTCTAACTTTTCATTAACCATAGATTTATTAATTGTTGTGTTAGTCAGTATTAGCCCATCCACATCATTTGCCAGTGAAATCAATGAAATATCCTTTTTATCCTGATCAGAAATATCTGGTGAAATCTTGAATAAAACAGGGATTTTTGAGTTATTCTCATCTCTTAGCCTATGAATATTTGTAACAATCTTTTCAAAATTTTGAGATTTAAGATTATCTCTCAATCCAGGTGTATTTGGTGAAGATAAATTGATTACAATGTAATCACCAAGTCTATACAGTCTATCGAAAAGCTTTTTGAGATCATCTAAAATTTCTACGGTATCTTTATTGTTACCGATGTTTATGCCAATGATTTTATCTTGGAAGTTTTCTTTTAGGTTTGAGTTATTGATATTTTTTTCAAATACATCCATACCTTTATTATTAAACCCTAAAGAATTTATTAATGCATTTTGTGCAGGGAACCTATGAATTCTAGGTTTTGGGTTGCCACTTTGAGGCAAAGGAGTCACTGTTCCCAACTCAGTAAAACTAAATCCTAAATTTAATATTGGATTTATCACCTCTGCATTTTTATCAAAACCTGCCGATAAACCTATGGGAGTTTTAAAAGTTCTTCCCCATATTGTTTGTTCAAGGATTTCTGTATTTTTATATCTAATTTTAGGATAAATACCTAATTTGAGAGCTTTTATAGATATATTATGCGATAATTCTGGATCTAGCTTTTTGAGAATACGATGAGCTAAATTATACATTTAGCTTCGAGTTGAACAACTCCAGAGTTTTATCTTTTGTATAAATTTTAGTAAATGAGCCCAATCTTGGCCCATTCTCTTGACCAAAAACAACTTGATAAATAAGTTTAAAAAATTCTTTAATATTCTCTTTATACACAGAATTTTTTCCAACACTAAAAATTGCAGTTTGAAATTCATCTGCATCAGCCGAAGACTCTACTTCTTTTAATTTAGACACAACTTCTTTAAGTATAATTAATTCTTCAGAATTTGGAATTTTAAAGTTTAAATTTGGTTGTATAAAGTCCCTAAAATAATTAATACCACAATCAATCATTCTATTAATAAGATCAGTTTCCGCTTTGCTAAAATTAGATTGATAATTTTTTATTAAACCAAAAATCACATTAGGGTCCTCAGACTTGCAAACTGATATGATATTTAGGATTAAACTATAATTAATTTTTGATTTATATGATGGATTTTCAGCTTTATGAATATGCCAAGCAGGGTTATCTGGATTTAGATCATCGGACTCTAATTTGTTAACATGCGATAAGTATTCATCGGTGTTTTTAGGTATTACATCAAAATAGAGTTTCTTTGCAGTTGTTGGTCTCTGATACATAAACATGGCCAAACTCTCTTCAATAGAGTATTTAAGCCAATCATCGATGCTTATACCATTGCCTTTTGACTTACTAATTTTTTCAGCATTTTCATCAAGAAAAAGTTCATAAATTAAATTTTCAGGAGGCTTAGAACCGATTATCTTACATATCTTTGATGATAGGGTATAACTCTCTGTTAAATCTTTACCACACATTTCATAATCTACACCAAAAGCAGCCCACCTCATTGCCCAATCAACTTTCCATTGAAGTTTGCAATTGCCATCTAAAACTGATTTAGATTTCAATACACCGTCCTCATAATATGAAACAGTAAATTCTTCATTATTAATTTCTTCAATTGGAACTTGCAATATTTTACCAGTTATTTCACTAATTGGAAAAAATGGACTATAAGATTTTCTTCTTTCTTCACCAAGTGTCGGAAGAACTACATTATTAATTTCATCATAATTTTTTATAATTTTCTTTATTGTTTCATTGAACAATCCTGATTTATAAGCATCTGTTGAACTTTGAAAAGAAAAAGGCAAATTAAATCTATTTAAAAAATCTTTAAGTTTTGAATTATTATGTTCACCAAAACTCTTAAACAACTCAAAAGGATCTGGGACGGATGTCAAAGGGTAATCAAGGTAGTTAGATAATTTTTCTTTGTTAGGGATGTTATCAGGGACTTTTCTAAAGCCATCCATATCATCAGAAAATGCTATGAGGTCAGTCTCTTTACCAGTCAATTTTTCATAACAAAATCTTACCATATTTGTCCTTAGCACTTCCCCAAAAGTACCTATATGAGGTAAGCCGGATGGGCCGTAGCCAGTTTCAAAGATTATTTTGTCTTTGGTGTTATTTTTTTCAAAGCGTTTTATAATTTTTTTTGCTTCATTAAATGGCCAGGATTTATATGAGTTATAATCAGTCAAAATTTAGGTGCTAATGTTAGAGTAATACCATTGAGCTCTTCTGTAAATGGAATTTGACATGAGAGTCTTGAATTTTTTTTTATATCCATAGCTTGGTCAAGCATAGATTCCTCATCGTCATCAGCTTTTGATATTTTTTCTAACCAATTTTCATCGACATAACAATGGCAGGTAGCACAAGCGCAACAACCCCCACATATAGCTTCAATATCTAATCCAGCGTCTCTAATAATCTCCATTATTGAAAAACCAACTGTTGCTTCAACTTTATGAGGTGAACCCTCATGATCTATAACGTTAATATGATATGTCATTTTGAAATTTTTAAATATTTAGTCTATAAGATCTATCAGTTAGAGAGGCTTAATGCGACTAAAATTAATATACTAAATATATTCTAAAAAATTATAAATTTAGATTAGATGTATAAATCCGAGAATTTTCAGATAAGTCTTTGGCTTGTAAGTCTCATGTCAATTATATTGCTGATGATCATTGTTGGTGGTTTGACAAGATTAACTGAGTCTGGTTTGTCCATGGTTGATTGGAGATTATTTATGGGAACAATACCCCCTTTATCCCATGGAGATTGGTTAAAAGTTTTTGAAGACTATAAGCAATATCCTGAATATCAAATAAAAAATATAAACATGACACTATCAGAGTTTAAATACATCTTTTGGTGGGAATATGGACATAGAGTATTGGGAAGACTAATAGGAATTATTTTTATCATCCCTTTTATTTACTTTGCTTTGAAAAAATACTTTTCTAATGAAGAGTTATACTCATATTCATTTCTTCTTTTTCTTGGAGGGGCACAAGGTATTATCGGATGGTGGATGGTAAAAAGTGGATTAGATGTTAATCCATACGTTAGCCATTTAAGACTTGCCGTTCACTTAATTATAGCTCAAATAATTCTCTCTTTAATTGCTTATCTTTTCTTGAAAAGGCTTGATATTGGAATTTATAAAAATAACTTTAGCTCACATAAAACTTTTTTTATTTTTTTTAATATAATAATTTTTTTTACAGTAATTTACGGTGCTTTTATGGCTGGTTTAGATGCTGGAAAATCATTTAATACTTGGCCCAAAATGGGAGATAATTACATTCCTGAAAATTTAATTTTTATTGAGGATAGACTTTTTGGTTTTTTTGATAACAGTATCTTCATACATTTTTTTCATAGAGCCTTAGCTTATTTATCATTTTTAACAATTCTTTATATGTGCTTTAAACATTTTAAGGGAATTGAAAATAAATATCAAAAAATCCATTTCCTGATTTTGCTATTTCTAGTTTTAATTCAGTTATTTATTGGTGTTTTTGTTGTTTTGAGTAATGTTCAAGTCTTTTTGGGTTCTATCCATCAAATAATAGGCACTTTATTGTTTGTATCAGCTACTTGTTATAGCCTTCAAATACTTAAGAATTAAATCTAATTAGGGTTACATTTTGTATAAACTTCATGGGTAAAATTCTAGTTATTGGTGCAAATGGTTCTGTTGGCAAATCATGTGTTAACAACCTAAAAGATGATAATGATTTAGTTCTAATATCAAGAAGCGAATTTGATAGTGATGTTGAAGGTAATTTTGAAAAAAATGTTCTAGATATTAATGATTACACGAATACAGAAAGTTTCATCAAATCAATTAACTACGAAATATCTGGCATAATCTTTGCCATTGGCTCGATAAACTTAAAACCTTTCTCAAGCACCTCTGTTGATGATTTTAAAAAAATAATGAATGATAATTTTTATAATATCGTTCATTTCCTCAATCATTGCATAACTAAAATGTCGGATTCATCTTCAGTAGTATTTTTTTCATCAATAGCAGCTGTTAGAGGTTTTAAAAATCATACAGCAATCTCCTCTGCAAAAAGTGCATTAATTGGTTTATCAAATTCTTTAGCCGCAGACTATGCTCCGAAGATAAGATTTAATACAATATCTCCTAGCCTATCTTTTTCCAAAATGTCAAATTTTATGGTTTCTAATGAAAAGGTTGCTGAAGGAATTGGAAAACTTCACCCTATGTCAAGACTTGGAACAGGTGATGACATAGGTAATTTGGCTTCTTTCTTGGTATCTAAAAAATCATCATGGATTACAGGACAAAACTTCCAACTTGATGGTGGAAGATCAACTTTAATCACAAAATAATAAAAACAAAATGAAGGAATGCTTTGTAGTTCTTGGAAATCAACTATTTGATAAGAAGTACTTAACAGAATTTAAAAACTCATGTGATTTTTTTATACAAGAGGATATGGGCCTTTGTAGTTATTTTAAACATCACAAACAAAAAATTTATTATTTTTTGGCATCAATGAGGGAATACAGGGACTATCTAAAAAAAAATAATTTTAGAGTAAATTATATTTCTCTTGATAAAAATATTTCTAATTTCAAAGACTATTTTGCTGGTCTAAAAAGCTTCTTAAGTAAAAAAAATATTCCTAAAATTAATATCTTCGAAATAGAAGACTTAGAATTCAGAATTAAATTTGAGCAATTTTGTAAAAATAGCAAAATTGAACTAATTTTTCATAAATCTCCTATGTTCCTTGTTAGTAGAACCGATTATAAAGATATGGTTACTACAAAAAAACCTCAACTTGCTAATTTTTATAGCAATGTTCGGAAAAGTTTTCAAATATTTGTAAAAGACAATAAACCTATTGGAGATAAGTGGAGTTTCGATGAGGATAATAGAAAAAGAGTTCCTAAAGGTTATCAAAGTCCTAAATCTTATACATTTGAGTCAAAATATTTTGAGGAAATAAAAAAATTAATTGATAAATTTTTTTCAAAACACTTTGGAAATTTGGAAAAGAAAATAATATTTCCAATGAATTTTAAAGACTCATCTAAAGTTCTTGATAATTTTATTAGCAGTAAACTTGAAAACTTTGGACATTACGAAGATTTTGTGAGCACCAGTGATCCGTACATTAATCATAGCATAATTAGTGCACCATTAAATATAGGTTTAATAACACCAGAACAAGTGCTCAATAAATTGAGCTCTTTTTCATATACTAAAGTTGGCATCAATAATTACGAAGGTTTTATTAGACAAGTCTTTGGTTGGAGAGAATTTATGAGATACTTAAATATTCACTATTATAAAGATTTTAATAAAGGTAACTTTTTTGGAAATGACAGAAAATTAACAAAACATTGGTATGAGGGTACAACAAACATTCCTATTTTAAATGACATGATATTAAATTTAAAAAAAAGTGGATATGTTCACCATATCCCAAGATTGATGATAATTAGTAATATAATGAACTTAGCTGGATTAAAGCCATCTGAAGTTTATAAATGGTTTATGGAGACATTCATTGACTCATCTGATTGGGTTATGACACCAAATGTCTATGGGATGGGGATGTTTAGCGATGGAGGTATTTTTGCAACAAAACCATATTTATGCGGTTCAAATTACTTACTAAAGATGAGTAATTATAGTCGGGGAGATTGGACACAAACATTAGATGGTTTATATTGGAATTTTATATATAAAAATAAAAATTATTTTAAAACTAATCAGAGACTCTCTATGATGTACTATACTGTAAATAAAATGGACAAGTCTAAAATTAGTACTCATATATCTAATGCAAAAAAATTCATCAAAGAATACACAAGATAGAGTAGTTTTTATAACAGGTGCTAGTAGTGGGATTGGCTACGCACTATGTGAAGAGTATCTCAGACAAGGCTGGAATGTGATAGGCTTAGCAAGAGATGATACCAAAATACCAAATGAAACAATTGATAATCCAAAATTTGAGTTTGTAAAAACAGATTTATCAAATTTCGACTCAAGTAAGCTAATTATAGATGAGGTATTTAAAAAAAATGCAAATATTAGTACATTTATTTTAAATGCAGGTATTTATATCCCCGATAGTCTAAATGATTTTAACTTTGAAAATGCAAAGGCAACTTTTGATACCAATGTTTTAAGTATTTATTTATCAATAGAGCTAATAAAAAAAAATTTCGAGCTAAATTCAAATTATACCTTGGCAATAATGTCCTCCACAGCTGGGTATAAGGGTCTCCCAAAATCTATTTTATACGGACCCTCAAAAGCGGCTTTAATTAATCTAGCCGAGGCTATAAAATCTGAAATGCATGATAATCTCAATGTAAAACTTATCTGTCCAGGATTTGTAGAAACTCCTGCTACAAAAGTAAATTCATTTAAAATGCCATATTTAATGTCACCCAAAGATGCAGCTAGGATTATTTATAGTAAAATATATAAAAAAGGTTTTGAAATATCCTTCCCTTTTCCTTTTAATTCTATAATGAAATTTGGTAAAGTATTGCCTTATAAACTTTACTTCAAAATCACTGAAAAAAAGTTTTCAAAAAAATGAAAATATCTATCCCTAAAATCTCAATAGTAATGGGAAGCCAAAGCGATTGGTCCACACTTAGGCATACGGGTAAAATTCTAAAAGAATTAAAGATTGTCCATGAAAAAAAAATAGTTTCAGCTCACAGAACTCCCAAAAGACTCTATGAGTATGCTGAACAAGCTTATGACAGAGGTATTAAGATTATTATTGCTGGAGCTGGTGGGTCTGCTCATTTACCAGGCATGATAGCAGCTATAACTCATATTCCAGTAATCGGGGTACCAATTGAGTCAAAAACACTAAAAGGCTTAGATAGTTTACTTTCAATAGCTCAGATGCCTTTTGGCATTCCAGTTGGAACTGTGGCTATTGGTGAAAATGGAGCCAAAAATGCTGCATTATATGCAGCTTCAATTATTAGTAATTATGACCCCAATATTGAAAGAAGTTTAGTAAAATGGAGACTGGCTCAAACAAAAAAAGTTAAAAAGACACCTAGATAATGATCATCGGTATCTTAGGTGGAGGTCAATTAGGTATGATGTTATGCCAAGTGGCTAGTAAATTAAATATTCAAACTTTTATATACTCTGATACTGATGACTCCCCAGCAATTAAATATGCAAATCACTTCTTAATAAAAAAGTATGATGATTTTCACGAGATAGATAATTTTATTAAAAAATGTGATTTTGTGACTTATGAGTTTGAAAATATCCCTTTTAAAACTTTATCATATATTGAACAAAAGATTAAAATTTCACCTAGTTCTGAAATTAATCAAATTATTCAAGATCGATTAACTGAAAAAAATTATGTAAATAAGATTAATATCCCTACTGTTCCCTATATGGAAATTAACAATACATCTGATTTAAAATCAGTTGATCCTAAATTTTTTCCTGCAATATTGAAGACTCGCAAACTTGGATATGATGGTAAAGGCCAAATAGTAATTAATAGTTATAAAGATATATCTGACATACCAAATAATGAGTATATTTTGGAAAAAAAAATTAATTTACAACAAGAAATCTCTATCATTGCTGTCAGGTATAAAGATGGTACTATTTTTACCTATCAACCAATTGAAAATATTCATAAAAATCAAATTCTTTTCAAATCATTTTCACCAGCTAACTCAGAGAAATCGATCATTAAAGAAGCGACAAACCATGCTTATAATTTTGCAGAAAAAATAAGCTATGTTGGAACTTTTTGTTTAGAATTTTTTATAAATGAAGAAAAAAAATTATTATTAAATGAAATAGCTCCCAGAGTTCACAACTCAGGACATTTAAGTATTGAGTCATACAATGTTAGTCAATTTGAGTCTCATATCAGATCTGTATGTGATCTTGAAAAGGTAGAGCCTTCATTAAAATCTAAATCTGAAATGATAAATATTCTAGGGGACGATATTTATAACTATCGTGGGAAATCATTCAAAGAAAATGAATATTTTCATGATTATCACAAAAAAGAGTCCAAAACTGGCAGAAAAATGGGCCATTTTACAAAAGTTCTAATCTAGTTTTTAGACCAGTAATTTTTAAAGTGATTATAGTTAATTAAACTATCGTTTTTGAATTTAGAGTATTTTTTAAATGTGAAATCTTTTTTTCTAGAATATGAAATTAGAGTGTTATCAAACTTAAGGTTATAATGTTTACATCCATTAATTGTCAAAAATTTATTTAAATTATTTGACTTTTTTGAGGTGTAAAAGAGCTCCAATATATTTGAGACAGAATATTTTGTGGAATATACACCAGCACAACAAAACTCATTAAATTTGCGATTTTTAAGATGTGGAGCTGAGTCAGAACCAAAGAAAAATTTTGAATTGCCAGAAAGAGCGGCATTTAATAATGATTTTTGGTGATTTACACTTTTAATTACAGGTTTACAAAATATTTCTGGTCTTAAAAAATTTCCAAGAAAAGTGTTTGTATTTTCAAGTAAATGATGTGTTGTTATAGTAGCTGCAATGTTTTTGTGCGATTTTACAAAATCTACAGAATCTTTAGTTGTTATATGTTCTAAAGTTATCTTTAAACCTTTAAAATTTTTTACTAACCAAGATAATTCAAAATCAAGAAATCTTTTTTCACGCTCATAAGGATCATCATTTTCATGAATGTGTTCACCATGCAAGCATAATGGTATTTTATTATTTTCTAAAAATTCGAAATATTTAGACATTTTTTTGATGTCTTTTACTCCTGATGAAGAATTAGTAGTTGCATGAAGAGGATATAATTTAGCTGCAAAAAATAATTTTTCATTAACCATATTTTTTAAATCAATAATAGAGCAGTCTTGGTTTAAATAGATTGTAAAAAGAATTTCAGTATTGTTATTATTATTTAAGACGAAGGATCTATACTTTGATAAAATATTTTTATTAGTAATTGGCTTTATTAAATTGGGCATAACTAAAATTTTTTGAAAATTTTTATTATTTTCTTTTAATACGTATTTTAAAAGTTGGCCCTCTCTTAGATGTACATGAAAATCGCAAGGCTTAAAAATTTTGAGCATTTAAAATATTATCTATTTTATCAATTACCTGATTATAAGACACATCATTCATTAAACAATTATTTAAAGTATAGTTTTGAGTTTTACTAACAAGGCTTTCATATGACTCTGATGACCTAACAAGATGACAATGATCAAAAATTTTAGGAAAATAAATATTATCATTTGTGGGACCAAAAAGACCAATTGTTGGAGTTTTACTCAATGAAGCCATATGCATCATGGATGAGTCATTTCCAATAAATAACCTTGATTTTTGAAGTAAACCATAATCGTTGAGAATATGTTGCTTACCACATCTATTAATTACTTTATCGCCTAGTTCTGACTCAAAGTGATGAAATTTTGAACTTTCATTTTCTGATCCTAAAATAAATATTTTATCAATGCCTTTTTCAATTAGATATTTTGCTATTTTAACAAATTGTTCTGAAGGCCATTCTTTTGGTGGCCAATTTGTAAATGGTGCTAAACACGCATAATTTGAATTTGGAAAAATATTACGAACTCTATCGATCAATATTTTAAAATCTTTTTTTAGATCAGTATCAAATCTGTGATGGATTTGTTCATAAATATTTTTACCCTTTTTCATTTTGAATATATTTCTTTTTTTTACTCTCAAAAAATAACCAATGATCGAGGATCTAAAATCTACTATTTCATCGAATTTAAGTGGTGAAAGTTCTTTATAGAGTTTTAACCAATGTAGATTATATTTTTGTTTAGTAAGATTAATCCTTCTAGAAATCATAGAATAATCATCATAAATAGGCATTGGTAAAGGACCAGAAACTAATGATACCTCAATATTTTTCTTATATTTTCTGATGTATTTATTTAAAACTTGAAGGTTAATTAAGGAGTCACCTATTCTATTTGAAGAAATAAATAGTAAATGCATATATATACATATAGATAATATATTACATGCAAATTGAAACACTTAATCCAATAAAAATTAGAGTATTTGGGGAAGAAAGATTTGATTTCCTTCAAAATATAATTACCAATGACTTAACTAAATTAAAGGAAGAGTTGAAAAGCTATATACTATCTCCACAAGGAAAGATTCTATATGAAATAATAATTACTAAATCAGACGAGTCATATGAATTAGTTTGCTCGAATGATCAAAATGATTTGCCTACATTCTTAAATAAATATGCATTGTTATCTGACGTAAAACTCAGTATTGAAAAAGTTGATAAAAGAGAATTTGATAAAAATTATATTTTAGATCAACTTTCAACTGGAATAATTGACTCAAACCTGCTTAAACAATCCTCTTTACTTCCATCTGAAGTCAATGATGAATTAGTAGACTATTCGAAAGGATGCTTTGTAGGTCAAGAGGTAGTTTCGAGGATTAAACATCGACAACTAAATAAAAAAAAACTTTCAATTAAAGTTTTTGAGAAAAAACCTCAAAAACTTCCAACTAATTCAGAAATATTATTACAAATAAATAATTATTACATACTTAGGGAGCCTAGAGTTAATAAATAAATTACTTAAAATATTGAGAGTAATAATTTGCTATTTCAGAGAGTGATACTTTTTCTTGCTTCATGGTATCTCTATCTCGCACCGTAACTGTTTGATTTTCTAAAGTTTCAAAATCAATAGTAACACACAAAGGTGTCCCAATCTCATCGTGTCTACGATAATTTTTTCCAATATTTCCTGTATTTTCAACCATAACTCTTCCTAAACCAAGTGATTGTAACTCTGATTTGACATTATTTGCTGTATTGACCAGGTCAGAATTATTTCTCTTAAGAGGAATGACTGCAGCTTTAATTGGCGATAAATGAGGTTTGAGTTTTAACAATGTTCTCTTATTTTCTTCCTCTGAAGTATAAGCTTCGTTTAAAATTGCCAAAACACCCCTTTCAACGCCTGCTGAGGGCTCAATAACGTATGGTATAAACCATTCATTATTTTCTAAATCTTGAATAGCTAATTTTGTTGTAGAATTTTTATTTTCTTGAACTTTAGCTTTAATATTAAAATCTTTTTGATTTTTAGAATGTGATCCTAAATCAAAATCAGTTCTATTTGCAATACCCTCAAGTTCCTCAAGGCCATGTGGAAAGTCATACATAATATCAAAAGTTGCTTTGGAGTAATGTGATAGATCTTTTTTTTCTACCTCGAGTAATTTTAATTTCTCTGATTTGACACCTTGATCAGCCCACCAATTTAAACGTTTATCTACCCAATATTTATGCCAACTCTCATCAGAGCCAGGTTTAACAAAATACTCAAGTTCCATCTGTTCAAATTCTCTAACTCTGAAAATAAAGTTTCTTGGAGTGATTTCATTTCTAAATGCTTTTCCAATTTGAGCTATACCAAAAGGAGGAACCCTACTGGTTGAGTCGACAACATTTTTGAAATTTACAAATATTTGCTGAGCAGTTTCTGGTCTCAAATATGCAAATGAACTACCGTCATCCACAGGACCAATAGCTGTTTTAAACATTAAATTAAATGGTCTAGGATCAGTTAAATCAGTTGATTTGCAATTTGGACATTTTCCGTCTTCAAGTTGATCTGCTCTCCATCTTGATTTACATTTCTTGCAATCAACTAAAGGATCAGAAAATGTATCTTCGTGGCCTGAATATTTTAAAACAGTAGGTGAGGTTAAAATAGTTGAGTCCAATCCCTCAACATCATCTCTTTCATAGACTATTGATTTCCACCAGGCTGATTTTAAATTTAATTTTAGCTCTACACCCATAGGTCCAAAATCATAGAGACCTTTCATGCCACCGTAGATGTCATTTGATTGAAAAATAAACCCTCTTCTCTTACACAGAGATACTAAGTCTTCCATATTTTCTGCTGTCATTTATCAGATACCAAATTTGTTAAAAAGAAACTCTTCTTTTAATTTAGTAATTAAATCCTCACTATTTAAAGAATTAATACCAAGACCAAGTTTTTGTTTGAGAGACTTTGGTTGTTTTATTTTTTTAATTTTAGTCTTTTCTCCAAATTTACTTTTAAAGAAAGACGACTCAGATGCAATGCCATCAATTAAACCTAAGTCTTTTGCCTCATTAGCTAACCAAAAGGAACCAGAGAATATAACTTTTTTATTTATTTCGCTTAGTTTCTTTTTTCTTCTCGAGGACACCCAATCAATAAAATTTTGGTGTATTAACTTTTGAAGTTTTTTTAATTTTTCCTCATCTTTTTTATTAACTTTTAAAAATGGATCTAAAAAGCTTTTGTTCTCTCCAGCTGTAAATATCCTTCTTTCTACTCCAATTTTTTTAATAAGATCAGTAAATCCAAAACCACCTGATATCACACCTATTGAACCAACAATAGAATTTACATCTGCGTATAACTCATCTGCTGCACATGCAAGCCAATACCCTCCAGATGCAGCTACATCCTCAACAAAACAATAACATTTCACTTTTTTCTTATCTGATATTTCTCTTATTTTTTGTGCAATTAAAGATGATTGAACCGGAGAACCGCCAGGAGAGTTAATGACAATTGATAGTGCATCAAATTTTATTTTCATTACCTTTGAGAAAAGTCCATTCAAATTATCCATATTCAATGGTGCTCTACTTCCAGATGCAATCATTCCTTTGAGATCAATTGAGATAACTGTTTTGTTTGGACTGAACATTATTTAAACCAATTTTCTATATCTTTAGAATACTTTGATAAATTATCGTGGATTATAATTGCATTTGATGTTTTCTCTATAAAATAATTACTTTTAGTAATTTTTAGAAGGGCATTTTTAGGTTTTTTACCTTCAAAGGGTAATATAGGTGTTGTTGTCACTTCTAGATTAAAATTTCTCAATATATCTAACATAAAATCCATGTTTTCAAATCTATTTATGATAAAAGCTGTTCCTTTTATTTTTAAATAAAGAATTATGTTGATAATCCATTTTTTCAAATTTGACTCAGTTATATATTTTGAGGCCATTATGGAAGGATTTTTGGACTTTAGTACTTTATTTGCAAAATAAAAAGGAGGGTTTGATAAAATTAAATCAAAGTAATTCTCATATTTTTTATCAAAAATGCAATTGTCTTGAACTTTAAATTTTAAATTTTTTAATTTATTTTCTTTGTGATTTATAATTGAAATTTTATGATGAGTTTCATTTTTTTCAAAACCAATGACTTCAGATTCTGGATTTCTATAAGCAACAATTAGGGAAATAGAACCACAACCAGAACCCATATCTAAAATTTTATTGTGCTTTTTTTTTGCATTAGAAGCCAGAATAATAGGCTCTATACCGCTCCTATAGCCTTTCTTTAATTGATAATATACAATTTTACCATCTAGTAGAAAATCTTTGGAGTATAAATTCATAACTAATGCAAAAAATTAATTTTGAACAAACTATAAAGTTAATTCATAAAGAAATTAATGTAAAGTTAGTTAAAACAAATAAAGAGCTTGATAGATTTCTAGTAAGTGCTGTCCCCATTATTCCAAAGTTAGGAAATTATTTTTTCAAAAAAAGAGGAAAACAATTACGTCCAGTTATATGTTTGCTATCAAGTAAAATGATAAACAAAAATTATTCACAAATATCGAGCGATATTAATATGTCAGCTGCTATCGAATTTATTCATGGAGCCACCCTACTGCATGATGATGTAATTGATGACGGTAAATTACGAAGAGGTCAAAAGAGTATAAATTCCATATGGAACAATAAATTTAGTGTTTTATTTGGTGATTTTTTATTTTCAAAGTCGTTTCAATTAATGACAAAAGCTAATTCTTTAAAAGCAATGGCTTCACTGTCTCAAGTTAGCAGTAAGATTTCTGAAGGAGAATTCTTGCAACTCACTCATGAGAATAATATTCATATATCTGAGAGTAAATATATTGAAATTATATCCTTAAAAACTGCAGAATTATTTGCTGCATCAATGAAAATTCCTGCCATTTTAACTGGTAAAAATTTAAAAATAATTTCAAGTTTGAACAAATTGGGATTGTATTTTGGAATTATATTTCAAATCATGGACGATTACCTTGATTATTTTGGAAATAGAGTAACAGGTAAAAAGAATGGTAAAGATTTTTATGAAGGAAAAATTACTCTACCTATTATATTACTTTTAAAAAAGTCAAATAATACTGAAATTAATTTTATCAAAAAAGTATTCAACAAACGCAAAAGATTAAAAAATGATTTCATGAAAATAATTAATTTAATGAAGAAATATAAAATTAACGATGATGTAAAAATATTCTGTGATAAATATAATAATAAATCTTTAAAAATATTAAAACTTTTTAAAGGCTATCAAAGAGATCTTTTTATAAATCTTCTAAAGAGTTCTATTAATAGAGCTTATTAATCATATCTATATTTTTTATTTGGAAATTTATTGTTATTTACATCTTTAGAGAATTTTTTTACAGCAATTTTGATATTTTTTGACAAATCATCATATCTTTTGACGAATTTTGGATGATTATTTCCATACATACCAAGCATATCCTCAGATACTAATATTTGACCATCACAATACTCAGATGCACCAATGCCAATTGTGGGTATTGATAATACTTTAGTCACTTGCTTTGCTATTTTTGTTAACATTCCCTCCAATAGTATGGACACAGCACCTGCCTTCTCTAAGCATAATGAATCTGAAATAATTTTATTTAAATCGTCTTTCTTTTTTCCATATATCTTAAACTTTTTTGTAGAGCTAAATTTCTGTGGTTGTAGACCTAAATGTGCCATAACAGGAATTTTTTTTTTCTTCAAATATTTTATTACATCTTCTAATTCAGTATTACCTTCGATTTTGACACCGTCACATGAAGTTTTTTTCATAACAGATAAAACTCTTTTTATAGTATTGGATTCACTGAAATCTCTATTGTAAGGCAAATCAAAAAAAACTAGTGATTTCTCCGCAGCTTTTTTTACTGCAGTAGCATGATTGATCATTATTTGGTCATCAATAGTTCTTGTAGAGTCCATCCCATACAGTACGTTACTCATTGAGTCACCAACTAGCACAATATCAACGAGATCGTCAATAATTTTTGTATAATTATAACTATATGATGTAAGACAAATAATTTTTTTTTTGTTTTTTTTATTAAATACTGATTTAATTGACCTTTTCATGAATAATGATTTAAAAAGTATTCGAATTATAAAAGACTTTCCAAAAAAAGGTATCGCTTTTTATGATATTTCAACAATATTATCAAATCCAAAAGTTTTTAACAGAGTTGTTAATTCAATGTCAAAAGAAGTAGTTAAATTAAATGCTAATACTGTAGTTGGGATAGATTCAAGAGGATTTATTTTTGCTTCAGCTATTGCCTACAAATTAAAAAAAAAGTTAGTAATGATTAGGAAAAAAGGGAAACTGCCAGGTAAAACCTTCATGACAAGCTACAAGCTTGAATATGGATCCAATCAACTAGAAATACAAAGTGATATGATTAAAAGTTCTGACAAAATCGTAATTATTGATGATATTTTTGCTACAAGTGGAACAATACGTGCATCCATGAAACTTATTGAAAAAACTAAAGCAAAAGTAAAAGGTATTGTAGTCCTTCTAGAATTAAGTTTTCTCAGAGGGAGATCAAAAATTAAACATGAACTTATTAGCTTAAATAAGGTTAATACTTAGAATATTCTTTCTCCTCATTTATTTTTGAGTCAGACAATAGATTAATTTCTTTTTTAACGGTTGCTCTTATATCATTTTTAAAGTGCACATTTCTTGAAATTTCAATAAACTTTTCACCAAAATCTTTATTGGCTTCGCACTCTCTTTTATTATTTTCTATATCCCAAAGTTCTTCATTTATATCTTGAAGTTTTTGAACATATTTTTTTAAAGTTTCATTGTCTGTTAAATTTATTTTGTTACTTTGCTCCTTTAGAGAGTCTAACTCAGTTTTTACATTCTTTAATTTTTTAGGATCATTAATTTTTTTTAATTTGATATTTAATATGGTAATTTTATCAAATAGCTCTCCAACAGAAATTTCAGCTAATATTTTCAATTTTTTCTTCCATAAATATCTGAGTATCTTTTTATGTCTGACTCCAAAAATTTGCTTCCAGTTTGCACTTCAATTAAAACTAATCTTTTTTTAGAGCTTTCATTCAAAACTCTATGTTTTGACTTTTTTGGAATAAATATGTTTTCATTTTCTGACTTATAAAATGTCCTATTATTAATAATAACTGTTGCTTTGCCCTCTATAATGATCCAATTTTCAGATCTAAAATTGTGGGATTGATAGGACAGTACGCCTTCTGGATTTACAATAATCTTTTTAATTAAAAAATTTTTTGATTTACTGAGGACAACATATGACCCCCATGGTTTTTTAATTATTTTTGTCATGAAAACATTCTCTTTCTTTCATTTATAGACATAAAATTTAACAATAGTGCACAAATAATTAAATTACTCAACAAAGAACTTCCACCATATGACATAAATGGTAAAGCAACCCCAACTACTGGTAATATTCCAATTGTCATAGATATATTAATTAAAAATTCAAAGAAAATTTTAAATGATAAAACAAATAAAATTATCTTATTAAACACTTGAGTGAGTTTAAAAGTCTTTAATACTGGTATTAAAAACATAATAAAAAAAAGCAAAATTAATAATATTGATCCGGTAAAACCAAATTGTTCAGAAAAAATTGCAAAAACAAAATCTGTTTGTTTTTCTGGAAGGAAATTTAAACTACTTTGAGAACCCTCAAGGAAACCATTACCTTTCAGACCACCGGAACCTATAGCGATCTTAGATTGTATAATATGATAACCTTTACCAAGTGGATCCAAATCAGGGTTGAGAAAAATCTGGATCCTATTTTGTTGATAGGGCTTCAAAAAAGTCCACAATAATGGACTAATTATTAAAATTGCTAATATTGCCAAGAATGGATATATGATCTTAATACCTGCATAGAAAATAACAACTAATCCTAAAGCAAGTATAATTACAGCAGTTCCTAAATCTGGCTGAATAGCGACCAATATGAAAAATATCAAGGATACAAAAAGAGGTAATACTGATTTTAAAAGACCTATGGTTTTCTCAGCATTTAATTTATGAAAATACTTGGCCATAAATAAAACTATGGCTATCTTTGTAAATTCCGATACTTGCAAATTAAAACCTGCTATTCTTATCCATCTCGTAGCTCCCATTCCTGTATAACCAAAGATAAGTGTTATTATCAATCCAATAAAAATTAAGATTAAAAAAATTTCAACAAAATTAAAAATAAACTTTGGTTCCAACATTAAAATTAAAAAAAATAATGGAAGAAAAATTAAAAATCTTATTAATTGATTAGATGCCCATGGATCAAAAGAACCCCCTGCAGCAGAATAGAGATTAATCTCTCCGATCCAAAAAATTATTAAAATAATAAAAAAATATATCCAATTTAAATCATAAATACTTTTTAAGTCTTTAAACATTATTTTTATATGCAAAATCTAAAATTTTATGTGCAATAGGAGCAGCAACTGCAGATCCAGATCCACCATTCTCTATTATGACTGCAGCAATATATTTTGGTTTATCGTAGGGAGCATAACCGACAAAAACTGAATGGTCTTTAAATTTCTCCTCGATCTCTTTTAATTTATACTGGTCATCTTCTCTTTCACTTTCTTTTATTCTTATAACCTGTGAAGTTCCTGTTTTACCTCCTATTTTTACAAATTCGGGATTAGATATAGTCAATTTATAGGCTGTTCCATTTGGCTCCTGAACAACGGCATTGAGAGCGTTAATTAAAATTTTTTGATGCTCGCTATTTAGTAATTTACCTGTAATTTTGATAGAGGATTTTTTATCAAGCCTAGGAATAGGATATTTTCCTCTATTCAATAAGGCAGAGTATAATGTTGCAAGTTGAAGAGGCGATGTTTGATTATAGCCTTGGCCTATACAGGCAATCAATGTTTCACCCTGATACCAACTTTGCTCTAAAAAAGCTTTTTTCCATTTTTTACTTGGAACAAGTCCTTTACCTAAATTTGATAGACCAATATCATACCCTTGATTAAGGCCTAAATTAGTTGATAAGTTAGATATATCATCGATATTTATTTTTTTTGCTAATTCATAAAAATATACATCACATGACTCTTTAATAGCTTTCTTTAAGTTGACTTTTCCATGTCCTTTTTTTTTCCAACAATAATAATTTCTGTCACCTAGTGAAGAGTGCCCCTTACAAATAACTTCCGTTTGAGGATCTATTAAGTTACGCTGAAGGCCTACTAAAGCTGAAATTGGTTTAAATACTGATCCTGGAGGGTAAAAACCTGAAAAAGCTCTATTAAATAGAGGTTTACTATTATCATTTAGCAAATTATTAATCTTACTATTTTCCCTATCCTCAAATATTTGAGCATTAAAAGTAGGGTTAGAGTTCATAGATAGAATTGATCCATCAATAACACTCAATACAACTATTGAGCCTTTTTTATCAGGTGGCAGAATAGATTGGGCATAATTTTGTAGTTCAAAATCTAGAGTAAGATCAAGATCGTTGCCTTTAATTGATTTTTCAATAGATATCTCTCTAATTATTTTTCCTCTGGAATTTACTTCGTTAAAAATTTTTCCAGGAGTGCCCTTCAAATATTTCTCATAACTTTTTTCTAAATGAAATACACCTTTTGGATAAAATTCATTTGGATTAGATGGTTCTCCCATATAGCCAATTATTTGTGAAAAATTTTTATAAGGATAGAATCTCTTTTTTGACTCAACAATCTTAATAGAGTTAAAAAGAAATTTATTTTTTTCGAATTCTACTATCTGTTTCCAAGAGGCCCTGCTCAGGATGAAACCTGAATATTCATTGAAGTTTTTTATTCGTTTCGATATTTTATCTAAATTTAGCCTCAATTTAATAAGAGTATTGAGTTTTTTAATTTCTTTCATATAATCTTTGCTAAGGTTTTTGTATACAATAAATTCATATAATGATGAGCTACCTGCAATTAATTTTTTATTAGAGTCATAAATATCACCTCTTATTGGTGGGGTTAGCTTTATAGCTACTTTATTTTCTACTGACTTTTTTTTGTAAAAACTAAAATTAATAACTTGTAATGAAAATAACCTCAAAGATATAATAAAAGACATAATGCTTCCTAAAATTAAAATTATAAATGATCTTCTGTTTAGTATTTTAATACTATCTTCACTAGTATTATTTTTTTCCATATTTCAAAAGTCCATAAAAAAGAGTTGTTATAATGAGGATACTTATTAAGTATTGAAAATTTAAAAGTCGAAAGAGAATATTTTGATCAAATATGTAGAAGGTAATTAAACTTAATAAAAAAATAATTAAAGATTTTACGAGTATTGAAAGATTATAATTATTAATTAAATTATTTACCAAAATAAGAGGTATAAATAGAAATACAAACCCTATCAGGATTGGAAGACCTACAAAAACTTCAACTACAAAAGTTGACAATATAAAAATAGAAATATCTATGTATTGAATTTTTTTTTCCTTAAGAAGTGTAAAAAAAGCTATATTTATCAATGATAAAATGATCATGTCATTTAATTCAGCATTCAAATTTCCATAAAGTATAAATAGAATTGCAATTGTAAATAATCTAATCATTAACTACTGCCCTTAAATTTTCAAAATTTATAATATCACTTGTCAGTAAAATAGGTTGTTCGTTATAAAAATTTACGATGCCAAGTCTTAAAATTACGTTATTAAGATTAACTGTCGCAATATCACCTGATTTTAAATCTGGTATTTCTGTGCTATTTTTTTGTCTTAAAAAACTTAAATAATTATTGTTAGTTCCACTAACAATATAAGACTTTCCATTTATGAATACTTCGTCTCCATAGTTAATACTTTTAACCGTTACTACTTCGGAAGTATTAAAATTAATATTAATAACTCGACCAACTATATTTAATCCATCAATTATATAATTTCCTAGTGTAAGACCACTATTAGAGCCTTTGTTGATAATAAAGTTATTATTATAAATTAAATTTTTATCACCTATTACTCTAACTCCAACCGAAATAGGAATTTCAACATTAGATTTATGAAAAATTCTATTTTGCTCTGAGAATTTTGAATTTAAAGTTAATAAATATTTATTAATTGATCTAAGATATTCATTTTCAGACTCTAAAATTCTAATAGTTTTTGAATAATTAAAATTTAAATTAAGAACTACAAAAATATTTCTTACTTTATCACTTATATAGATGAAAGGATAATCTATTTTTTCTTTTAAAGAATAAGTAAGTAATTTAGTTTTAGAATTATAATTTGGAAATAAAATTAAAGTTAGAAACAGAAATAAACAGACTATGTATATTAAAGAAATTTTTTTATTATTAATCACTTAAAAAAACATCTTGATGGTTTTGGTTCTCTTCTAAAGCCATACCGGTTCCTCTAGCTACACAAGTCAAAGGATCATCAGCAATAGAAACAGGTAATCCAGTAGTTACTCTTATAGCTTCATCTAAGCGTTGAAGTAGAGCTCCACCTCCTGTAAGCATAATTCCTTTGTCAACTATATCCGCAGCTAATTCTGGAGGAATAACCTCAAGTGCTCTTTTTAAAGCTGTAATGATTTGAGAGAGTGAGTCAGATAAAGCCTCAGCAACTTGTCTTTCTGATATTACAACCTCTCTTGGAAGGCCGTTTATTAGATCTCTTCCTTTAACTGTGAGTGTTTTTCCATCTCCGTTATCTGGAATGCCTGCACAACCTATTTCTTTCTTTATCCTTTCTGCAGTTGACTCACCTATAGCTAGCTTATGAACACTTCTCATAAAATTAACTATGGCATCATCCATGGTATCTCCACCAACTTTAATACTACTAGAATGAACAACACCTCCTAAAGATAAGACAGCTATTTCAGTCGTTCCACCACCTATATCAACCACCATAGACCCAGATGGTTCAGAAATCGGTAAACCAGCTCCTATAGCAGCAGCTACAGGTTCCTCAATGAGATAAACTTTTTTTGCACCAGCAGTTTCGGCTGACTCTTTAATAGCTCTTCTTTCAACATTTGTTGCTCCAGATGGAACACATATAACAATATTTGGGTTTGCAAAAAAACTTTTTTTGTGAACTTTTTTTATAAAATGTTTAATCATAGCCTCTGCGATATCAAAATCTGCAATTACTCCATCTTTCATAGGCCTAATTGCCTCAATTTTTCCAGGAGTACGACCTAGCATTGATTTTGCCTCACTTCCAACAGCCAATACCGATTTATTATTTTTACTATCAGTAGCTATTGAAACTACTGAGGGTTCATTTAATATAATTCCTTTTCCCTTAACATATACAAGTGTATTTGCTGTTCCTAAATCTAAACCCATGTCTTCGCTTAAAAAACTGCTAAAAGATTTTAACATTTATATACCCTTTATGTTTGAGATACTAATCTCTGATACCCCTTCTTGCATATTTGTGTTCTTTTCGAAGTTTAATATTTTATTACATGCATTGATATAAGATTTTGCAGAGGCTACAATAATATCTATATCAGAAGCTTTGCCAATAAATTCTTTGTTAAAATACTCAAGTTTGACTGCAACCTCTCCTTGTGCATCAGAGTCTGGTGTAATGGCATTAATATGATACAAAACTAATTTTGGAGAAAAGCCAACTACTTTAGATATACAACTAAATACTGCATCAACTGGACCGTTTCCAGATCCACTTACCTCTTTCAGCTCATCTTTAAAGCTTAACTCCAAAGAGGCAACATGTTTAGAGTTAGTACCAGACATGATACTAAGATTTTTAAGTTTTAAAGTATTGGATTGGTTTAAATATGTATCATCAACTAGAGCTATTATATCCTCATCATATACATCTTTTTTCTTATCAGCTAAAAGCTTAAATT
Organism: uncultured Alphaproteobacteria bacterium; assembly: GCA_902543855.1. Taxonomy (GTDB): domain Bacteria; phylum Pseudomonadota; class Alphaproteobacteria; order HIMB59; family HIMB59; genus HIMB59. The sequence goes on along the minus strand of CACBZW010000001.1, from coordinate 47,057 downwards.
TTTCGAATATCTCATTGATATAATTATCGCCAACTTCATATCCTAAAATTTTTAATTTTTCTTTGAATGCGTGTTTGCCAGAGTGTTTACCCAGCACCAAACTTGATTTTTTTAAACCAATCGTCTCTGGTGACATAATCTCATAAGTTTGAACATTTTTTAACACGCCATCTTGGTGAATTCCAGACTCATGAGCAAAAGCATTAGCACCAACGATCGCTTTATTAGGCTGTACAGGAAAACCTGTGACAGAAGATACAAGTTTAGATGTTTTAGATAAAGCACTTGTGTTGATATTAGTTTCAACTTTTAAAAGATCTGACCTAACTTTCATAGCCATTACCACTTCCTCTAGGGCAGCATTACCTGCTCTTTCTCCCAGCCCATTAATGGTACATTCAATTTGTCTTGCACCGTTTTCAACTGCATTTAGAGAGTTCGCAACAGCTAACCCTAAATCATTATGACAATGAACAGAGATTATTGCTTTATCAATATTAGGAACATTATTTTTAACTTTTTTGATAATCTCTCCAAATTCAAATGGTAAAGTGTATCCAACTGTATCAGGAATATTTATTGTAGACGCACCACTTTCAATAGCTAAATCTATGCATTTATATAGAAAATCAATTGAGGATCTGCCACCATCTTCACAACTCCACTCAATATTAGGACATAAATTTCTCGCAAATGATACGCTATCTTTAATTTTTTCTAAGACCTGCTCTTCAGTCAACTTGAGTTTAAACTTCATATGAATTGGACTTGTGGCAATAAAAGTGTGAATTCTTGGATTTTTCGCTTTTTTTACAGCATTCCAAGCTGTTTCAATATCCTCATGTTTTGCTCTAGCTAATCCAGCTATCTGGCAGTCCTTAATTTCGCTTGCAATTGCTTGTACTGAGTTAAAGTCGCCTTTTGATGCTATGGGAAATCCAGCCTCAATTATGTCAACCTTTAACTCCTCTAATAGTCTAGCAATAGAGAGTTTTTCTTCTTGATTCATCGAAGCTCCAGGAGACTGCTCTCCGTCTCTAAGAGTAGTATCAAATATTAAAACTTTATCCGGCAATACTAGATATCCTTTACAAGTTTATTCGATGCAATCCATGGCATCATAGACCTTAATTTAGCTCCTACCTCTTCAATTTGGTGCTTTGCACCTTGGTCTCTCATTTGTTTAAACTTAATTTGCCCTGACTTATGTTCAGCCATCCATTCTTTTGTGAAAGTACCATCTTGTATTTCACTTAGAACTTTTTTCATTTCAGCTTTAGTGGCTTCGTTAGGAACTACTCTTGGGCCTCTGGTGTAATCACCATATTCAGCTGTATTAGATATTGAATACCTCATATTAGCCATGCCACCTTCATACATAAGATCAACAATTAATTTTACTTCATGCAAACATTCGAAATAGGCCATTTCAGGCGCATAACCAGCCTCAACAAGAGTTTCAAAACCGTTTCTAACAAGAGACATTAACCCTCCACAAAGAACTGTTTGTTCACCAAATAAATCTGTCTCACACTCCTCTTTAAATGTAGTTTCAATTATACCAGATTTACCTCCACCCAAAGCAGAAGCATACGCAAGACCAATTTCTTTTGCATTACCACTTACATTTTTTTCTACTGCGAGTAAACATGGTACCCCACCACCTTTAAGATACTCTCCTCTTACTGTATGGCCTGGGCCTTTTGGGGCAACCATAAAAACATCTAAATCATCTCTCGCTGTTATAAGTTGAAAATGAATATTTAAACCATGAGCAAAAGCTAAAGCGGCACCGTTTTTTATATTGTCGTGAATTTGAGTTTGATAAATTTCTTGTTGATTTTCATCAGGAGCTAAGAACATTACAATATCTGCGTCCTTTACTGCGTCTGCAGGTGTTTGGGTTTTTAGGCCCACATTTTTTGCTTTTTCAATTGATGAAGAACCCTCTCTCAATCCAACAACTACATTAGAAGCCCCAGAGTCTTTTAGATTTAATGCATGAGCATGACCTTGCGATCCAAATCCTATAATTACAATTTTTTTGTCTTTAATTATGTTAAAATCAGCATCTTGTTCGTAATAAACCTTCATATTACCCCCTAAAAACGTTATATTCCGAGCCCTATAGGCCCGCTTCGAACTAATTCGACTTTTATACCACCGATTGTGTCTAAGTCATCTAAAAATTTATTTATTCGCTCGCTTGTGCCTGATATTTCATAAACAACAATATTTTGTCTTTTTTGAACAGTTCTTGAACGATAAATATCTGCAAAATTGAGTATTTTTTGATCTTGTTCCTCATTTTCAAATTCAATCTTAACTAGGCAAATTTCTGCTTCATAAGACTCGCTTAAGTTTGCTAAATTAGTGGCGCTATGAACAGGAACAAGTTTTTCTAATTGTGCTATAATTTGACTAATTACTTTTTCTTCTCCTAAAGTTTCTATAGTAATTCGGGAAAGATTTTTCTTAACGTCTACAACTGTTACGTTTAATGCTTCAATATTATATCCTCTTCCTGAAAATAAACCTACTATACGTGCAAGAATACCAGGTTCGTTATCAACAATAACAGAAAGAACGCTCCTCTTAGACTGTTTAAAAGCGTTTATAGGTGTTGGATAAACTGAAGTAGAGGACATTATAAAAAAATTATTAAACTAATACTTTTCCTTTTTCCTGATTTTCTGGATTTTCTTTATCGTATTTAGATAGTAACATTTCGTGATGTGCAGCTCCACTTGGTATCATTGGAAAACAATTTTCTTTTTTATCGACCCAAATATCGGCTATAACTGGCCTGTCAATTGAAATCATTTCATTAATTGTATCGTCTAATTCGGCAATATTTTTTGCCCTTACTCCAACAGCATTAAAACTCTCTGCTAATTTTTTAAAATCAGGAAGGGCGTCCACGTAACTCTCTGAATATCTACTACCATGTAATAGTTCCTGCCACTGTCTGACCATTCCCATATATTCATTATTAAGAATAAAAATTTTGATAGGTAACTTATATTGAACAGCCGTAGCTATTTCTTGAATGTTCATGAGAAAAGATGCCTCACCAGCTATATCTATAACTAGTGAGTCTGGATTTGCCATTTGTGCACCAACTGCGGCTGGCATACCGAAGCCCATTGTACCTAAACCACCTGATGTAATCCATCTGTTTGGTTTTGAAAACTTATAATATTGAGCTGCCCACATTTGATGCTGACCAACTTCTGTGGTAACAAAAGTGTCTTTTTGTTTTGTTAATTCGTAAAGTCTGGATATAGCATGTTGTGGTTTGATCACTTCATCACCTTGTTCGTAGTGGAGACATTCTTTTTTTCTCCATTCATTGATTTGACCCCACCAATTATCATAATCTTTATCGCCAAAATCAATGTTATTGGAGTCTATAAATAAGTTAATTTCTTTAAGTGTTAGAGTAATATCAGTATTAGTATGAAAATTGACTTTAACGTTTTTATTTATTGAACTTTGATCAATATCTATATGGAATTTTATTGAGTCCGGAGAAAAAGCATCTAATCTGCCTGTAACACGGTCATCAAATCTTGCTCCAACATTAATCATCAAATCACATTTGTTCATAGCCAAGTTAGCTTCATAATTTCCATGCATACCTAACATCCCAAGTGAACTTTTATCTTCACCTGGAAAGCATCCCAATCCATGAAGGGTTGTTGTAATTGGAATATTGGTTTTGTTTACAAGTTTAATAAGCTCTTGGCTTGCTTGATGGCCTGAGTTTAAACAACCACCACCAACATAAAATATAGGTCTCTCAGATTTTTTAATATGATTTACTAGTTCTTTGACAAAATTTTTATCTACGTTTTTGGAACCAGCTTTAATTCTGTGCTCTCTAAAACTTATATCTTTCTTTGATATATATTTTGACTTTGCAAACTGAACATCTTTAGGAATATCAATTAAAACAGGACCAGGTCTACCAGAGCTAGCAATTTTAAATGCCTCATGGATAGTCTCAGAGAGTTTATTTACGTCCTTCACTAAATAATTATGTTTAGTACAAGGTCTTGTAATTCCGGTTGTGTCACATTCCTGAAATGCATCTGTTCCAATTAAATGTGATGGGACTTGTCCACTTATACAGACAATTGGAATGCTATCCATCAGTGCATCAGTTAATCCAGTAACGACATTGGTCACACCAGGACCGGATGTTACTAACAACACACCTACTTTCCCACTTGATCTAGCATAGCCCTCAGCTGCATGAACTGCGCCAGCCTCTTGCCTTACTAATACATGTTTTAAAAAGTTTTGGCCAAATATTGCATCATAAATTGGAAGAACAGCTCCACCTGGATAACCAAAGATTGTATCAACCTCTTGATCTTTAAGGGCTTTAAGTAAAATATCTGCTCCCGTGAATTCGTTTTCATTGTTCATTTAGATATATACTTATATTTTCAATTGAATCTTTAGGGAAGCTTTTTTTATAGTTTATTCTCAAATTAAGTTGGCTAAATTTTTGGTTATTCCACCAAGTAAACTGTCTTTTAATATACCTCTTAGTATTTTTAATTCCTAAATAAATAGCCTCATCTAAACTTAATTTATTTCTAACACAAGATAGCAATTCTGGTAGACCATGAGCTTTATAGAGAGTTTTTGATATTTTTTTATTTTCATAAAGTAATTTGACTTCTTCTAAAGCGCCCTTGTTTATCATTTGATGAAATCTTAATTCTGCTTTTTCATAAAGATCTCTCTTGGGTTTAGTAATTTGGATAACAAGCGAATTAGGGGTAACCGGTACTTTACTACCGTAATTATTTTCCATTGTATCATGATGCTCCAAGCAAAAAGCTAAACGGCTTAATAATCTTTGTTTATCTTTTGGGAAAATTTTTTCTTTATAATATTTTTCTAAAATATTAAGACAATGATCTGGGCCTTTGTCTAAAAATAAATCTTCTGCTTGTTTTTTAAATTTGTAACTAATTGATGGCATATCTGATAATCCCTCAATTAGAGATTGAATATAAAATCCAGTACCTCCAACAAACACAGGTATATTATTTCTACTTTGAATATTTTTAACTACTTGCTTAACTTCATCTATCCAATGATTTACTGAATATTCTTTATTATTGATATGTCCATAGAGATGATGAGGGACTATCTTTAAATCTTGCTCTGTAGGTCTGTTTGATAAAATTTTTAGTTGTTTATAAACTTGTATACTGTCAGCATTTATAACTTCTATGTCTATTAATTTTGATAATTCATATGTGTAATCATTTTTACCTGAACAAGTAGGGCCTACAACAAAAAGAAATTTATTCAATAACGAGTGGGTTTATTAACCAAAATTCATTACCGTCTCTAATAACTCTTAATAACAATTTATCTCGTTTCAACTTAATACTATTAGATATGATCGTCTCAAAAGAGCTAATATCTCTAACTTTTTCACTGGACACTTGGATAATAACATCATTCTTGAGAAGATTTTCATTATTTTCTCCTACTTCTGTGACTAAAATACCTGAAGTTTTTGAGTCTAATCCTAAAGAATTAATAGCTTCAATTGTCAACTCAAGAACAGTTATATCTAACTTATCTAAATAAACTCCATCATTTTTAGCAAGTTTGCGGCCCTCTTCTAATTCACCAACTTTTACCTGTATGTCTATAATTTCTCCGTTTCTCCAAACTTTAACAATTACCTCACTATCTATTGGAGTTTCTGCAACAACTTTAGGTAAATCTTTAAATGAAGTAATTTTTTGATCATTAAACTCAATTATTATATCTCCAGCTTGAATGTTTGATAACGCAGCTGGGCTATTTGGTTCAACTGAAGCAACAAATGCTCCCTCTGTTGAATCATAGCCTAAACTCTCAGAAAATTCTTCTGTTAAATCTTGAATTTGAACACCAAGTCTTCCTCTTTTTGCCTGACCAAATGAGATTATTTGTTCAACAATTAATTTTGCTGTTTGAGAGGGAATAGAAAAACCTAAGCCGACACTACCACCTGTTTGGGAGATTATCATTGAATTAATCCCAATTACCTCTCCATCTAAATTAAACAAAGGTCCACCGGAGTTGCCTCTATTAATTGGTGCATCAGTTTGTATAAAGTCAACGTAAGGACCTCCACCAATATCTCTATTTATAGAAGATATTATTCCTGAAGTTACAGTTCCCCCTAAACCAAGTGGATTACCAATAGCTAGTACAATATCTCCAACTCTTGATAAATCTGAGTCTCCCCAGTTAACATTTTTTATATCAACAGATGAGGGATCAATTTTTAAAACAGCTATATCAGTTTTTGGGTCAGTTCCAACAAGTTCTGCGGGTACTTCATCAATTCCGTTATTAAAAATTACTGTTATTTGATCTGCTCCACTTATTACGTGATTATTTGTAACCACAAAACCCTCATCACTAATAATAAATCCTGATCCAAGACCAGTTAAATTTTCACGTTTTGGCATTTGATTGCCAAAAAAATCATCAAACATATCATTGAACGGGTGGCCTTCTGGCAATTCAGGTAATTGCCTTGATTGTCTTTCTACAGTTTGACTAGTAGCAATACTTACAACTGAAGGTAGAAGTTCGTCAACTAAATCTGCATAACCTCTCTCAAATTGTGCAAATATGCTCTGAGTTGTAAAAAGCACACTGAAAAGAGATAAAAGAAGCAGTCTTTTCATTGAAGCTATTTTATTTAGTTGGCACCCTCAGAGTTCTCAAAATACTCGAAGAAATCACTATCAGGAGAAATGACCATGGTGGTTGTTCCGTCTTTGAAAGTGTCTGCGTATGCTTCCATTGATCTTATAAATTCAAAAAACTCAGGGTCTTTTCCAAAAGCCTCATTTAAAATTTGATTTCTAGCAGCTTCACCTTCACCTTTTAAGATATTGGATTGTTTTTCAGCTTCAGCGATTATTTCAATTTTCTCTCTATCGGCAGTAGCTTTAATTTTCTGAGATATTTCTTGACCCTCAGCTCTCAAAAGATTTGCTTCTCTTTCTCTCTCGGTTCTCATCCTATCGAAAACGTTAGATTGAACTTCTGGTGTAAGCTCAGTTCTTTTTAATCTTAAATCAACAATCTCTATACCAAATGTATCTTGGTCTTCACGAACATTTTCGAAAATCTCAGCCATAATTTTATCTCGATCATCTGATAGCAAGTCATTTAATTGATACTGTGCTATTACACCTCTTACAGATGAATTTACTATTCTTCCCAAACGATCATTAAGAGCTAACTCTGTTCTAGTTGTTTGAAAAAACTTTAGAGGGTCTTTAATCATGTATCTAACAATTGAGTCAACCACAATACGTTTTTGGTCTCTTAGTATCACCTCTTCTTGAGCGGGATCTAAGTTTAATACCCTACTATCGTAATAAACAACGTTTTGAATAAATGGTAATTTAAATTTTAAACCAGGTGATTGATGTACTGCACGAGGTTCACCAAATTGTAAAACAATTACTTGTTTTGTTTGATCGACAACAAAGAAAAAACCTGACGCAAACAAAATAAAAAAAAAAGATAATCCAACAATTATATAGTTTCTCATTTTCATTAGTTATTACCTGTCTGCTTGTTTTTGTTTAATTCGTTTAAAGGTAAATATGGAACAACTCCATTACCAGAATTTTGATCAATCATTATCTTACTAGATCCTGATAAGACATCTCTTAATGTCTCTAGGTAAATTCTTTTTTTAGTTGTCTCTTTAGATTGTTCATAAGTCTCTAACACCTGAAGAAATCTACTTGCTTCACCTTCGGCTTGTTTAATTAATTTATTTTTATAACCCTCTGCCTCTTGAAGGATTTTTTCAGCCTCACCTCTCGCCTCAGGCACAATTCTATTACTATAAGCCTCTGCTTGGTTGACTGTTCTCTCTTTATCCTGTCTTGCTTTTTGTACATCATCAAATGCATCTATAACCTCTCTTGGAGGATTAACGTCTTGTAATTGTATTGATTGAATTAGTATTCCAACTTCATATTCATCCAAAAGTTCTTGTAGTAAGGATCTTGAGTCTCTCTCAACTGATTGTCTAGAAACGGTTAGTAGTCCTTCTAAGTTAGTCTGACCGACAACCTCTCTTAAAACACTTTCTGATATAACTTTCACTGTTTCTTCTGGATCTCTTAAATTAAATAAAAATTGTCCTGCATCTTTAATTCTGTAAAGGACTGTGTAATCTAAATCAGATATATTTTGATCAGAAGTAAGCATCATACTTTCTTCAAGAACATCTCTAGTAGAATTACCATTAGATCTAAAACCAACGTTTATTTTTCTTATAGCTTCAACTTTTGGTGTTAAAACTTTACCAATCGGAGTAGGGAAAAAGTAATGAAGTCCTGGATCTGTTGTACTTTCATTCCATTTACCAAATAGTAGCTCAACCCCTTGTTCGTCAGGCTCAACTCTATAAAAACCTGTCGCTAGCCAAATTACAAAAGCTATTAATATTAAAAATGAAATACCCTTAAAACCACCTTTAAAAGGCATTTTAATTTTGTATTTATTCTTTAAATCTTTGAGAAGATCATCAATTGAGTCATTGTTACCACCTGAGAAACCGCCAGAACCTCTGTTATTGTTTCCTGATGAGGGTCCCCATGGTCCATCAAGTGCAAAAATTTTAAATTTGTTTTTGTTCACGATACATTATATGTAGTGTTTAATATATGAATATCAAGACTTGTTTTGGAATATCAAGCTGCAAAGGTGGTGTTGGTAAATCAACTGTAGCTTGCAATATCGCTATAACTTTAGCAAACCAAGGATACAAAGTTGGCCTTTTAGACGCAGACATTTATGGACCTAGTGTCCCAACATTACTCGGCATTGGAGATAAGGAGCCAAAAGTTGAGGATGGGAAGTTTTTACCATTTGAAGTATTTGGGATAAAGGCAATGTCGATAGGTTTTCTTGTCAATGAAGAACAGGCAATTGTTTGGCGAGGACCAATGTTAGCTAAAGGGCTTGATGGACTTATTAATAAGACAATTTGGGGTGATTTAGACTATTTAATTGTTGATTTTCCCCCTGGTACTGGAGACGTACAAATATCAATGTCCCAAAAACTTAAACTGGATGGAACTCTTATTATAACAACTCCACAGCTTCTATCTTTAAAAGATGTCATCAGAGGCATTAATATGTTTATCAAGGTTAATGTTCCAATACTTGGTGTAGTTGAAAATATGTCTTATTTAGAAGAACAAAATGAAAAAAAATATATTTTTGGTGAGTCAAAGACTAAGTCTTTATTACTTAAAGAAAATATAAATTTAATTGAAGAACTTCCTTTTAATTTAAATATCCCTAAAAGCTGTGATGACGGAAAGCCCTATTGTTTTGATTATAAGGATAATTATTCACTAAAATTTGAAAATATAACAAACGCAATTACAAAAAAATTTGAAAGTTAAGATAATTTAATATTAAACTTTATTTCTAATTCTCTAAGCTCTCTTGGCGATAATTTATAATTAGACTTCTTAATTTTTTTATTCGCTAATTTGTCTTTAACAATTTTCAAAGCCTCTTTAGAGAGTTGAAATGAGTCCGAACGATAATCCTCAAAAGCTTCATATGTTAAAGGCACCCACTTTTTTAAAATTTCAACCATTTTTTCAGCATAAATTTGTATTTCATATTGAGCATGACTATCTGCACGTAATCTTAAAAAATGCATAAGATTATGAAGGTCCACTTTCCAATACCACTGTGTGTAATAATTTAATGGAAGAGTTGTTCGAGCTAGTTCTCTAGCTAATCCCTCACCTTCAACGTATTCATCGTTATTCAAAAGCTTACCATTCAATAAATTTTGGTAGTCATCATAGAGTTGTTCGGAATTCTTTTGAATTAAATCTTGGGCTTGTTTTGCAAACTTTTTATCTAAAGTATTTGATCTCCCTTGCTTGTTTGTAGTAGATTGAGATCCTAGTTGATCCATTTCTGGAACATAAAACTCTTTATCTAATACTGAATATCTAGCAGAGTATTCATTTACATTTGCAGTTCTGTGTCTGATCCATTGTCTAGCAACAAAAATAGGAAGTTTAATATGAAACTTAATTTCACACATCTCAAAAGGAGTTGTATGCCAGTGGCTTAAAAGATATCTAATAAGACCACGGTCCTCACGTAATTTTTTTGTTCCCTCACCATAGGAGACTCTGGCTGCTTGGACTATAGACTGATCTGTTCCCATATAATCAATAACTCTTATGAAACCATGGTCTAAAATTGGAATTTGTTTATAAAGTATTTTTTCTAAAGCAGATGACGTGGCTCTTGTTGTTTTAAAATCTTTAAATTTTGGCACTTTAGTGACTTTTTTCTTCATAGGTGTTTAAAGGATTCATTTATTAGACTATATTATCTTCGTTGTTTATCAACTATAGCAATAAACGCTATATGTAATAGGTGTATCGGACTCGGGGGCGGTACCCGACACCTCCACCATAAAATTTTTATGGGGGTGATATAGGTTTGACGTGCTCTGAAGGATATAGTTTTTGCTCGTTGTAAGCGTTTCTTCGACATAGAAACTTAAAATAATTGCTAACGATAATGAATTAGCACTCGCTGCTTAATCTAATTAGGTAAGCGCGGCTTTGGGGCGGCCGGGCAACAGAACGCCCCTCTTTTTAGAATTTTCTAATCATATCAATAATTTTTTATCAAAACTTCTCTACGAAGATTACGAAGTTTCTACGAAGTTTTAAAACTAATTTTAAGTGATATCTTTAACTTTAAATAATTCATTTATAATACGCTAGAGAGGTCTAAAAACTTTTAAGAGATTGGTTGGATAATATGTAAAGTGATGTGAAGACCTTAGTTTATTTTGCGATAGCGATTAAGGTATCAGTTTGACCTAATTTTTTTAGATTTTCACAATAAGATGAATTTAAACTATCACTTATAATTTCTTTATAAAAGTTATGACCACCTGGTTTTCTTTTTAAAAACCAACCCAAATGATTTGAAAAATTATATCTTTGATAATATTGAATATTAACACTTTTAAAACCTGCTTTCAAAAGAATAGATTTAAGAGATTTGTAAGTATGAAGAATTAAATGCTCACTCCAAAATATAAAATTTTTAAATTCTTTTAATTCTTCTTGTAAAATTAAAAAATCTTCAGCATGAGGAACTTCAATAATAATTTTTCCTTTATTTTTTAATTTTGATTTTAAAAGTTTTAAAGTTTTTATTTGATATGGAATATGCTCTAAAACATGAAACATTGTGATTATGTCAAATTTTTTATCAAAAGAATTTAAGTTATCTGATATATCAATTTTTTTAATATTTTTCCGGATGTAGTTGATACATTCATTTCTTAATTCAATACCGCTTAAAGATTTGTAATTTTTTACATTTCTTAAAAAACCACCCCATCCACATCCAAAATCAAGTATATCCTTATTTTTTAAATTTTTTTCAAATTGAACTGCTCTTCTATAATCATCTTCAATAAATGGGATTTTTATATTTCCAGAAGATGTTTTTACATTTGCTATTTTTTTTATTGATTTATCTAAAAATTTTCTATCATCATCATTATACTTTAATAAAGAGTAATACTCATTAGTAGTTATATACTTTTCTAAAAAGATAATTTTAGTTTTTAAATCTTTTATTACCTTTATTTTTTTATCTCTAGTTCTGTTACTTAAAGTAATCAAATTCAATTTTGAAATTAGTTTTAATTTTATTAATTCATCAAAAATTGGATTTTTCATAGTTGTTATGTATCGTTTAATAAACAAAAAAACTACAAATCGAAAATATTTGGTTGAAGTTCTTCGTTACTAATATTTTTTTTAATAATCTCTTTATAAGATGGTATATTAATATCTTGTTCTACGAAGAGTGAAAACAAAAAATTCAACAAATAATAAAACTTACTACGAAGTTTCTACGAAGAAGTTCCAAAAGTCTATATTTTCTGTTAATAATGATTTAGTGGTCGTTCTACAGAACGCCCCCTTTCATTAAATTTGTAATTTTTATAAAATAATTTTGTATGTCCTAGAGTCTATCTTATCACTAACTTCAATTATCTTAAACATACCTGTTTTTTCTATCTTTACACCTTTTGATGTAACAAAGGATTTCATTTTTTTTACTTCACCCTCTGACATTTTTCTTTGATATTTAAGTGTATGAATTTTGGAACCAATTTTAAAAATAGTTTTCATAATTTTATTTACGACTTTGAATTATGCTGGATGAAACTTAATTATGATTTATTTGCATAATGTGTTAATAAAAAATTAATTTTTTTTTTAAATAATAAGCTAAAATAAACTTAATAAAGGAGAGTGTAATAATGGAAAAAATGATGTTAGCAATTGGTAGATTAAAAGAAGGTGAAGGTAAATTTGAAAAATTTATGGCTTTTTTTCAATCTGAAGAAGGGATGGCAATGAGGAAAGCTGCAGCACATGTAGAAAAAACAGTTCCTGGAATTTTACCTGATAAAAGCGGTATCATGTTTAAGGTTCATGTTCATAATGAAGAAGAAATGATGGGTATCGTTAAAGGGACAAATCCTGTGATGAAGCCAATTTATGATGAGTGTATACAAAGCATCGAATTGTTCGAATTAACACAAGTCTCATTAGACGAATAAAAAAGGATTAAAAATGTCAATATTAAAAAAATATGATGAGGTCTTTATGAATAAAGATGAAGCTGGAATGAATGAGGTGCTTCATGATGATTATAAATTCACAATGCATGCTTCTGGAAAAGTTTTAACTAAACAAGATGTTATAAAGTGGGCAATGAGTGATGATATTAATAGAGACAAGGTTCGAATTATTTATGAAAATGATGAAATTGGGATTGAACACTCATTTGTAACTTTTTCAGATGGTAACACACAGGCAGTTATGGCAGTATTCACTTTCAAAGATGGTAAAATCTTTTCTTTAGAAACTGGTGCCACAAATATGCCAAAGTAATTAACTTAAATATTTTGAAAGGTCTGGTTTAAAATAATTTGGGCCTTTCATTACTTTTCCAGCCTCATTATATATAGGTTTTCCATCCTCACCTAATTTGCTCATATTAGAGTTTTGAACTTCCTCAAAACACTTATCTAAATCAATACCAAAAGCATGACCGGCTCCATAAGTGACATAAAGTATGTCCGTCAATGCATCTGCCACTTCAAGTAAATTTTTATCCTGCATTGCATTAGTTAATTCTTCTAATTCTTCTTTGATAAGGTCAATTCTCAACTTGTTAGTCTTAGCATCACTAAAGTCAGCTTTATCTTTTACTTCTTGACCGTAAGTTTCCATAAATAACCTTACTTTTTCAAAATTTGTCATTTAAAACTCCTCTATTACATAATAGCTAATTTTTACTAGTAAAAAGAATTTATTTGTAATAGAAATTATTCGCTATGGCCAGATAGCTCAGTCGGTAGAGCAGAGGACTGAAAATCCTCGTGTCGGCGGTTCGATTCCGTCTCTGGCCACCAATTTTATCTTTTATTGAAGGCTTAACTCGTCAATAGAGCGATCGTTTCTTGATCTGCTCAATTCTAAAAGACCTCCCCTAGTGTAGCCATAAACATTTGTGATACTTAAATCGTCTCTGAATTCATTCTTTAACATACCTACAAGTTTTCTTAGTGTATTTTGATCGCTTGCTACAGGGTCAATAACTACTTTTCCAGATATATTTTTTAATTTTATAAGCTTTGAAATTAATTGAATAGCTTCTCTATTTGTATCAAATCTTTTAGCTGATCCTGTATTAACATCAATAGCAGTGAGGGCATCTGTTTTACCAATCATTATATTGCCTCCGCTAGGTAAATCGTAATTATTACCAATTAAATAATCAATTTTTTCACCTAAGTTAAAGACCTCTTCAATTTGTTCATGTGACATCTCTTCACATATATTTGCAAAAGTAGAGTCTAGTTTTTCATCCCAGTTTTTTACTTTTTCGAACCGATCTTTTTCACTAAATATTATTTGATCTGTATTTTTATCAGAATAATCACAAACAAAGTTTTGATCAAAATATGTATTTTGGAAAACAAGACCTTCGTCGCTTAATTCTTTTGCATTTAACTCTATATCTTTCCATTTATTATTTAAATCACTAAGCTCGGATTGAGCTATTTCTATGTTTTCAGGAATAAGATTATGCCTAGCTATCAATCCAACTTCAGACTCACTTAGAGCATCCATAATCTTATCTTGTTGATTGGTGTCTAAATTTTTTCGTGTTCTTCTACTTAAAATAATTTCATCACCATATGGTAATAAATTTATAAATTTACCAGTTAAAATGACATTATTTGTAAAAAGATGAACTTTATCTTTAGAGCCTATGCTTCTTACTTGAAGTAATAAAGATTGTCCCTCATGCGCCTTATCGCCATTTGGAAAGTTTATTCTTTTAAAGAAACCTCTTTGATCTCCTTTGCCATAAGAGACAAATGCTCCACTATCATTAGGTAAAATTTCTATAATTTTTACTTTATAGATATCACCAATTTGAACATCTTCGTTGGGTTGAAAGCGAATATTAACCAATTCCCCTTCATTTAGTTTAACTCCGCACTTAAAATTTTTATAGTTTGTAACAATAAGTTTTGTAGACATGGCATTGCTCCTTTTAAAAAATTATTCATTAGCTCTTCGACCTAAATGTTATTCTGCCCTTAGTTAAATCATATGGTGTCATTTCAACTGTTACTCGGTCTCCTGCGAGTACTCTAATTCTATTTTTCCTCATTTTCCCAGATGTATGGGCAATGACTTCATGGTCATTATCAAGCTTTACTTTAAACATAGCATTAGGAAGTAACTCTGAAACTACACCTTGAAATTCTATTGCATCTTCTTTGGACATATTGTTTTATTGTATCTTATGGTTTGATCTTTCTAATTTCAACTGATAAAGCGTGCGCCTCCAGACCCTCATGCCTTGCAAGATTAATAGTGTGTTTTGCTATTTTCTTAAGTGTTTTTTTTCTTGGATCAATAAAAACTGTTTTTTTAATGTAATCCTCAACACCCAAACCAGATGAAAATTTTGCAGTTTGATCTGTAGGTAATACATGGTTGGTTCCCATGGTATAATCTCCCAAAGCTACAGGAGATTTTTCACCTAAAAATACAGATCCAGCATTTTTTATATTTTTTAATATATTTTTATTAAACTTTTCATGAATATGAAGATGTTCTGGGGCAATGAAATTTGAAATATCATATATCTCTTTTTGACTCTTAGCTAAAATTAAATTGCAATTATTTTTTATAGATTGTTCAACATTTTTAAATTTTGTCTCTTCCATAATTCTTTTAATTTCATTTTTAACTTTAATTAAAATATTTTTGGATTTAGATAAAACATACGTTTTAGCATTAGGGTCATGTTCGCCTTGGGCGAGAACATCGTAGGCTATCCATGTAGGATTAGAATTATTATTTGCTATTACTAAGACCTCAGATGGACCAGCTGGTAAATCTATTCCTATAACCCCGAATAATTGTTTTTTTGCTTCAGCTACGTATTGATTTCCTGGGCCAAATACTTTATCCGCCTTTTTTATAATTTTTGTACCAAAAGCGAGAGCTGCAATTGCTTGAGCACCTCCAACGTTGTAAACAATATTTACACCACATAAATATGCAGCTGCAAGAGTAAGTTTTGATGTTTGACCATTTCGAGAAGGAACACAAATCATAATATTTGGGACTTCGGCTATTTTTGCAGGTATAACTGTCATTAAAACAGTTGATGGATAAGAAGCTAGCCCACCGGGGATGTATAAACCAACATTTTCAATTGGTTTCCATTCAATATAAAACTTCGAGTCTAGTTGATCTTTGAAAGAATATGATGTTTTTTTTTGTTTTGAGTGATAATAAAAAATTCTTTTGTAAGCTAATTTAAGAGATTTTTTACTTTCGTTTGAAAGAGAATTATAAGCATCTTTTAAAGTTTTTTTTGGAATTATTATACTTTTTAAATTTGCTTTTTTGTTCTCAAACTTTTTTACATACTTTAATAAAGCTACATCCTTATTTTTTTTTATGTCCTGTATAATTTTTTTTACAGTCAAACTTATAGTGGAATTTGTATTTACAGATGAGTTGAGATTATCAAAAATCCATTTTTTATTTACAAATTTCACTATAAACCTTGCATTAAAAGTTTTTTTATAAATTTTTTTTTTAAATCGTATGCAAAATAGCTACTAATTATTACAGTTGAGATGTCATTGTTTATTACTACATTTTCATAAAGCTGATTGTCTTTTAATGTCTTGCCTGATTGAACTAAATCTAAGATAAAATCAGCTACTCCGTATTTTACTGCAAGCTCGATAGAACCATTTAATTTTATTGTTTCAGTTTGTATATTTAAATCTTTAAAGTAATTCTCAGAGATATTTTTAAATTTTGTTGCAACTTTAAAAATTTTCTTTTCCGAAAAATTAATTTTTTTTTTATTTGAAGCTATAGATATTCTACATTTTCCTATTTTAGTCTTTTTTAAAAGAACAATATTTTCTGAGCTATTTTCAAGAATCTCGTCATAACCAACAAAACCAATATCGGCTGCACCTAGAGTAATATATGATCGAATATCAGATGGTTTTAACTTAATTACTTTTATCTCGTTAAGATTTGTATCAAAAGTTAATTTTCTAACACTATCATTGAAGAAAGCCTCTTCTATTCTTAAGCCCTTTTCGGATAAAAATTTTACAACTTTTTCTTCAAGCCTACCTTTTGGGCAGGCAATAATTAAATTTTGATTTTTCATTTTTTTCTACTAATGTTTACGCCACATTTTTTTAATTTTAAATCAAAATCTTCATATCCTCTATCAAGGTGATAAATTCTATTTATTACAGTTTTTCCCTTAGACATCATTGCTGCGATTATAAGGGAAAAACTAGCCCTTATATCTGTCGCCATGACCTCTGCGCCTAATAAATTAGATGTTTTGTCTATTGTTACAGTTTTTCCTTTGATTGATAAATTGGCACCAAATCTTCTCAGCTCTGGAATATGGATAAATCTATTTTCAAATATATTTTCTACCACTTTCGACTTAAAACCAGACTTAAGTTGTGTTGCTATTAGCTGAGCCTGTAAATCTGTAGGGTATCCTGGAAATTCTTTAGTAGAAATTTTTTTTATTGGTTTAAGTGTTTTACAATAAATTTCATAAGAGGAATTAGATAGCTTTTTTATTTTTAAACCCATTACTTTGTAAAGTTTTAAAGGAAGAGCTAAGTCTTTTGGATTAAAGTTATTCAATTTAAGCCTCCCTTTTGTTGCCATAGTTGCTAGAATATATGAACCAGCTTCTATCCTGTCAGGTATTACTTTGTAATCTTTAAGTTTTAGTCCTTCTACTCCTCTAACTGTAATTGTCCTGTTTTTTACTTTTATAAGAGCACCACATTTATTTAAAAAATTAATTAAATCTATGACTTCGGGCTCGATGGCACAATTTTTTAACGTACTTTTTCCACTCGCAAGACTAGCTGCCATTACAATATTTTGTGTTGCACCTACACTAATTTTTGGAAATTTATGGTCAATTGAGTTTAAATTATTTTTCTTTCTCTCAGCTATAACATAACCATTTTTTATTGATATTTTTACACCCATTAACTTTAGAGCATTTAAGTGCAAATCAATTCCTCTAGTGCCAATTGAGCAACCACCGGGAAGAGCTATTTTAAATTTTTTATATCTTGAAATCGCTGGTCCTAAAATAACAATAGATGCTCTCATTTGACGAACATATTCATAATCGGCAGATTTTTTTGTAATAGTAGAACTTCTAACAAACAGAGTGTTTTTTTTAAAATCAACTCCACAACCTAAATCTTTTAAAATTGATATTAAAAATCTTGTGTCTCTAAGGTTAGGTACATTATGAATAAGGCACTCACCTTTTGCCAACAGAGTCGAAATGATAATAGGCAAAGAGGCATTTTTTGAACCGGAGATGTTTATTTGTCCTTTCAAGGTTGAGGGACCTTTTATAACTACCGTTTGCATTAATTTATTTCTTAATTTTTTTTCTTTTTTTTAGATTTTCTCTTAATTTTTGAGCTAATTTATCTTTTTTTTGTTGTCCAAAAATTTTTTTTTTTAGGTCTTGTTTCTTCATAAATTATTACCAAATAAATTATATGATGAATTTTGAAAAATATACTAATAGTTCAAAAAAAATTATTAATTCTGCACAAAATTTAGCTTTAAGTAAAAAACATCAAAAAATTGCCCCTATTCATATTTTTAACGAATTATTAAATTCCAATCATGAATTAATAGATAAAATATTTGAGAAAATTAACACAGTTACCATTAAAACAACAATTTCTAGTTTATTATCTAATGAACAAGTAAATAACACAAACAGTAGTCAAATTTATGCTGATCCTAAATTATTGAGTCTTTTTGAAGGTGCAGAAAAAATTGCAAAGTCTAATCAAGATATTTTTGTATCGATCGACTCTTTATTTTTAAGTTGCATAAAATCTGATGACCAAATTGAAAACATATTAAAAAAAAATGGGCTCAGTCTTGGATTAGTTAAAACTAAAATACAAGAGTTCAGGAAAGATGGAAAATCTGAAAACGAAAATTCTGATGATAATTTCAATGCTTTAGAAAAATATACAATCAATGTTACTCAAAAGGCACAAAAAAGAGAGTTAGATCCGGTTATTGGAAGAGATGAGGAAATTCGAAGAACTATTCAAGTTTTATCAAGGAGAACTAAAAATAATCCAATATTAATTGGAGACCCTGGTGTTGGTAAAACTGCATTGATAGAGGGTTTAGCTCAAAGAATTATAAATAAAGATGTTCCACGATCACTAGAAAATAAAGTTATTCGAATACTTGATCTGGGATTATTACTCGCTGGTGCAAAATATCGTGGAGAATTTGAAGAAAGACTTCAAAATGTTTTGAAAGAAATTCATAAACAAAACGGCTCAATTATTTTATTTATAGATGAAATTCATACGCTTGTTGGTGCTGGAAAGACAGATGGAGCGATGGATGCATCCAATATGCTAAAACCAGCATTAGCTAGAGGTGAATTACATTGCGTTGGCGCAACAACTTTAGATGAATATAAAAAATATTTTGAAAAAGATGCAGCTTTAACAAGACGTTTTCAACCAGTTTTTGTTAATGAGCCTTCTTCAACCGATGCTGTAGCCATTTTAAGAGGTTTAAAAGAAAAATATGAAATTCATCATGGAATAAGAATTAGTGATGAGGCTATTTTATCAGCAGTCCAACTATCTGATCGATATATAACTGATCGTTTTCTTCCTGATAAAGCGATTGATTTAATGGATGAAGCTGCAAGCAAAGTCAAAATGGAAATAGATAGTAAACCTGAGGAAATAGACCAACTTGATAGAGAACTTATCAAACTTCAAATGGAAAAAAACGTTCTTTCAAAAGACAGTGAAAGGGATGAGAAAAAAAATGAAAAAATTGAAAGTCAAATTTCAGATATACAAGAAGAACTAAAAATACTCAATAGTACTTGGGAGTCAGAAAAAAAAATTCTGGATACAAAAAGAAATTTAAATGAAAGAATTGATCAAGCAAAAGAGGACCTTGAAGGTGCTCAAAGAGGTGGTGATTTAACAAAAGCAAGTGAAATCATGTATGGCTTGCTCCCTAGTCTTCAAAAAGAGTATGAAGAATTAAATAAAAAAGAGCAGGCAACAATCATAAATGAGGTGATTAATGCTGAAGATATTGCAAGTGTGGTCTCGAAGTGGACAGGTATCCCTTTAGAAAAACTTATCGGAGGCGAAAAAGATAAGTTAATAAACATAGAAAAACTTTTAGAAAAAAGAGTCATTGGCCAACAAGATGCTATTGAGAAAGTATCTAAGGCAATTAAGATTTCAAAAGCAGGTCTTCAAGATCCTGATAAACCTTTAGGTTCTTTCCTTTTTTTAGGACCTACAGGTGTAGGAAAAACTGAATTATCAAAAGCTCTAGCAGAGTATGTTTTTGACAATGAAAAACAAATGCTAAGGCTTGATATGTCTGAGTACATGGAAAAACACTCAGTGAGTAAGCTTATTGGATCTCCGCCTGGTTATGTCGGATACGATGATGGTGGTAAGTTAACTGACTCTGTGCGTAGACGCCCGTATCAGGTTATTTTGTTTGATGAAATTGAAAAAGCTCACCCTGATGTATTTAATATTCTACTACAAATTTTAGATGATGGTAGGTTAACAGACTCTAAAGGAAAAATAGTGAATTTTAAAAATACTCTTATCATCATGACCTCTAACATTGGCTCACAAATCCCCGTTGATGATAATTTTGACTATACAACAAAAAAGAACTTAGCTCTTGAAGAGCTAAAAAATCATTTTCGATTAGAGTTTTTGAACAGAATTGATGACATAATTTTATTTAACAAATTATCAAAAGAAAATATTAGTACGATTTTAAATAATCAAATTCAATTAATTGAACAAAGAATATCTTCAAAAGGTATTTCAATTGGTTTTACTGATGAAGCCTTTAACTATTTGAAAGAAAAAGGTTTTGATCCATTATTTGGGGCCAGGCCTTTGAAAAGATTACTGCAAGATGAAGTTTTAAACCCCTTATCAGAGGTAATTCTAGATATTGGTGAAAATATTGAAGATAAATTAATTTTTTCCAAAGATAAATATGGATTAGTAATTGCCAATAAAAACCTTAGAGTTTTGAGATCATAACTTCCAACTTAAAGTAAAATTTGTATAATTAATCTATGAAATGGATATTTTTAATTGGAGCATTTGCTTTAATATTTTTTGTATTGTTCCTTTCAGTGATGACTATCAGAAAAATTAGAAAAAAATAATTTTTGGACATTTTTTTTTCAGACTCTCTTTATAACACTAAGGTTTTTTTAGTATCATCAATATTAACAATAATTTTTTTTTTACTACTCCTAACAAGAAAAATTTATAAACAAAAATTAACAATTTCAAATTTGTCAATATATTCATCTCTTTTTTTATTATTAATTACTTTTGCTAGCTTATTAATTGTAAATTTTTTTGGAAAATTTACTTATGTTCTTTTTATTGCTGCTACAATAACAGTAATATATTCGGAAATAAGTTTTCTTCTTGGAAAGTATTTTTTTCCTAATTTTGTAAGTGAAAACGTCTCTAAGGAAATTATTTATATGTTTAGTTTTATTGTATTTATAAATGCAGGTTATTTTACGTTTATGTTAATATTAGATATTTTAAAGGCTGAAACCTACATATAAGTAATATTGATTTGATAATATTCATCTCATACTTCCAACTTATCCTTATTAGTTTTCTCGCGGCTACTATACTTCCCCTATCTTCCGAAATAGTTTTATCAACAATGCTATTAACAGGCTCATTTGATAAATATTTACTTTTGGTAGTTGCAAGTTTTGGAAATGTTCTTGGTTCATCAGTTAATTGGTATTTAGGAAAAAAAATATTAATTTTTAAAGATAAAAAGTGGTTTCCCGCAAGTGACACGCAAATAGATAGAAGTGAAATTTATTTCAAAAAATACGGCATTTGGTCTTTACTACTGGCCTGGGTACCAATTATTGGTGACCCCCTGACAATTATAGCTGGCGTTTTGAGAGTAAGGTTTTTAACTTTTTTGACATTAGTAAGTATTTCAAAGATATCTAGATATGTTTTTTTAATATTTATTGTTTTTTAATGAAGAAAATAATTACTTTAGAAATTGGTAATTCATCATGGTGGAAAAACAAAAAATATAGAAAAGAGGCCTCCTTAGAATTAAAAAAATTACGTAATAAATATAAATCTGTAAAATTAATTAAAAAGCATAGATTAGAGGGAAGTAATACTATACTCTATGGAGATTATATAATATTGGATTAAAACGTATGTTCAAAAAAATTTTTGTTTTTTTTGCTTTTTTGTTTTTTAGTTTTAGCTCTGCTTTCTCTAGAATAAACGAGGACGTCGTTCATGATGCCCTTGGTTTTATGCTTGGTGGTGATAGTGGATGGGGAGCTGTTACAAATGAGTATGAAATTGATGGTTGTATAATAACTTATGTCCAGCCTTTAATGGATATGACCGCTATTGCAATTTATGATTTTAATAAAGCGTTATGGAATTCAGCATCAAGTCAGACAGGGGAAGACGGTAGAGAATATTTTATTCTAAATGGTGAAGTTGGTGTCCAAGAGCTATACGCATATGATACTGATGGCGTAGATGTGTCTGATAGTCTTTGGGTTTGGGGTTTAGAAGCTGGGCCAAGCACATCAATGATTTTTCCAATATTAGTTGACATCTCTAGATTTGAAAATGCAATGTGGGATCTCATGGACGAGTGTCCGGGAATCAAATCTAAATATTAATAATTAAATTCTATTTATTTAGATAATTTAATAAAAATATCCCCCATACCTGATATTAGCTCCTCCTCTTTGGTGGAGTTTCTAATCTTACATTGTTCGCCGACTACAGGGTGGTTGTTAATTGCTAAAAGATCACTGCTATTACAACTAGTTGGTTTGTGCAATAAGCCAATTATCATTTTTTGATCAACTGCAAAGACTTGATCTAAATTCATCTTTTCTCCAATACAAAAATAATCTCGATTTACCTCAAGTGGAAATTCTTCTTTAACACAGGGGTTATCAATAGTCATAACAGTAAATCTTTCTTCAATACCTTGAAATTTATGAGATATTTCCATAGCTTTTGCATATTTCATTGAATCACAGACACATGGCCAACAACAACGATACATATCTCCACATACTTTATTATCTGAGTCGACCTCATTCATACTTATAAATGCTGGCTCAGACCTAGGCGCTATCAATGACCCGGACACTGGGCAATATCTTTTATTGAATTCAACAAAATCCTCAAAACTGAGGTCTTGATCTATAAGATATTTAAAAAACTTCGGTCCTGCAGCATTCCTATTTCCATCTGGAAATATATAAATCCAATTTTCGGCAAGTGTATCATAGTAGTAAGCTTCATCTTTTGTATTTTCACTTGAGTAAGAATTTTTATTCACAATCAATACAAGTAAGATAGTGATAACAGCTAAAATGATATTATTTTTAATTAAAGTCAGAAATTTTGTATACACTAAATAGTGGTACCAATCATATCTAAATCTAGATCATCAAAAAAATAGTATCAATTATATGAAATTTTATAGATTTCCGTTTTTACTTTTATTTATTTTTTATTCTATGAGTGTATTTGCAGAAAAAAGCTATTTCAAAAATATCAGTCATTTATTGCCTGATCAAAGTCCCAGACTAAGTTACGGGGTGGCTGTAACTGATTTTGATAATGATGGTAATGATGAATTTATAGTGACCGGATTTAGATTTAGTAATTTAGCTTTAGGCTTTAATGGAGAAAGATTTGAAAATAAAATTACTGATAATATTTTTTCTGACCCAGAGAGATCTACAATTGGAGTTGCGGCATGCGATATTGATAAAGATGGTCTTGAGGAGATTTATTTTCTTAACACCGATACTTACAGTGGAATGAAAAGGCACTCGGACAGGCTTTTAATAAATTCGCAGAATGCAATAGAGGATTTATTTGAAAAAAAAATTAATCAAAGTGAATTAAATTTAACAGCAGGGAGATCAGTAGTTTGTGTCGACAGAGAGGGTAATGGAAATTATGGTATTTATGTTGCTAATTATGGTGGTCCAACAAGATTTTATGAGTTTATTGATAATAGAGTTGTAGATCTAGCTGCAAGTCTGGGACTTGATAAAGTTACAGGAGGTAGAGCTGTAGTTGCTGGTCATATCTTATCAGATCAAATAGATGTGTTTGCAGCTAATGAAAGAGGCCCAAATTTTCTTTATTTTAATCAAAATGGAAAGTATTCAGATGTCGCCAGTCAAATGAATGTTAAAGATATTTATCAAAATGGAAGAGGTACAGCATTATCTGACATTCTGTATCGAGGAAGGCTTGATATTCTAAACAGTAATTGGGAAGGTTTTAACAGAGCCTACGTTTTAGATAACGATAAATTTAAAAACATTGCTAACTCTACTTTTGACGAGCCATCAAAAATTAGAACAGTAATCTCAGCTGATTTTGATAATGATGGTTATGATGAGGTGTTTTTGAATAACATAGGTCAACCAAATAGACTTTATAAAATAATTGAAAACGGAGAATTTAAAGAAATTAAACTAGAACAAGCTTTAGAGCCAAATGGTCTTGGAACTGGAGCAGCGGTTGCAGATATAGATAATGATGGGGTGCTAGAGCTTCTTTTATCTCATGGTGAGTCCGGTGCTCAACCGTTGACTCTATTTAAATACCATAATGATGAGAAAAGATCATTTTTAAGAATTAGACCTTTAAATGTCCATGGGGCACCAGCTAGAGGAGCTACAGTAACTCTTTACACAAATGAAAGAACACATTCAAAAACAATTGATGCCGGATCAGGTTATCTATGTCAAATGGAGCCTGTTGCTCACTATGGAATTAGAGATAATGAAAATGAGTTTAGGATTAAAATTAAATGGACTAATGGAGATGAGGAACTATTTGAAATTGAAAATTTAAATCAGACTATAGTTGTGAACCAAAAGATTTAAAATTTAATCCTCTACAATCATAGTATCTTTTGAGCCTCCACCCTGTGAACTATTAACTATCGTGCTTCCTTTTTTAAGAGCAACTCTAGTCAAACCACCCATAGTTACATATGTCTCCCTTCCAGAGAGAATAAATGGTCGTAAATCTTGATGTCGAGGTTCAATTAAATTCCCTTGTAAAGTTGGTGTAGTTGATAATATTTCTAAAGGTTGAGCAATAAAGTTTCTTGGGTTATGTAAAATTTTTCTAATATATGCCTCTCTCTCAGATTTAGAAGATTTAGGTCCTACTATAATTCCATAACCACCAGACCCATCAGCTGGTTTTACTATCATTTTTGAAATATTTGATATTACGTGATCTCTCTCGGATTTATTGTGACATAAATATGTCTCTACTTGTTCCAATTTAGGCTCCTCATCTAAATAATATTTAATTATTTTAGGAACATATGAGTATATAACCTTATCATCTGCTACCCCACTTCCAGGTGCATTTAGAAGCCCAACATTGCCCTTTCTGTAAGATTTGTATAAATCCGCTACACCCAACAAAGAACCTTTAAAAAAAGTTTTGGGATCTAAAAAAGTATCATCAATCCTTCTATATATACAATCAACTCTTAATCCCCCTTTGACAGTCTTTACGTAAACTTTGTCATCTTCAACATAAAGATCTTTTCCCTCAACAAGAGCAATTCCCATTTGTTGTGCTAAAAATGAGTGTTCAAAGTAGGCAGAGTTATAAACTCCTGGCGTTAATACAACCATTGTCGGGTTATTTTTTTTATATGGTATTGCATCTAACATACAATGGTAGAGTCTATTGCAATAGTGATTGATCGGTGAAACTCTATAACGCGTAAATAATTCAGGAAACACCTCCCCCATTACCATTCTATTTTCAAGCATATATGAAACACCTGAAGGAACACGAAGGTTATCCTCTAACACTAAAAATTTTCCATCAATGTTTCTTATTAAATCTATTCCTGAAATATGAGACCAAATCTTTTTTTTTGGATGAAAGCCCTCACATTGTTTGAGATAGTTTTGAGACTTAAATACTAATTCTTTTGGAACAATGTTGTCTTTAAATATCTTTTTTTGATTATAGACATCATTTATAAAAAGATTTAAAGCTTTACACCTTTGAATTAAACCTTTCCTCACCTTAAGCCATTGTGATTTGAGAATAATCCTTGGTATAATATCTAATGGCCATTTTTTTTCCTCTGCAGCTTTTTTATCAGCTGAGTAAACTTTAAAATTTATGCCACGAGAACTTATTGTGCTTTGACAATTTTGTTCAATTCTCTCTAAGTCTTTAATTGAGTAACTATTTAATATTTTAGAGATTACTTTAGCTTCTTTTCTGAGACTTTTTTCAGGGGTTAAATATTCATCATAGCTATTTTTTGAATTGTAATTTTTCCAATTTATGCTCACAGGTTAAAAATACTATAAATGACTATTAGTAGTTATGCATAGTTTAGATTGAAGGTATGTAAATAATCGTTTGTATTTTTAAAAAATTAGCTATTTAATTAAAGTGTGACTTACTGTGTAGGAATAAAAGTAAATGAAGGGATGGTTTTTGCATCTGACAGAAGGACAAATGCAGGCCTAGATAACTTTAACTCTTATTCTAAAATGTATGTCCATAAAGGCATTGATAGAAATATAATAATTTTAACTTCAGGAAATTTAGCTACTTCTCAAGCAGTCTTTAACTCGATTACTAAAGATTTAGAAGATGATAAAAATGGGAATAATTTAAATAATTTATTTAATTTAAATGAAATCTCAAAATATATTGGGAGATTAAATGTTAAACATTCCTCGCCAGATGGTATTAATCAAGAGACTATTGAATTAGGTTCAACTTTTATAGTTGGCGGACATATAAAAGATCAAGAGTCAGAATTATATTTGGTTTACCCACAGGGTAACTTTATTAAATCAAGTGAATTCAAACCTTACCTTGTCATTGGAGAAATAAAGTATGGTAAGCCAATATTAGACAGAGTTGTCAAGTCAGATACTTATCTTGGAGATGCAGCAAGATGTGCGTTAATAAGTATGGACAGTACAATGAAAGCAGATTTATCTGTTGGTCCGCCAATAGACTTAGTTGTGTATAAAAATAATTTATCAGAAATAGTTTACCAACAATCTCTTGAAATTAATGATGACGATTATCAATACATATCTAAACAATGGGAAAAAGGAATATTTGAAATTTTTAAATCTTTCGATCGTTTTAAATGGGAAGAATAATAAATGGAGCCCTCCTCTTTTGTAACAAACTTATCGAGTATTGTAGTAATTAGTCTAGCTTTAATTTCTTTTTATCTAATGGCCAGAAAAAAAGGAAAATACGTAGACGTGATATTTGGTTTTATTTTAGGAATAATTGTTCTTATCAAAATTATTTATTGACAACAACCGTCACCACAAGTGCAACAGCATGAGCAAGAACAACCACAATCAGGTTTTGGTTTGTTATTATCCATAAAATTTAAATATCATCATTTTACAAAAATTACAATATGTTGAAGATTAATTGGTGAATGATAATAAATTAGGGAGTTTTTGGATTTAAATGGTATCACTTCGTAAAGGTATTGGTTCAGATATTAAATGGATAGTCTTATAAAAAAAGGAATAATTAAATTTAGAAAATGATTTGGGAGATTATATTTTGGTTGTTTTTAATCCCCTTAATTATATGGGGACTTCATAAATTATTTAGATACAGTGCTATCGGGATACCCTTTATTAGAAAAAACAAAAAACTATATTGGATATTTATGATTGGATTAGTCTTTTCAATAAACTATCTGGTAGATAAGTTTTATCTTGTGAATTAATTATGTCAGTTATTATCGAATTCACAAAAAACCCTAATTTAATGTGGTTTGTATCATTTATTTTTTTGGCAATTACATTTACAACATGGCGTGTGAGTCAAAATAATAATAAATGGAAAATTATTTATGAAATCTCTAAATACCTGACAGCTGGATGTCTTTTGTTAATGTTTTTTAATATGTATTAATAGTCTATAATTTTAAAAGTGCCGCCGTAGCTCAGTGGTAGAGCACACCCTTGGTAAGGGTGGGGTCGGAAGTTCAATTCTTCTCGGCGGCACCATATTTATCAAGGTTAATTTACCAAAGCTCTTCTCACAGTAGCCCCTTGGGTACACTTTTGGGTACACAAAGGAGGTACAACATGGGAACAATAACAAAAAGAGGGAAGAAGTTCAGAGCAATAGTTCGTATTGGTGAATTTAAATTGAAGCCAATTAAGAAAACATTTCCAAGCAAAGCACTTGCTAAAAGGTTCATTAGTGAGAAAGAATTGGAAATACAAAAGGGAACTTACAAAACAGATACTAACTACCCTACTCTAAAGAATTTAATTAATAGATATTTAATTGAAGTATCTTGTAGAAAATCTGATTTTGTTAGGAAGTGGGAAGCATATTCACTTAGTAAATTTGTGAAGGAATTTCCTCAAATAGAATACAAAATAAATAAAATAACTCCCCAACATATTGGAGATTTCAGAAATAAATATATTCAAGAAAGAAAAATCTCTACATGGTTAAGGTTCTTAACTGTTGTAAAACATATGTGGATTGTAGCTCAAACTGAATGGGGCTACCCTCTTGATAGTATCTTCAATAATTTACAGAAAATGAAAAGACCAGAACCTCGCTTTAGAAGATTAACAAATAGAGAATTAACCCTACTAACTAAAGGTAATCACACAGTAGAAATAATGCGGAATATAATAAATCTAGCATTAGAAACAGGATTAAGAAGAGGTGAGATTCTAGGAATAAAAGATGAACATATTAAGGATAATACTTTAGTTATTCCTGTAAGGAAAAATGGTTCTATTAATTCAGAAATACCATTAACAAATAAGGCTAAAACTATTCTTAAATCTATGGAACTTCCCATACCTTTACACTATGAGGGATTAAAATCTAAATGGAGAAGGCTAGTAGAAAAGTACGAGATTAAAGATTTACACTTTCATGATTTAAGACATGAGGCTATTAGCAGATATTTAGAGAAGGGATTGCCAATACAAGATGTGCAAGTAATTAGCGGACATAAAGATATTAATATTTTAATGAATGTTTATGGAAACCTAAGAGCCTCAACGATAGCATCTAAGCTTAACCTCGGATCATAGTTATTAATCCTAGGGGAGTGAGGTAGGATACCGAGCATAACTCCCCTAGTTTATTCACCTATTGAGAAACTAAAGAACAATAGATGAAACTGTTTAAGTGCTTAAATTTGATTCAAAAAACCCGTTTTAAGAGGTTTACAGAATCTTTTAGATTCAACTGAATCAATCACACCTAATTTATTTATTGATACCATATTCCCCTGTATCAACTTTTTGTGAGGGAGTAGATGCATCTTCAACATTTACTTCTGAAACAAATTCTTTTAACTCAATAAAATTTACTTCATGTAAAGAACATCTAACTCCTGCTTTACCACCAAAGCTCCAAGGAAATAGATTGTAGGTTATTTTAGCTCTAGAACCTTTAAGGGTATAAGGAACAGATTTCATTATATTACCTTGCGGGTCTAGTACTTTAATAGGATTTGGTTTTAGTAAACCAGTTTTCCTATCTCTAAAGTGAGCTTTAGTTTTTGCTTTAAGAAGCATATCACCAGGCTCAGCTTTAAAACCTACTATATCAAAATACTTCTGAACACTACCGCCATGTAATATTTCATAAGGGTAAGATTTAAATATTTGTTGATTAGACCTTACCTCACTTGCGGTTGTTTCTAGTAATGTATCAATATCATCTTTAAGAGTACCTATGTGATCTGAGTGTATGAAGAGAGAACATTGATATTCCCCTAACTCCTTCTGAAACTCATAATCAATAGACTCTTCATCTAAAAACATAAAACCAACTCTACCTATTGGAGTGGATTTTTTAATTAGATGTGCAGGGATTTTGCCTCTATTCATACTTACCCCCTTTGGGATATTCCTTTAAAACAGTAAGCATCTCCCCATAAACAAGATGGTTCATCATCTCATTTACATATGATGTTTTAGATTCAAAGCCTTCCTCACCATATTTACGGAAGTTTTCACTAATTACATTTTCAGCACCATATTTTCTAGCGGCATTGAAATAAATAGAATTGTGAAATTCAGCTAAGTTCTTTTCAGCAACTACCCTACTATCAGAAGTAGCACCATATGTTTTGCGTTTTGAAGTACCTAAACGATAGAATTCAACGAATTCGATAGGTTTATCTTCTCTTAAGGTATCATTTTCAAATAAACCCAAAGCATAAGAACGAACTTTCTTAGCCATAAAATTACTATGGGTTATGTAATATCTACCACTTTGTAATTTAAATATGGCAATACCCTTCTCCACATCATCATTAAATGTATGATTTTCTGAAGTGGGTAATCCTGCATCAGTAGTTAAGGAGTATTGCATTATTTATCCTCCTCAAAATAATCATCAAATGCAGATTGAGATTTACTCTCTTTATGCATTTTAATAATTTTATCTACTATTTCCGCTTGAGTATCATTAATCTTACCCATTACTTCATAGTAAAGATTATCTATTTTCTCATTAGCGAGTTTATTTAAATGTTTCTGATGTTCATAATCTGACCAATCAGAATTTACCCAAGAGTTCTCTTGGATCGTAGATGACCTCCCCTTGTTATTGGAGGGCATTTTCTTATATGAGTAAGCGGTTGTACCACCTACTTTTTTTCTGTCATTATTATTTGACATTTCTTCTCCTATAAAATGGGAACCTATATCAAGGCTCCGTGATTATTGGAGTGGAGAAGAATAGAAACTTTTTTAAGCTTCTAATTACATTATACCATATTGTGATTCATTAGTCTTTAGATTGAGGGAATTAAACGACAAAAGTTCTCCGATAGTGTATGATGTACTTTCATGCGTTATAAAAAATTTTTAATTGATTATAAAGTAGAAGTTGTAGGTACTTTGCCTGACGGACATGAAATAACAATTTCTGAAATGGATGATTTAGCAGGAGATTACCACGAAGAAATGGTTAATGATTCAGTAGGATATACTAGAGAATATTTTAGAAAACAAATAGAGAGGCAGTGGGGAGTAGATTATTTATTTGATGATGCTCACTATATAGATACAGATATTACCTTACAGGGTAAGAATGTAGATAAATGGGTAGAAAAATATTTAACAGAAGTAAAATTAAATGACTCAACAAAAAAGAAGTATAGAGATTTTATAAAAATTATTGGAGCAGCAGTATTATATAACCATTATAGATTTCTGTTTTGGGGTCATATGACCATACAAAAGAAAAAAGATGTTTATACAAAAGGTATCTACAATCAGCATCTATCAGCTAAAACAGTAGAGAACACATTAAATTATTTATTAAAAACTGAAGCATTAAGATTAACTAGAGAACCTAGAAGCCCTACATCAGAGAAAGGTGGAGCTACCGCAAGATATGAATTTTCTAGAAGTTGGATTGAGTATTTTCAGTATTTTAAAATAGGAATAGAAAATCTAACATATGTTGGAAATCCCATAAGACTTAAACAATTTAAGGGCGGATATGAGAGAGAAGTGCCCTACTCTAATGATGAAAATACAAATGATATGCGGCAGGAAATGTTTTTTATTAATGATTATTTAGGAAAACAAGAGCTGTATATCAAACCTAACTCCCTCAATAGATACATTAAAAAGCATAAATTAGAGAAGAAGATTTATTATCCAGAAGGTTATTTTGTTTCAAATTATAGAAATAATTATTATGAGAGAATATTTAGTAGGGGCAACTTTGGTAAGGGCGGTAGATTATATTCCCATTGGATACTCAGTGTTCCTAAGGAGCTTCGTAGATCACTGTTGCTAAACCAAGAGGAAACAATAGAGCTAGATTATAGCAGTATGAATATGCACATAATGAGCTCTCTTGAAAATTTATCTAGCAATAGTGGTAAGGATTTATATCAGATAGCCACCCTCAAGGGATTAAATAGAGAAATAATAAAACAATTTATTACTATCGCACCTAATGTAAAAAATATTACTACTGCTAAAAAACTAACTGCACAGGAAATATTAGGAAAAAAATTCCCAAATGTAGGTTCTATTCCTAAAAAATTCTTACATGATATGGAAAAATGTATTGCCGAGATAAGGATTGTACATGCAATATTATGGGGAAAGTATTTTAAGAATACTAAAACTTCTAAAGATTGGGGTATAAAGTTTATGTTTTATGAATCTAATATAGCTACTGCGGTAGTAAAATCAGCAGCATTAAAAAGAATACCTGCCTTCCCAATACATGACGGATTTATTACTAACAAGAAATATAAAATTAAATTAACTCAAATAATGCATGATGAATTTGAGAAATATTTTATTGCTTTAGATAAAGACCCTTCTATTCCTGCAATTAAATAACTACTTTCAAACATATGTTAGATTTAGATGTATCAAGTTTATCTAACTATTGTACTTTCAAATAGGTTTACAAAGATTCTAGAATTCAAGTTATTCAACACTTTCTAAAGGTTAAGGTTTACAGTAGATATAGAAATATTTACTCGCATAGTTGATGCTAAATATTATTTATTTAAAAGTGGTTTACAGTCTATTTTGAATATTTTAGCAAGAGCACATGTATATAAGGTACAGAGGGGTGGCATGGCACATGCGGGGGGGCGGCACATAGTGTTTACTCTGTTATCCTAGTTAGCTCTATATCAGAGAATGGGTACACTATGGGTACACTTTGTTTAACAATGTACTTGCAAAGATGATTCCACAGATGCTAGAATCATTGAAACAACTTAGTACTCAAGGGTACTCAGTGGTAGAGCACACCCTTGGTAAGGGTGGGGTCGGAAGTTCAATTCTTCTCGGCGGCACCATTATTGCAGTCTCCAAAATAAAAAACATAAGAGGATTATATCTTTTGGCAATAAAACTGATACATCCCATCAAAAGAATTTGGATTTTTCCTTTCAAATTCATCCCATTTTTCTAAATCGTATATATCATCGAAATTATAGATTGATTTAAACTTTGTTTTTAAATTTGAATTATCAAATCCACAAAAAAATAAATTTAATTTTTTTAAATAATTTTTTATTTCTATTAAATCGAATTGATGCTCCTGAACGTGAAATAATAAGTCTCTAGCTGAACTTGTAGTGTAAAAATCCTTTGAATTTTTGATCATTATATTTTCATTATTATTAGAATTAAAAATATAGT
This sequence comes from uncultured Alphaproteobacteria bacterium, assembly GCA_902543855.1. Taxonomy (GTDB): domain Bacteria; phylum Pseudomonadota; class Alphaproteobacteria; order HIMB59; family HIMB59; genus HIMB59. The sequence continues at coordinate 14,009 of CACBZW010000001.1, read as the reverse complement.
TTCTATACTTTTTTATCTCAATGTTTGATGGAACGATGTTTTTTGATTGTATATCTTGCCTTATTTTAGATATGTGTTTCCTGGCATACTTACTATAAAGGCCTAAGTTAATTAGGCCAAAATCTTTTAAAACATCCACTAAACATCTCATACCTTCATAGGGATTGTTCATATGATGCAAAACACCAACGCTCTCAATTATGTCAAATTTTTTATTAAAGTTTTTAACATCTGAGAGATCAGAATGAATAAAATTTATATTTTTGATTTCATACTCATCAACTTTTCTTTTAGCATAGGCTAGACTTGAAAGACTTAAATCTAGTGCTAAAACGTTTGAATTTTTATAATTTAGTGCTGTATATATAGCATGTTGTCCAGTACCACACCCAGCAATCAAAATATCTGGCTTAAATACCTCTCTAATATCGGATTTAATAATTTTTAATTCATTATTTTCTATTAAATCTTTGATTGATAAATCATCGAACTCAGTTCTCATTTTAATCCATCTAGGATAAGGATTTTCTTCATACTGATTTTGTACTTTTAGAGATATGTGGTCAGTAACTTTTTTAAATTTTTCGATATTTGATATATTTTCTTTTTCGATAATATCATCAACAATTAATGTTTTTTTTAAATAAATTAAATTGTCTGAGAATTTTAATTTGGCAGACCACTTGTAATTATTTAAATTTCTATATAAACAAAAACAAAGCAATGTAATGGTATTTGGTTGAATTTGTAACGAGAGATTTTTATTTATTAATTCCTCGTATTCTTTTATTTTTTCAGTTTCTATTTCAGTCTCATTGTAGACAAATTCGTTGACAAAACACTGCAAGGCCAATGCATAAAGAAATTTTTGACTCTGTTCAGAAAGTTTAATCTTTGAAATATTTAATAATAAATAGTATCTAATTTTTATAAATAGTTTTTCAAATTTAAAATCTGTTAAAGGACATAACTTTATAATTTCAATAAAAAAAGGATATTTTGAAATTTCATTAATGATATGGTTAAAGTCATCGACTGAAGTTAAATTTTTATTTGTGTTAAGAATTTTGTTAATTTCATCCTCTTGAACAATAAGGCTAATTACTGATTTAATAATATTAGTTGGAGAAACGAGATTATTTGTAGTTATTAAATCATAAATAATTTGAAAAAGATCAGGTCTACGCTCGATAAATCTATATTGCGCAAGAGAATTTCCTAAATAGATTAAAGAAAATTTATTTGATTTTATCATATATGATTGAACAAAATAATTAATAGCCTCTAAATTATTACTTTGAAGTTGTGATAATAAACCTAGATTTATTAATGATTGGTAATGTTTTTGATTTATATTATGTGCGCATTTAAAAAAGTATGTTGCTTGTTTAAAATTTTTTTCGAATTTGTATATTATTCCTAAACTATTGTATGCTTGATAAAAATTTTTATTTAATTCAATTGTCTTATTAAAAAAAAACTTAGCTAACTTCATATCACCAGTTTTTTGTTTTAAATTACCTAAATTATAATATGCATCTGTCGAGTTGTTATCTATGGACAATATTTTCTCAAAACATTCTATAGATTTTTTGTAATTCTTTAAATTTGCATTTGCTATACCACTAAGATTTAATAATAAGATTGAGTCAGGGAATTGATTTATTAAATCTGCTGTTTTTGATACTAAAAGATCAAAAGAGTTTTGTTTAAGTAAGTATATTAAATTATCTACTTGTTCTTTAGATGGTTTATTTTTCATTAATTAATTATTATACTTTTCAATTATCTTAACAAAATAAAGTATTACCTATGAATTGTAATATGATATTAGAAGTTTGATTAGATAGCTATCAGCATTAACTTATTTATATAAATACTGATAAGTTTAATAGTTCAATATTTCCTCAAAAATTGAAACATCTATATAATCAATAAATAGTTCACTTGCCGCACTAACCTCTTGATCTTCCATTAACTCTGTCATTGCTATTTCTCCCAAGAGTTCAAATGCATAATAAACACTCTCTTCACCCTCGTAATCTATAGCCATATTTAACTCTTCATTGCACTTATAAGCAAAGACATTGGTCATATAGTCAGCTACTCTTATATTCACCATTTCAACATCATCAGCTGTTAGATTAGACAAATCCATAAGTTGGGGGTGAAATGACATTGTCACATAAATCCATCTTACTAAATCAGTTTTTTCTTGAGTTGTTGTTTTCATCACAATGCACTTAGCAAACTCATCTGTAAACGGACCAGAAAATAGGTTTAAATTAAAACCAATAATAAAAATAAAAGTGTATTTGAAAATTTTTTTCACATGTAATGATAAACTATTTAATGTAAGGATTTCAATAATTCTGGGGTTAAAAGCAGAAAAGAGCCTCGGTTGTCTCGACTTAGTTCCGGTTTCCCTTCTCTATGCCTCTACTACTTTGGCTCTTTTCTTTGTTTTGGGAAGTTTCCTACCCTCTACATTTTTAATGTTAAAATAAATTATATTTTTATACAATAACAAAAGATAAAAAAATAAATTTTTCTGTTTATAATTTGTGAATAAGTGTTTTGGATTAAATTAAATATTAGATAGTTCATTAATTACATTTTTTACATGATCTTTTACTCTGACATTACTCCAGATTTTTACAATTTTGCCTTTTTCATTAATTAATACTGTAGTTCTAATTATACCATAATATTCTTTTCCTAAAAATTTCTTAAGTCCCCAAGCTTTGTATTTTTTTAAGACTTTTATTTTTTCATCAAATAACAAATCAAAATTTAATTTATTTTTTTTTTTAAATTTTTGATGACTTTCAATTGAGTCTTTTGAAACACCTACTACAATGCAATTATATTTATTTATAGTTTTAAGAGAACTATTGAAATCAATTGCCTCTAAAGTACATCCTTTTGTATTGTCTCTTGGGTAAAAATACAAAATTATGTTTTTCCCTAAATAATCACTTAGTTGAAATATTCCAGATGTGCTTGGCAACTTAAAATTAGGCGCTTTCATTATTATTCCTGTTTTTTTATAGTATATTTTTCACATATAAATTCGGCCATAGCAAAAGAAGATGTCCATGCCGGAGATATAGCATTAAGAATATGTATAATGTTATTTTGCTTAATAACTACAAAATCATTAAATAGTTTTTTACTATTTTTATCAAACATTTGAGATCTAATCCCCACTTTACTACTCAATTCAATTTTTACTGGTTTATGTCTGAAGTAAACATTAGACGATTTCATGACACTAGACAAAAATAAATTTTTAAACTCACTAATAGCTAAATTTCTAAGGTTATTCTCATTAAAAATTATTTTCAAAATGAATTTATAACTTAAGGAACAAAACTCTAAAAAATTAAATTTTCTAAAAGGCCTATAGGCTTCTCTTCCAAATACAGGAGTGCTACTAGGGCCTAAATAGAAGTTTCCATCTTTATCGTATACAGTATGGACTCCTAAAAAAGGTTGGTCTAAATTTGGCACTGGATAAATTAATCTATTTGGAATTTCATTTTTATCTCCGAAACTAATTTTCCAATATTTACCTTTAAAAGGTAAAGATGTGTATCTAGTTTTTAAATTTGATTTATTTGCCAAATAATCTGCGTGTAAACCTGCAGAGTTAATAATAAGATCGAAATTATGAATTTTATTATTTGATATAATAGTTGTATTATCAGATGAAATTGAGTCCACTTTTGTATCGTATTTAATTATAACGCCTCTTTTTTTTAAAATTTCAATCAATTTGTTTGATACCTCTTTTGGATCGGCTATGGCTGTTTCTTTAATAAAAAGAGCATCATTAAATAAGGGATTGCAGTTTGGCTCTATTTTTAAAATCTCATCGAAACTATTTAACTTGATTGTTTCGACTCCTACCTCCTTCGATCTTTCATACAATAAATTAAGTGTTTCGATTTCTTTTTTTGTTTTTGGAAGTAATAACTTTCCACAATTATTGATATAAAGATTGTTCTCACTAATAAATTTTTTCATTAACTTTGAACCTCTGATGCAGAGAGTTGACCTTAAAGTTTTAGGTTGATAGTAGATTCCAGAGTGAATAACACCGCTATTTCTTCCAGTTCCATGTGATAGTGAGTCTCTCTCTTTCTCAAAAATAGTTATGTCGATATTTTCTTTACTTAAGGTATATGCAATTGTGAGACCAACAATGCCCGACCCAATGATAGCAACTTTCATTTACTTTTTTAATTTATTTAAAAGGTAAAATTCTATTGGTGAAAATTGATTTTTATTTTCAGCTATGAAATCATCTACTAACTTTAATTTATGGTCTTCCATTTCAATAACTTTGCGAATACTTAAGTCAACATAAAGAGAGCAAACTTCAGATGTAGCTGCTCTAAAATTCCCACTTTTACTTACAATTTCCAATTGATATACAAATCTTTTTTTATCACGGTCTAAGAATAGTAAGTTTATATCAACTTCATCTCCCTCTTTAACCTCTTGAATATATTTAGTGTGGGATTCCACAGCAAATGTTGATCTTTTGTCATTTTTAGCTGACTCTCCTCCCATTTGAAATCTATCAAGCAGCACATCCCATCCTTGATCGAATAAGTGGATATAAAAGGCTAAATTCATATGACCATTATAGTCTGTCCAATCTGGAATAATTTTTTCTGTTCTAAGGTAAATTGACATTATCTAATTTTATAAGAATTATTTAATATTAACATTTAAAAATAAAGTAATAGTACTTTTATTAAACATAGGGGGTAGTGATGAAAATAGGTTTTGTTGGACTTGGTAATGTGGGTGGAAAACTGGCAAATAATCTTCTTGAAAATAATTTTCAAATATCAGTTTTAGATAAAAATCGCATCTTAATGGATGAGTTTAAATCAAAAGGTGCTAAGACAGCTAAATCAATAAAAGATCTTGTGATGAATTCTGATATTTTAATAACTTGTCTTCCCTCTCCCAAGATATGTGCAGAAGTTTTAGAGTCCAAAGATGGTATTATTGATACTATACAAAAAGGTCAAATTTGGATTGAGATGAGCACAACTGAAGATGAACAACTAAAAAAACATGCATCATTAATTCAGCAAAAAAATGCAATAGCTTTAGAAGCCCCTGTAAGTGGTGGTTGTCATAGAGCTGCAACTGGTAACATTTCTATTTTTGTTGGAGGAAGTAGAGAGGGATTTGATAAGGCTATGCCAGTGTTAAAATGTCTTGGTCGAAAAATTTTGTATACAGGAGACTTTGGAAGTGCATCTATTCTTAAAGTTATTACTAATTATTTGGCTACTGTTCACTTAGTTGCATTAGGAGAAGCTTGGACTATTGCTAGTAAATCAAATCTTGATTTGAATAAAACATACAAAGGAATTGCAGCTTCCTCAGGTAACTCATTTGTCCATGAAACTGAGAGTCAGGTAATATTAAACGGGTCATATAATATAAATTTTACAATGGACTTAGTTGAGAAAGATGTAGGACTTTTTCAGGATCTCGCCACAAACCTTGGGGTTGAATTAGAAATTTCACCTTTAGTTCTTGATATTATTAAAGATGCAAGAAAGAGGTTTGGTGATCGTGCATGGTCGTCAATGGTAGTTAAAAGGCTTGAAAATAAATACAATACTGCGTTTAGAGCTGAGGGGTATCCTGAGGAGTTGATTGATTTAGAGGAAAAAAGCCTTGGTTATGAGATATGATTATTTTAAGTTTTTGTTAATATTTATCTATGAATTTCATAACTGATGTAATTCTTCCTTTAGCCTTAGCTTTTATTATGTTCACTCTAGGCTTAGGTTTGACATTCTCAGATTTTGCCAGAGTAATAAAGGCACCTAAAAATTTTATTATAGGTTTAATTAGCCAATTAATTTTTCTTCCAATAGTTGCTTTAATAATTGTTTTGGTTTGGCCACTTCAACCTGAATTAGCTATAGGTTTAATTTTAATTGCTGCAGCTCCAGGTGGAGTAACTTCTAATATTCTTACTTCTTTTGCTAAAGGGGATGTTGCTCTATCAATATCTTTAACTGCAGTGATGAGCCTTTTAAGTGTAATTTCTGTGCCTTTAGTTTTGGGGATATCGATGGGATTAATTTCTGACAATTCTTTAGGCTCAATCTCACTGACAGGAATAGCTATAAGTATGTTTTTGATAGTAACATTACCTGTTTTAATTGGAATGACTTTCAGAGCTAGCTTATCTTTTTTAACCAAGAGAATTGAGAAGTTTGCTAAAATACTTTCAACTGCTTTATTTGTTTTAGTTTTGATTGGAGCTATTTTAGCTGAGAGAGAAAATTTAGTTGAGTATTTTGCTCAAACTGGATTGGTAGTCCTTTCTCTCAATTTATTAATGATGATAATTGCTTTTTACTGGGCAAAGTTTTTTGGAACAGGAACCTCACAACAAAAAGCTATTTCAATAGAGTGCGGACTTCAAAATGGAACATTAGCAATTTTTGTAGGCACAAGTGTTTTTGGTGGTGGGCTGTATATTATACCAGCTGCCACATACAGCGTCATAATGTATTTAACGTCTTTAATTTTTATTTATCTTATCAGAAATCGTTAAATATAAATCTTATCTGCAAGTCCAAAACAAAGAATAGCCCAACCTATTGCTAGACCTCCTGTTGATAACCATCCCTCTCTTGAATATTGGTCAGTTCTTCCTAATTTATCAATCTCACCAGTGTAAAAAGCTGATATTGCTATAATGGTCATGATTATAAACATAAAATTAAAGAATGCCCATGTAGCCTCTGTGCCTCTAAATAAAATGTATAACTGCATTAAAACTGCACCTACAATTACGGCGCCAGCAAACCTAGCAAAAAATGCTGCTGTCACATCAATTCCATATTTGCTTATGAAGTTTTTGGTATTAAACAAACAGTTAAAGCCGTAAAAAGCATTCATCACTAAAATAATTAAAAAAATTACTAAATAAAATATTCCGTTAAAATTTCCTATCATATGAATCTCCCATTATCTATTTTATCAGATTTTTAACTTTAATTACTATGAATTATTATTTTTTTATGTCATGAATATTCAAATAAATTTATGATCGAACTTGATATATTTTCAGATACTGTTTGCCCTTGGTGTTATATTGGTAAAAAAAGATTAGAAAAAGCTATTAGTAATCACAAAGATACAAAATTCAAACAAACCTGGAGACCTTTTCAATTAAATCCAGGAATGCCTCCTGATGGAATGGATAGGCAAGAATATTTAATTTCTAAATTTGGAAGTGCTGATGCAGCAAAGACAATTTATGACAATATCTATAATGAAGGACTTGTAGAAGGAATTAATTTTAACTTTGACTCTATTATGACAACCCCTAATTCCTTTAATTCACATAGACTTTTAGCTTTAGCGTATAAACAGGGTGTACAAGAAAATGTTTTAGATAATTTATTTGAGTCTTATTTCTTAAATGGTGAAGACATAGGTGACCCAAATGTATTGTTAGATATAGCAATTAAACATAAAATTGGTGCTGAAGATTTTAAAAGTTATTTGTCAGATCAAGAAAATATTGAGCCACTCGCCAATGAAGAAATTCAAGCTAGAAAGATGGGTATAAATAGCGTTCCTACATTTATAATAAATAAACAAATTGTAATAAATGGTGCTCAGACATCAGAAAATTTTGAGATTATTTTTCAAAAGCTTAAAAATAGCTTAAATTAAAAATTATTAGTAGTAATGCTTTTTTTCTATATATTTTGTAAATGCCTTTAAAACTTAAAGATTTATCTCCATATTTAAACTTTGCGAAAAAACTTATAAATGAGTCAGAGAGAATAATAAAAAAAACCCCCTCAAATCGTCTAAAAATAGATTTCAAATCAGATAAATCACCGGTAACTAAAATTGATATGAAAGTTGAAAAAGAATTGCGATCAATGATTATTAAAAAATACCCGAGTCACGATATATATGGAGAAGAATATAAAAATAAATCAAATAACTCTCCATACATATGGGTAATCGATCCAATAGATGGAACTAAAAATTTTATAAATGGAAACGGTAATTTTGGTACATTAATTTCTTTGTGTATTGATAGATCGCCCGTAATTGGGATTATTAACTGTCCTGATATAAAAAAAACATGGATTGGAATTAAAGACAATGGCGCTTTTTGTAATGGAAAAAAAATTAAGAAATCTCAAAATAATTTAAACTTATCCAAATTATATTTTAGTACATCTGGAATGACTGCTTTCAAATCAAATAATAAAAATAAAAAATATAATGCTCTGATCAAAAAAACTAAATATGCAACGTTTGGTGGTGATTGTGTGCAATACGGACTTTTAGCTGAAAAAAGAATACCTCTAGTAGTAGAGTCTTTCTTAAAACCTTATGATTATATCCCTTTAGTTAATATTGTAGAAGAGAGCGGTGGTATAATTAGCGATTGGAAAGGAAATCCTCTAAATTTTCAATCAAATGGTGATGTTGTTGCATCAATTTCAAAAAAAGCGCATCAACAATTTCTAAAAATTTAATATTTTCCAGAAATACAATTTAATATTAATTCTTGAAATCTTTCTACTGTCATCTCTAGTGGGTTTGCACCAGTGCTTGGATCCTCTTGTGCTAATGGCGCCAATTTAATCTCATCTCCCTCATTAACACCCATATCTTTAAGTGTTTCAGGTATCTCCATTTCTTTTTTTAGATCAATAGTCCAATCAATTATACCCTCGAAGCCATTTTTAATATCTAGAAAGTTTGCCAATCTAGTAAATTTTTCTTCAATAGTGCTACGGTTATAATTCAAAACAAATGGCATAACTGTACCATTTGTTGTTCCATGATGAGTCTTGTATAAGGAATTTACTGGGTGTGTAATCGAGTGAATTGCACCTAGACCCTTTTGAAATGCAGCTGCACCCATCATAGAAGCTACTAACATATTTGATCTTGCCTCAACGTTATTTCCATTATGATAAACTTCTTGAATATTTTCTTTGACTAGTCTTAACCCCTCTAAAGCTGTACCCTCTGCCATTGGATGATAAAAAGGAGATGAATATGCTTCAATACAGTGTGCCAAAGCATCCATTCCTGTTCCAGCAGTAATACTTTTTGGTAAATTTAATGTTAAAGATGGGTCTAGTATCGCAATCTGAGGCAACATTTTTGGGTGAAAAATTATTTTCTTTTTATGATTTTCTTCATTTAAAAAGACAGCTGCTCTTCCCACTTCGGAACCTGTTCCTGCAGTCGTTGGTATGGCTATTATGGGTTTGATTACACTTGAGTCTGCTCTTGTCCACCAATCTCCAATATCTTCAAAATCCCAAAGTGGTCTTGATTGATGAGCTAAAAAAGCTATTCCTTTACCAGCGTCCATTCCAGATCCGCCACCTATGGCTATTACTCCGTCATGGCTACCCTCTAAAAAAACTTTTACACCATTAGTTACATTTGAACCAGTTGGGTTTCCTTGAACATCACTGTAAATTTGTGTATTTGATGAGAGGCCACTGTTGATTTCATCAATAATTGATGTTTGTAATAATCCAGGATCTGTAACAATTAAAGGATTTTTAATACCTAAAGTATCACAAGCTTCTTGTATTTCTTTTGATCTATCAACTCCAAACCAAACATTTGTTGGATAATTCCAATTCATATTTTGCATTTATAACCCTATTTATCCTCTCTCAAAATAACGACGGTGCTCCCAGTCATTTACAGACTTATCATATTCACTCTGCTCCCATTTTGCAGCATGAATATAGTGGTCTAAAACATCTGAACGGAAAATCTTTGGTAATAATTTTGATTTCTTAGCGAGTTCAATTGCTTCATAAAGTGTACCAGGAACATTTTTTGCCTTTCTATTTTGATATATATTCCCAGATAATGGTTCTTCAAGTTCTAATTTATTCTCAATTCCATACAGACCTGCTTGAATCAATCCAGCAAAAGCAAGGTAGGGATTAACATCTGCCCCAGGAACTCTGCATTCAATTCTTATTGAACTCCCATGTCCTGCTAATCTAAATCCAGCCGTTCGATTATCAATTCCCCAGGCGGCAGAAGTAGGAGCAAAGGAGGACTCTTGGAATCTTTTATAAGAATTTACGTTTGGAGCTAAAAAAATTGATAAATCTCTCAAAAATAAAATTTGTCCAGCTACATAGCTTTTAAAAATTTTAGACATACCATATTTGTCTTTAGTATCAGAGAATATATTTTTTTTTGTTTTTTTATCGAATAAAGAATTATGAATATGGCAGGAACTTCCGCAGAAATCTTGTTTGTATTTTGCCATAAAACTAACAGCACGATTATGTTTAAAAGCAATCTCTTTTGCAGCATTTTTAATTAAAATATGATTATCTGCCATACTAAGAGCATCAGTAAAAACTACATTAATTTCTTGTTGGCCAGGAGAGGCTTCCCCTTTAGTGCACTCAACATATATACCGGAGTCTAATAAACTATTTCTTAACTCTTGGTTAAAAGGCTCCTCTTTTGAAGTTTGAAATATCATATAATCTTCTATGTACCACGATGTTTCTTTTAAATTTTTATAATAACTAGAATGTATATCTTCATAAGTTTGTTTGAAAAGAAAGAATTCTAATTCTGAACCTAACATCGGCTCAAATCCCATTTTATTTGCTTTTATAATTGCCTCTCTTAAAACTTGTCTTGTGGAATGCGAAACAGGAGTCTTTCCATCATGTTGAAAAGCATCGCCGAGAACTAAAGCTGTTTTCTCTAACCATGGTAAAACTTTGATGGTTCTTTGGTCAGGCTTAACAGTCATATCTCCGTACCCAGTCTCCCAAGAGGAAGATTTAAATCCGGGAACTGTATACATATCCATATCTACTGTATAAAGATAGTCACAAAAATGTGTTTCTTTGTGAACATAGTCTAAAAAAGCCTTACCTGTTACTCTTTTTCCCACTAGTCGACCTTGCATATCGGATAGAGATACTAAAACAGTATCAATCTCTTTTGACTTTATTTTTTTTTCTAATTCTTTAAAAGTAATGCTCATAATCGAAAACTAAATAATGAAATATTTTAACATTTTATTAATAACTATGTAGACCAACGCTCTAAACTACTTTGCGCATGTGAAAACTCTGTGGTCTTGTAAATTGGTCAAATGCTAATACTGAAAGTGAGCAACCGATACCAGTGTCTTTTACGCCAGTCCATGCAAGTGCCGGATCTAAGTAATCACATCTATTCATGAAGAAAGTTCCTGTTTGAACATTTTTTCCAAATTCTTTAGCAAACTCCAAATCTTTTGTCCAAATAGATGCAGTTAGTCCATAAGGGCTATCATTCATCAAATTTTTTGCTTCTTTATCATCATCTACGGGCATAATTCCAACAGCAGGACCAAAAGTTTCCTCCATCATGAATCTCATATCATGATTGACATCAACCATTACTTGAGGGCTAACATAACAATTATCTTCTTTAGATATTGTAAATTTACTCTCATCAATAAGACGTTTTGCTCCGTTGCTCTCCGCTTCATTTATTTGAGCTCTGATAAAATTAGCTGCTGATTGTCTTACTACAGGGCCTAAATTTGTGTCAGGTTTTGAGGGATCGTTTAAATTATAATTTTCAGTAATGCTTTTGAAGCCATCTATAAATTCTTTATAAATTTTTTTATCTACATAAATTCTTTCTATACCACAACAAGATTGACCAGAATTAAATAGTGCACCGTCTGCAAGGTTTTCAATTGCGTGTTTTAAATCAGCATCTGCTCTAACGTAGGCAGGATCTTTCCCTCCTAATTCTAGACCAGCATTAATAAATCGTGTTCCTATATATTTTTTTACCTCCTGACCTCCTCTTACAGAGCCAGTAAAAACAACATGAGCTATTCTTGAGTCAGAGATTATTTTTTCACACGCTTTATGATCAGTATGAATAAATTGGAAAACACCTTCAGGTATCCCGGTATTTTCAAAAGCTTGAAAAATTAGTTCTGCACATCTTGGTGTTTGAGATGAATGTTTTAAAATTAAACTATTACCTGAAATTATAGCAGGAACAATTGTGTTAGTTGCAGTAATAATTGGATAATTCCATGGGGCCATTACAAAAATCACCCCAAGAGGTGTTTTGTATATATAGTTGTCAAATTCTTCGTTTTGAGTGGCTGGAAGATTTTGTAATGAGTCTTTAGCAATATTTACCATGTGTCTAGAGCGCTCTTCAAAGCCTCTTAATTCTCCTGCACATTGAGATATAGGCCTTCCAATTTGCCAACAAATTTCTTTTGATATTTCATCTTTGAGATTGATTAAGTTATCAATAAATTTATTAACAATATTAATTCGTTCATCAAGAGATGTGTTTTTCCAAATTTCAAAACTTGTTGATGCTTTATCTATGACTGAATTAATTTTACTATCTGAGGCTAATTCCCTCTCTAGGTAAATAGAATTATCAATAGGCGTTATAGTTTTCTGCAAATTCATCAATCCTCCTAAGTTACATAAACTATTATAATGAATTAAAATATTAGATGAAGAAAATTTATTAGTTTAAGATGTTCTTTTTGATGCGTATCTTGACATGAAGTTTTCCGCTAAATTCTTTAATATGCTTAATTGTTTAAGTCTTGAAACCCCATCAACTATTCCATCAACTGATTTGCTGATAAAGTTTTTGGTAGCAATATCTTTTTCTGACTTGTCGTTAAGCCAATAAATTAATGTGGCAAGATAAATCATTGAAAGCAAACCTCGCTTTGAGTAGTAACTAAAATCATTTGATTCATCACCTGATAAACTCCATATAAAGTCACTATTTTCATGAAGCATTTTAATTGACATTAATATGTTACCAGGTCTTAAAAGAAATTTTAGCATTTCAGGCAATGCTTTTTTGAGATGACTGTTATTTTCAAATTTTAACTCCATGATTGTTTTAATTTTATCTCTAGTTTTCAATCGTGAGTTGTTGAAGGAATTGTAATTCTTCTCAACTTGAATGTTATTTTGAGCAATTATGAATTTTAAAACGTCATATTCAAAAGATGGAAATAATTTTGCTAGAACAGATGTTGAAATTCTTTGCTTTTTTGCACATTGTAAGAGAGTTTCTCTAGACCAACCAAATTTGGGTACTTCGTTAATAAATAAGTTAGCTAATTTTTCTTGATTTGACTTCATATTTATATATAAATTACGCCTTTATGAGGTTACTAGATTGGCAATAGAAGTTCAAGTCAGAGATAATAATGTTGAGGCCGCTATACGCGTACTCAAAAAAAAGCTTTTAAGAGAAGGTATTTTCAAAGAATTAAAACTAAGAAAAAATTACGAAAAACCATCAGAGAGAAAGCTTCGCGAAAAAGCCGAATCAATTAAAAGATTTAAAAAACTTATGCGTAAGAAGAAATTCGACTAGTTCTCTAGCCCTTTAATTATATCTTCACAAACTTTCTTAGCATCTCCAAATAGCATTAATGTATTGTCTCTGAAAAATAATTCATTTTGAACACCTGCATATCCACTAGCCATACCTCTTTTAACGAAAAATACTTGACCAGCATTTTCCACATCTAAAATAGGCATACCATAAATGGCACTCGTCTTATCAGTTTTTGCAGCTGGGTTAGTTACATCATTAGCACCAATCACAAATGCAACATCAGTCTCAGAGAAATCTCTGTTAATTTCATCAAGTTCTAGGACTTCATCATAAGGAACATTTGCTTCTGCAAGTAACACGTTCATGTGTCCCGGCATTCTTCCAGCTACAGGATGGATTGCATATCTTACTTCTGCACCTGCTGCTTTGAGTAAATCACCCATCTCTCTCAGTGCGTGTTGTGCTTGAGCAACAGCCATTCCGTAACCAGGAACAATGATAATTGTTTTGCTATTTTTCATCATAAAAGCAGCATCAGCAGCGTTACCTTGTTTTGCTTGACGATCATCTTTTACTCCGCCAGCACTAGC